>NZ_CANDOD010000015.1:0-157810 GCF_947387585.1 Grimontia sp. SpTr1
ACTAATTGCCCGTGAGGCTTAACCATACAACACCCAAGGGGTTTTGACGGACTCAGATAGAACATTGAATGTGTAGAACGAGAACAAACAAAGTCACTTTCCAAGATTTTGGTTTTTACCTTTTTTAAAGGTGAAGACTTAGCAGAATTTGCTTGGCGACCATAGCGTTATGGACCCACCTGACTCCATGCCGAACTCAGTAGTGAAACGTAACAGCGCCGATGGTAGTGTGGGGTCTCCCCATGTGAGAGTAGGACATCGCCAGGCTTCCAATTTAGAAAAAGCCCTGACCTGACGGTCAGGGCTTTTTTGCATCTGCATCTTTCCATATTCATCATAGCTACTGACAAAACAGCTGTTCGACACGCAACAAAAAGGCCATCCGTAAGAATGGCCTTTTGACGTATATAGCTAGATGAAGAACTACTTCACTTCAGCAACTCGGCTTGAGCGATCTCCTGATACGGTGCGGATAAGTGCACTAGTCACTGCAGGCGCTTGATTCGCATCATAGGCTTGCCAGCTTTGACCATTGTCAACGGAGTATTCAATCGAAAGGCCAGGGAAAGCACTGTTCGCTTTCAATACGCCAGCTTCGATGATGCCGCCAGGTACTGGCAGGTTAAAAGCGATACCACCGTCTTCCAAGCTAGGCATGATGTTTTTCGCAACAAGGTTTGCGAACTGATTGTAGCCAGCATTACGTGCCGCTTCATCAACCAACTTGCCGTCTGCATCGTGAGCTTCCCATGATGCCGAATGCCAAGCACGCTCTGCCAACGCGATTGCGCGAGGAAAGGTCATGCCTTCGAACTGCGCTTCTGTACGGATCGTTTCACTCCAGATAGAGCCCTGAAGACCCAGAACGTTTTCTGGACGCTCAAGTGTTTTCACACCAGCTGCGTTGAGGACTTCTTCTTTAGTGATTGGCGCGCCAGCACGTGTATAGTCGGCATTCGCGTACAAGTCATCTGGCATAAAGCCGAATGACTTACGGGTGTCAGTGAAACGTGGAGCCCAGTAATAACCGCGTTCTTCTGGATCTGGCTCATGCGGGTGGTCGAAGTAGAAGTGAGTTGCTTGGTTATAAATCACGCCATAGCCATTGTTGGCAAGGTTGTAAGCGCGGTCTGCAACGCCCCATTCCCAGATGTTCTGCCATGCATTACCCGTCACCTGCGCGTTCACCATTTCCCCGCGTGGGTAAACTTTGTTGTTGTGCATCAGGCCATCTTCCCAACCACCCAGATCAAGGTTGTGGTTCGCCGTAATGGCAGAGATACGTTCAACGAAGTATTGGCTTAGCTCGTCAATGGTAGAGATGCCATGGCTGTTATCTGCAAGGAATGCCTGACAGACAGGAGAGTCTTTCCATGCACCAGCGATTTCATCACCACCGAAGTGGAAGGTTTTGAGTGGTTGAATATCCTGATGAAGGGCAACCAATGAATCAACAACGGTATCAACGAAGTTGTAGGTTGATTCCATACAAACGTTCATGGCGTTATCAGTGAACATCTGTACTGACAGGTATTCTGTGGTGTCGTCAGGATCGCTCAGGCGGAACTCATTGGCTTTGACCAAATCACCTTGCGCGGCAAATTTCTCATAGCGTGCGTCCATCGCTTTGATAGCGGCGTGCGCGTGGCCTGGCATATCGACTTCAGGGATCACCTCAATGCTTAGCGCTTTAGCGGCGGCCAGGATTTCCTTGTAATCAGCCTGGGTATAGAAGCCATTGGACTCGGCTGTGCCATCAGGGCCAGCGCCAAGGAATGGCAATACACACGTGGTTTCAGTGAGGTCATGACAGCGTTTTGAGCCAACATCAGCAAGTTCTGGCAGCTCTGGGATTTCAATACGCCATGCTTCATCGTCACTCAGGCGAAGGTGCAGTTTATTCAGTTTTACCGCAGCCATCTGGTCGAGTAATTCCAGTACAGATTCCTTGCTGCGGAAGTTACGTGCTGCATCAATGGAAAGTCCACGGTAAGCAAAGCGCGGGGCATCGGCGATCGACGCTTCAGGCACTGCGCCGTTATCGGTTAATTGAATCAGGGATTGTGCAGCATACAACGCACCTGCGGCATCAACAGCGTTGATCTCAATCTTTTCCTCGGTCGGTGAAACACGTAATTCGTATGCTTCTTCCCACTTAGCTTTTCCGTCAATGGTGACTTGGCCCCAACCAACATGAATCACTTTGGATTGATTTGGAGACCAAGGTGCTGCGGTTAAGCCAAACTGCTTAGCGATAAACTCTGCCTGGGTTTGGTAACCATTGTCGTAAACCACTACCCAAGATGGATCGATAGTGAGCTCACCTTCCCCGAAGCTAATTGAAGCAGGTGTAGGGATAACCCCCTTTGCGTCAGCAATCTTGCTGAGATCGCTGTTTTTCGCGTAGCGATCGGCAGCTGTGAACGGGTCGTAGAAATCTGTGATGCTGCCGCCATAGCGCTTCCACTGTAGCTCAGTGTCAAAATCAGACACGAAAGGTAGCTCTTCACCTGGCTTAGTCGGCACTTCACCATTGATGGTGTTGCTTGTGCTGGCAATCAGAGCAGTATCACCACTGTCGGAAACCAGATACCAGTTTGGCATAACGTCGGTTTTCGCGACTTGCCAGAACTCGGATAAGAATTCGATATCAAGTGACTGTCCCGGTGCGAGGGGAGAAAAAGAAGCAGTAGGTTCGATCTTGAAGATATCACCGTTAACATGAGAAACCTTAAGCGTGTCTGTTGCTAAAGGTTTGATCATGCGGATGTGGCTGAAGTAAATAGCCCATCCTGACGATGGCAGCGCCGTTGCGCTGTCATTGGTGAGAGAAATGACACCTTTGAACGTACGCCACTCATCTTGCTGGTTATCGATGACTGAGTACGTCAGGTCGAGACCTTGGCCCAACTGAGTTAACTCCTGCGAAGAGACTGCATAACTCGGTGCCGCCAATGCTCCAGATACAGCGGCCGCCAATAAAGCGTGTTTTAACATCAGTTTGCTCCTTTAATTTCTAACGCGAAATAAATCATAGAAGAGCATAACGATGAAAAAAGGCAGGGTAATTAGTTGCGAGGGAAGACTTTTCCTTTTGCAATTTCGGTCATCGATTGACGCTGAAATGGAGGGCATTTCAATATAATGTTTTCGTTGACCGCACAATGTACAGAAAAATGGCTATACATATCGTTAAATATGCGCTCTTTATTTTTCCCCATTAATTTATTCAAATTTCATATTTTCAATATCTTGTTTTGAAGCAAAGGTTCGCCTTGGATCAAACTAGAATGAAATGTTGTGACTAGGTTTTCATATTAATTTTTGCATTCATGATGAGATATATGAGAACGCAGTGACGGAGAATAATGATGAAGAGATTACTTGGCGTTACGATGTCGGCCTCTCTGTTGGCCGCTTGTGCTTCCCCATTGCCTCACCAATATGCGTGTGAGGATGGCCAGGTGTTCGGTGCTATGGTGATGTCAGACTACGCGTTGATTCATGTCAATGATGCTGAGTATGAACTCCCTCGAATTCGATCTGCTTCCGGCGCGCAATATGAACTGGAAGATGGCTCTGTGGGGCTATATACAAAAGGAGACGACGCTATGCTGGTTGTCGGTGACCTTTCTTTCCGTGAATGCACCCTCAGCAGATAAAAGAAAGGGTAGCTAAGCTACCCTTGTTGCAAAAACCTTTCGGTTTGCAGGAATGAACAGCATTGTTGCCAATTTAGTGGATTAACCTGTTCATTTTTGACATCAAACGTACAGGAACTCTTTGATTTGTTGAACCAGAGCTTCCGCGGTGTCTTGGTCTTCCCACTCCACGAAAATACGCAGTAGTGGCTCGGTGCCTGAGAAGCGCGCCAATGCCCAACCGCCGTTCTTGAAGTAAACTTTCAGGCCATCGGCATAGCTGACTTTTTCAATCTCATAAGCAAATTCTGGCAGTGCCTTTTCTACATAAATCTTGTTGTAGAGCTCTTCGCGCTGAGAAGCTTTGAATGTGCAATCACCTTCAGCTGTGTAGGCGTAGCCATACTTGCTGTAGATTTCATCAAGCAATTCAGATAGCTTCTTGCCCGTTACGCTGATCATTTCCACCAATAAGCTCGAAGCGAATACGCCATCTTTACCTTTGATGTGACCGCGGATTGTCAGGCCACCAGAGCTTTCGCCGCCAATCAGAGAGTCATCTGCTTCCATTTGTGAGCTGATGTGTTTGAAGCCCACAGGCACTTCAAAGCTCTTCTCGTCATGGTCTGCGGCGACTTTATCCAGCAGGTGAGTGGTCGCGATGTTACGTACCACAGAGCCTTTCCAGCCTTTGTACTTCAGCATGTAGTAGTACAGCAGCAGCAGGACTTCGTTCGGGTGAATGAAGTTACCTTTCTCGTCGATGATGCCAAGACGGTCTGCATCACCATCGGTACCAATACCGATGTCGTAACCTTCATGAGCAACCAGATGCTTCAGGCGGTATAGCGTTGCAGCACTTGGTGATGGCATCAATCCGCCGAAGCCTGGGTTTGCACCGTCGTTGATAACGTCAACGTCACAGCGGCCAGAGATAAGAACGGTTTGCAGGGCGTTTTTCGCCACACCGAACATAGGATCTATCAGCACGCGAAGGTTGGCTTTTTTGATCGCTTCAATGTCGATGAAATCGATGATCGAATCCACGAATTCGTTCATCGGGTTGATGATCTTGACCGAGCCCGCTTCAACCGCATCTTCGAAGTCGATGGTTTTCACATCGCTCAGTTGAAGTTGGCTGATTTGCTCTTCAATCTTCGCAGTGATGATTTCGTCTGCGTCACGACCGCCTTTGATAAAGACTTTGACGCCGTTGTAATCCGCTGGGTTGTGCGAAGCGGTGATACACGCCGAGTAGTGGGTCTCCATCTCCTTCGCTTTGAACATCACGATAGGGGTTGGAACGTATTTGTCGATAAAGCTAACGGTGATGCCATTTGCAGCTAGCACGCTCGCAAACCATTCTGCAGCTTTGTCAGACAGGAAACGGCGGTCATAACCGATAACAAAGCCCGGCTCGATCGCGTTTTCATTGATCATGATGTTGGCAAGGCTCTGGGCAACGAGTCGCACGTTATCGCGGGTAAACTCTTCGCCAATCAGTGCACGCCAGCCACCGGTACCAAATTGGATCATGGTTGAACTCCTTTAGAAACAGACAAATAACGGGGCTGATTCAGCCCCGTTTTTGTGATTAGCCCAGAACAACAACCACTTCGTTCACAGAGCCTGCCGCTTGTGCAGGAATTGCACCTTCAACAGTTTCACCGTTCAGAGTGATTGATTTCACGCCTTTGCTAACGCCGTTCGGGTTTTCAACCTTGATGTTGTAAGTCGCATCGCGCCATTCACGACGAACTTCGAAACCAGGCCAGCTAGTTGGGATACATGGGTCAACAATCAGGCCGCTGAAGCCAGTTTGTACACCCAGAATGAAGTTGGTTACCGCGAAGTAAGCCCAACCAGACGTACCGGTCAGCCATGGGTGGTTTGCACGGCCGTGGTTTTCGTGGTCGCGACCCATGATGAACTGAACGTAAGAGTAAGGTTCAGCCACACGCTTCTCGATCATGTCATTCTGGTTGTACGGGTTCAGTGCGTCGTAGAACTTCATTGCACGGTCGCCGCGGCCCAGTTTGGTTTCTGCTACCCAAGCCCATGGGTTTGGATGCGAGAAGATTGCGCCATTTTCTTTCACGCCTTGGTAAACGCGGGTTACGAAGCCGATGTCATCGTTTGGTGTTGCGAACGATGGTGAATTCAGGTGCAGACCATACTCAGAGAACAGGTTCTCATCTACTGCATCCATTGCCTTTTCACCGCGCTCTTGAGACGCCAGACCAGACAGAACAGCCAGAGTGTTTGACTCAAGGTGAACACGACCTTCTGCTTGTTGTGCAGTACCGATCTTGTCGCCGTCTTTTGTCAGGCCACGGATGTACCAGCCGCCTTCGTTATCCCACAGGTGCAGTTCACAGGCTTCACGCACGTTTGCTGCCATCTCGGTGTATTTAGCAACATCTGCGTCTTTACCTTTGTACTTCGCCAGAGCTACAAACTCTTGAAGCGCCCAGAAGTGCAGGAAAGAAACCATTGCGGACTCACCGCCACCCAGGTTCAGACAGTCGTTCCAGTCTGCACGCAGACCTTTACAGATACCGGTTTGGCCCACGTATTCTGCTGAGAATTCCAGTGCAGCTTTCATGTGCTCGTAAACGGTCGCGTCGCCGCCATCTGCGTATGGGATCACTTCGTCTAGGAAGCTTTCTTCGCCGGTTTCCTGAACGTAGTTAATAATGGTCGGGACAATCCACAGGTGGTCATCAGAACAGGTGTCTTCGATGCCGTGGATCTTATCTTCGTCACTTGGGGTTGGAACAACGGTTGGTGACTTAGATGGTTTAACGTCGGCTTTCTCTGGATCGAACCAGTCTGGATCGAACAGGTGCAGACCGTAACCCGCTTTCACCTGACCGCGCAGTAAGTCAACCAGACGCTTGCGGGTCATTGCTGGGTTAGAATGAGGAACAGAGATTGCGTCCTGAGCTGTATCACGGTAGCCCAGACCAGTACGGCCGCCTACCTCGATGAATGACGCAAAGCGAGACCAAACCACACAGGTTTCCGCCTGGTACAGAGTCCATGCGTTGATCATGGTGTCCAGACCTTCGTTTGGTGAAGTTACCTGGAACTTGTTACAACGCTCATCCCAGTGGCCTTTGATGGCTGCAAATGCTGCATCAACGTTAGCCATATCCTGGTATTTCGCGCGCAGACGTTGGCCTTCACCTTTACCGATACCCAGCAGGAATACGAAGCGAACTTCTTCACCTGGCTGAATAACGAATTGCTTGTGCAGAGAACCACAGTGGTTGTAACAGGTTTGAACGTGGTTAGAGCAACGACCATTTTCGAGAGCAATTGGGTTTGCTTCGTCGCGGTACATACCCAGGAAGCTATCGCGTTGACCGTCGAAGCTGTCTGGGTCGAAGCTGGACGCCATGTAGTAGAAGCCTTCATGGTCGTTAGTGTTGTAGTACAGATCGTACTCAATCACGCCTTCGTTATATGAAGTACCTGCAGAGTACAGGCTCATCTGGTGGTTCTGGTTATCAGACTGGATGTGGCTGAATGAGAACTCAACGAAAGAGAATGCGCTGATCGTACGTGGCTTGTCACCGTCGTTCTTAATCTTCACATCCCAAATTTGTGCGTCTTCGCCTTTTGGTACGAACAGGGTTTTCTGTGCGGTGATGCCGTTGTACTCACACTTGAACTTAGAGTAAGACAGGCCGTGACGCACTTCGTACGATGCTTCTTCCAGGCTTTTAGCCACTGGCTGCCAAGAGATTGACCAGTAGTCGCCAGTCTCGTCATCACGCAGGTATACGTAATGTCCTGGGCGGTCGAAGGTACCGTTTGGACGGAATTTGGTCACGCGGTTGTATTCAGGGCTGTTGTAGAACGAGTAGCCACCTGCGTTGTGTGAAATTACGGTACAGAACTTTTCTGTACCTAAATAGTTGGTCCATGGCGCCGGTACGTCAGGGCGGGTAATGACATATTCCCGGTTGTCGTTATCAAAGAAGCCGTATTTCATGGCGTGTATCCTTCTACAAATCTCAAAAAATTGAAGTAATTACCGACGATAGTTAATACCCAGACGATCCAGGTACTGCAGTTGTCCGCTGAGACGGGCTTGGAAATCTGCCCAGTCCCGCTGTTCCTTGGCGCTCCAACACACTTCTGCGATCGCCAGAAGGCGAGGGAAGATCATGTACTCGAAGCGGCTTTGGGTATTGGTCATCTCGCACCAAAGTGCGCATTGAATTCCTTTCACTTTCCCAAACTCTTCTGTGGTGACGGTTGAGTTAGCGAAAGGCTCATAGTGGTAGGCTTTTTCAAGCGGTACCTTACAGGCCCAGTCTGTGCCCGGCTCACAAGCCGAGTAGTCTTGTGCCATATCCAAGTAAGTTTCGTGGCCTGGCTGAAGCACAACGTTGTAACCGTTGCGAATGCAGTCGAGACCGGATTGCTCGTTGAGCCAAGAGAAGATCACTGTGTCTTTGCTGACTTTGTTGCCAAACACCGCCTCTTCCCAGCCGAACATTTGCTTGCCTTTGGTGCTGAGGAAATCTTCACAGTGACGCAGAACGTGACCCTGAAGATCTTTGAAGTCTTTATAGCCGTGGGTTTTCATCAAGGCCTGACATGCAGGGCTGTCTATCCACACGCCTTCTGGTACTTCGTCAGCACCAATGTGAACGTAAGGCGCAGGGAAAAGCTCACACACTTCTTTTAAAACGGTTTCCAAGAAGGTGTAAGTGCCTTTGAGACCAGGGTTCAGCACATTGTCGTTGTAGTTCTGGATACTGCGATACGCTGAGGTATCCGCGTCTTCAACCAGCAGTTGTGGCAGGGATTTGATAGCAGCACGGCAGTGACCTGGGATATCAATTTCCGGTACAACAGTGATGCCTCGTTCTGCGGCATAGGCAATGACTTCACGGATCTCGTCTTTGGTGTAAAAACCACCGTGGATCTTGGACAGCGAAGTGTACTGAGGCTCAATGCTTTCAAATGGCCCACGCCAGGCGCCGATTTCTGTCAGTTCCGGATACGCATCAATCTGGATGCGCCAGCCTTCGTCATCGGTTAAGTGCCAATGGAAATGGTTGAACTTAAAGCGAGCCAGTTGGTTGATCAGGTTTTTAACACGGCTGAGAGGGTGGAAGTGACGTGCACAGTCCAGCATCATGCCGCGGTAACCAAAGCGAGGATGATCTTCAACTTCAACGCATGGCAGGGCGTAATCGAAATAGTGACGATGCGATGCTTGTGTTGGCAGCAGTTGAAGTACTGTCGCTACACCATGGGCAAAGCCTGCCTCGTTCGATGCTGAAATCGTTACTCCCTGAAGGGTTACGCTTACCCGGTAGTGCTCTGGTTTCAGGCTTTTATCCTGAACCAGACGGATTTGAGCTTCTTGCTTGATGGTGACATCACGGCGAAGGTGTTGAGACATCTCGTCTGCCAGCCAACGCGCTGCAGGTTTGCTGATATCACTGTCAGATTGAATCGCGACGTCGTCAGTCAGCGCAAACTGGCCTTGCTTTACCACCAGCGCTTTAGGCTGAGGAATCAGATTGATCGCTTTCGGCTCTGTAAGTGTCAGTGGAAGGCGTTCTGGTGTTTGGGTGCCGAGATTGATTGGTGTTGTTTCAACTGGCACGGCCTTCACGCCATCTTCTGTTGTGATCAACAGGCATGCATCACCAATGCCTTCATCATGCATAGAGAAAGGCTTGGTAGGATGGCTGAACTCAAGGTACAGATGATCGTTTGCGTTTAAAGGTTCGCCCGTTTCAAAAATACACAGACTGCCAATCTGTTTTAAGGTGCCGTGAGACACTGACGTTGGCAGCACATAGCGGCTGGCGCTGAATGTCAGCTGCCAGTTCTGGATGTTAGTTTCAGAAAGGTTATGAAGCACTAACGCAAAGCGGCTTTCACTTGGCGTCGCTTCAATAACATTGAGGTCTAGGCGAAAATTCATGGCTCACCTCGAAAACGGATAAAGATTGTGGTTACCGCGCGCCATCAAAATAGCGCCGGCCATGGCATCCGCCTGGGGTTTTACCAGCAAAGACTGGGTCGCTGGAGACAGCCAGCGAACAATACGTTCACCAATGCTGCCCATCAGCGCGATTTGCGTTGCGCCTTTACGGTTCAAACCGAGGATAAGACGCTCCACATCATCAGCAGAGCCTTGCAGTAATTCCATGGCAAGTTCATCTCGTTCCATTGCCAGTTCGAATACTTTCGGACTGAATTGGCCGTAATCGCGAGGTTTCGCGGTTTTAGACCATTCAACAATGGCATCGAGGTCGTGGTTGAAATGCGCAAGGACGTGATCTGACAGAGCCGAACTGGTGCGAAGACCATCGTGTGCCAGCAGCGTTTGTTGGATCAGGCGCAGTCCCATAACTGCGCCGCCGCCTTGATCGGAGATTGGGAATTCACGGCCACCGACAACATACTGTTGACCGTTTTCTAAATAGATACCGACAGAGCCTGTGCCAGCGATAACGATGGCACCGTTATCACCGTTGAATGCGCCCATACACGCACCATAACCGTCAGTGTTCAGGGTCATGTGTTTGTACGGGTGCGGTAGAGCCATAAACGCCTGCCAGGCAGAGCGTTGCTCAGCCGCTGCTAATGCCAGGCCGACAGAAAGCGTGGAAAGGTCGGTGATACCAGCCTGTTCAGCCGCTTGAGCAATAGCACTTTGGATGTTCTCCATCGCCAGTTCTACACCCAAAAGGATGTTGGCACTGCCGGTTTTGGCTTCACCCAAAAACTGACCTTGTTCATCAACAATACGCGCGCGGCAGGAAGTGCCACCACCGTCTACGCCACAGAAGAAATTACCCATGGGCAACATCCTTCTTTTGCATGGCAATCGCTAACAGATACCAAGCCGCATGTGGGATCCATTGCTCACCCCAACGCCAGTTCTGCAGCATGTCATCTTTCTGTCCTTCCGGTTTGAAAGCGATGTCATGCTCGTTTTCAAAGCCAGCTGTAATGCCGTTGCACACGCCGCCTTTGGCATTGATAAAACCAAGATCAGGCAGGTAGTCAGGGTTGTTGCGGCCATGGCCGTCCAACATGCACATGTCGTAAGGGTTGAGTCCCACAATCCAGTTCAGGGCATGTTGACCGTATTCACGAAGCTTGGCTTTTTGCTCTTCGTCAGACACATAGCTGGTGGCCATAAATGCCATGGCAGCGAGTGAACCCAGACGCGCATTTTCACCTTGCCACCAGTAGCCAGTCTCGTTGCGCTGGGCCACGAAGAAGCTGGTGCGTTTTTCTGCGTCGACATTCTTGATGTACTGACGCGGATAACCGAACGGATTGTTCACTTCGGCGGAGATGCTGAGCTCAAAGTTCAGCGCATTGAAAAGGGTTTCCGTATATTTCGCTTTGAGTGTGTCATCGCCTTCTACCTGAAGGTATTGCATCAGCGAAATCGCAGGCAAGCCTGCTTCAGCAGCATGAAAATAAGGGCGAGAACCATCACCGTTAGCGGACCAGAAGTGATTAATACATTCATCACTCTGTTGTTGCTCGGTAAGGCGGGTTGCCCAATAACGCGCTTCTTCAAGGTATGACTCGCTGGCGGTGAGTTTGAAAAGTTCTGTTGTTGCCAGCAGCGCGCAGTAGAAGTCGATGGTGTTTTCCTGACCATCGTCCAGGTATGACGTATTGTTTTCTTTTAGATGCCAGTAGCCCGTTTCTGCA
The DNA here is from genome assembly GCF_947387585.1 of Grimontia sp. SpTr1. NCBI lineage: Bacteria > Pseudomonadati > Pseudomonadota > Gammaproteobacteria > Vibrionales > Vibrionaceae > Grimontia > Grimontia sp. SpTr1. The sequence continues at coordinate 11,352 of NZ_CANDOD010000015.1, forward strand.
GTCTTTTGGTAAGTCTCAACATCGTATTCGCCGTTAACGTCCAAGCGCGCGGCAGCGGCAAGTGCTGCGATCGCTACGCCAGCCCCCTGACGGAAACCAGCCTGGAATGCATTGGTCTTGTGACCTTGCTGGGTTTCATACGCGCAGATATCGCGTTGAGACGGGTCTTTGCTCCACTTGTCGAATACGGTCAGGTAGAAGAAACCTTCTGCGTCCTGCATGCGAACTAAAAAATCTGCACCAAACAGCGCTTCATCATGCAGACGGGTTTTAGAGAATGGAGCCAGTTCTGAAGAAAGGGTTTCCAGAGTATTCAGCATATTCCAGACAACCATCGGAATTTGCTGAGGGTTTAAATAGTTAGCATATGAAAGGTGGCTGAAGTATTTGCTGACGTCGCCTGACGCATCATACCAACCGCCATGAACATCAACGTGACGATCTGTGCCAAGAAGGGGCGCAGTGCGATCGCGCTGATCAAACGTGCCTGTACAACGCTGGGATTTGAAGTAGTGGATCACATCTGAAAAGGTGCGATCAAACAGGATACCTTCTGCGACAGAAAAAGCCGGAGACGAAACGTCTCCCACTTTGACGAAGAAATCTCCGCACTCATTGAGTGCAGAGAAATCGATACGGTAAACGTCGCCGGTATGCCATTGGTCTACAGAACCACAAGCACAAACAGGCAGCTGCATCACTGATTGCCCAGTATGGCAATCTACAATATCGGCATGTGTTGCAGTGACTTCTTGCTTTGCAAGGATCAGCGCTTGTTTATTGCCGAAGCGCTCATAGCCGATATGATTGATCAACAGCTGCATTTTACCTCCTAAAACTCTAGCCCGAGGCTCACTCGAACAGATAGCAGCGAACGAAGTGGTTATCCGCCAGTTTGGTCACTGGAGGTAACGCCTGACGACATTTTTCTGTCGCGTGCAGACAACGGCCAGCAAATGGGCAGCCAACAGAATCCGGCGTCCATAGAGGAATTTCGCCTTTATTACCTTCCAGCTCGGTGTGGATAGATTTCGAAGGATCCGGTACTGCGGAAACCAGCAGGCGTGTGTATGGGTGCTGTGGACGGTGAATGATTTCTTCACAGTCGCCCCATTCCACCATGTGGCCAACGTACATTACCGCCAGATCTTCTGCGATATAACGTGCAGTTGCGATGTCGTGCGTGATGTACAGCAGCGCCATTTCCTTCTCGAACTTCATCTCTTCCATCAGGTTCAATACACCTGCACGGATAGACACGTCGAGCATGGAGGTTGGCTCGTCAGCCAGTACAACTTCAGCACCCACAGCGATGTTGCGCGCTAAGTTAACGCGCTGGCGCTGACCACCAGAAAGCTGGTGAGGGTACTTCTGTGCGGTTTCTTTTGGCGGTGTCAGACCAACCTGGTTCAGCAGGTCGTACACTTGTTCTTCCAGTTCTTTCGGGTTGCTGCTCGCTTTCTTATGAATGTGCAGCGGACGCGCGATGTGGTGGAAAATGGTGTGTGTTGGGTTCAGGGAACCGAACGGGTCTTGCCATACCATCTGAACACCTTCGCGATAGGTCATCAGATCGTTTTTCTTGGTGATAGTCGCGATGTCGCGGCCTTTGTACTCAATAGAGCCAGAGGTTGGTGCATACATCTTGGCGATCATTTTTGCTGAGGTAGATTTACCTGAACCAGATTCACCTACTACCGACAGACCGCGGCTTTTATACAGTTTGAATGACACGTCATTCAGTGCGCGCATCATTGGCTTGTTCAGCGCATTACTGCTGATAGGGAAATCTTTTACTAGATTTTTGCCTTCAACAATTGGTTGGCCTAATTCTTTAGTCATTGCTCACTCCTACAAGTCGCTAAAGCCAATTACTTGCCTGTAAACAGGTGGCAGTTGGTGAAACGGTTTGGCTCTACCTGAGTCAGTGTGTTAGCCACTTTGAAACAGGTGTCTTTGGTCTTTCCGCAACGAGCCTGGAAACGACAGCCTTGTGGGATTTCAAGCAGATTCAATGGGTTGCCTGGAATACCGGAAAGGTGTGTTTTTGGACCCGTCAGTGGAGGGAATGAGCTAGCCAGACCTTCGGTGTAAGGGTGATAAGGGTTTTTGAGGATTTCTTTCGATGGTGCCACCTCAATCAACTGGCCGGCATACATGATGCCGATACGGTCAGTGAACTCGACCATCAGTGATAGGTCGTGGGTGATGAACAGAATCGAGAAACCAAACTCTTCTTTCAGTGCGTGGATCTTTTGCAGGATCTCGCGCTGAACCACCACGTCCAGTGCCGTTGTCGGCTCGTCCATGATGATCATTTTCGGGTTCAGAGCCAGTGCAATCGCAATAACCAGACGCTGACGCATGCCACCAGAGAACTGGTGCGGGTAGTCGGTCAAACGGCTTGGGTGAATATCAACGATTTCCAACAGACCTTCTGCGCGGCGCTTGGCCTGTTCACGGGTCATGTTGGTGTGGCGCATGATAACGTCACAGAACTGCTCTTCCATGGTAAGAACTGGGTTCAGGGCGTTCATCGCTGATTGGAACACCATGGAGATTTCTTTCCAGCGGAAGCGGCTCATGCGCTCATCGCTGTATTTCATGATGTCTTCACCGTTGAAGAGGACTTCACCGCCGCTGATGAATGCTGGCGGCTTATGAAGACGCATCAGTGAGAATGCAACGGTGGATTTACCACAGCCAGACTCACCGGCCAGACCGAATACTTCACCTTTACCAATATCAAAGCTTACGTTGTTTACTGCGCGGACATCGCCCGCGTCAGTAATGTAGTCAACACATAGGTTGCGGATTTGTAGTTGTGCGTCGCTCATTATTTCTCTCCGCTCATTGCTACTTGTGGAGTCAGCTCAGTTTCTGCACGTGACTGAGTTTCTGCTGCTTGCATCTTCTTCCAGCGCTTAAGGCCTTTTTGTGCACGCAACTGCGGGTTAGCGATTTCATCGACTGCGAAGTTAACCAGTGCCAGTGCAAGAGACAGCAAGCTCAGCGCCAAACACGGAGCCAGTACTTCCCACCAGATACCCAGTTGCATTGCTGAAGAGGTACGTACGTTGTACAGCATTGAACCCCAGCTCACGGCACTCGGGTCGCCCATACCGATGAACGAGAGCACAGACTCAGTCAGGATGGCGTACATCACAGAGCCGATGAAGCTTGCACCTACCAGAGGGATAAGGTTTGGCAGGATTTCAACAAACAGGATGCGAGTGCGGGATTCGCCAAGCACTTCTGCGGCTTTAACGAACTCTTTCTCACGAATTGCCAGTGTCTGGGAGCGGATTACCCTGGCGCCCCATGCCCAGGAGGTTAAGGCTATTACCAAGGCGATGGTGAGCGGACCTGCCTGCCCGACGAATGCTGCTACTACCATCACGATTGGAAGCTGAGGCATAACCAGCATGACGTTCATCGCCCCTGACAGCACGTTGTCTACACGTCCGCCAAAGTAACCGGCTGAGATACCCATGATGGTGGCAACCACACACACGAAGATACCCGCAGTGAAGCCAACGAACAGTGAGGTTCGTGCACCGTGAACCACCTGAGACCAGATGTCGCGGCCAAGACGGGTAGTACCCAGAACGTGCTCAGCGTCTTTTGACATGCGCAGACGACGTTGGTTATCTGCCAGATTCTCGGCTACCCAGCCATCTGGATTAGCTTGCGCCATTTTGACGACAAAACCTGGGTATTCATGTGGTGCACCCGTACGCTTGTGCGGGTCGTACTGAGAAAGAAACGGTGCAAAAACAGCGGCGATGATAAACATCAGAATCAAGATGACGCCTACCAGAGCTTTTGTATTACCGCGAATAATATTAAGAAAATCTTTCATGATTATTTGCCTCCCTTACGCAGACGTGGGTCAAGCAAAACGATGAGAACATCAGCGATGAAGTTGAAGCACAGCATAACGATGGTCAGGATGATCAGCAGGCCTTGCAGTACTTGGTAGTCACGGCCGTTAACGGCATTGAGCATCGCAGTACCCAAACCTGGGTATTGGAAAATCATTTCTACAACCAGCTGACCAGCAACTGCCATACCCAGCGCCATAGAAAGCGCAGTAACGGTTGGCAACAGGGCGTTACGAGCGGCGTAGTTGAAGACAACGCGGTTCTCGGAAAGGCCCTTACCTTTAGCCATGGTGATGTAGTCTTCCGCCAACAAGTTGATCATGTTGTTACGCATGTTGATAAGGAAGCCACCGATTTGTGCGATGGTCGCACAGAACAGAGGGAGGAAAGCGTGGTAGAGAATGCCGCTGTAAGTCTCCCAGCTGGTGAAGTCGAGAATTGCGCCCTCTGGCATGCCGTAAGATGTCGGGAACCACTTGAGTGTGATACCGAATATGAAAAGGATAAGCATACCGATAACAACAGGTGGAATTGCCTGTAAGGCCATAAAACCTGGAGATACGAATGAGTCGAAGCGACTGCCACGGCGCCATGCCGCGAAGATACCAACCACTGAACCGATACAAAACGCCATCACTACGGAAGTACCTGCAAGGAACAGAGTCCAACCGAGAGACTTAGCAATCAGCTCGTTAACAGTCATTGGATAGAATTGGGTTGATACGCCAAGCTCCCACGTGAAAATACTTTTCACGTAAGTCAGGAACTGAACGTGGATAGGGCCATCAACGAAACCCAAAAGTGCTTTCATTGCCGCGATACGTTCAGGGGTTACCTGTACACTCGCGTTGGCAAACATCATGGTCACCGGGTCGCCGGGCATTGCACGTGGTAAAATAAAATTCAGCGTGATTGCGATAAGCAATGCGCCAAAATAAAACATTAATCTATTAAGAAAAAATCCCATAACTCACACCTTAAGTGGCACGACGAAGCCGTGACCAAAGAATTAAAGCTCCAAGGTCAAAAGTACCGATTGTTTATCTTTGGAAAGAGGCGGCGCGGATGCGCCGCCAGATTTAGAGATTAAGCTTTTGGCTTAAGGTCAAGAATGTGCAGCAGACGCTCATTGATACCTTGCCAAATCATTGGACGGCCTTTGGCATTGTCCGCACTCCACCAGCCAGTGAAGCGTGATTCGTTGAACTGGTAAGTAGAAGCCGCAGACAGAACTGGAATCACTACTTGATTGTCAGAAAGGATCTTCTCAATCTTGTGAGCCATTTCCACTTGCTCTTCACGGTCAGCTGTTGAGTAGAATTTCTCCAGCAGCTCGTCTACTTCCGCGCTCTTGAAGCGGTGCATCGCGAAGCGTGGGTTACCTTCTTTCGCCATGAAGCGAGAGTGGAAGCCAGTGTCCCAAGTCTGGTGTGGATCTGGACCTGTGAAGTAGTTAGTCAGAGCTACGTCGAACGTACCACCAGCCATTGCTTCGTTGTAAACAGAGAAGTCAGGCGTTACAGCTTTCGCTTTGATGCCCACATCTGCCAGGTTTTCTGCTGCCAGCTGTGAAGTGTTGTTCCAGTCAGTCCAGCCAGAAGGAGTCTGGATTGCCAGTTCAAAGCTCTTGCCTGATGGAGTTTCTACGAAACCGTCACCATTGATGTCTTTGAAGCCTGCTTTCTTCAGCAGCTCTTTAGAAAACTCAACGTTGTATGAGTTGAATTTCTTCGCTGCATCGTAAGTTGCAGGGTTAGACCAGCTTTGGTAAAGCGCCGCGATACCAGCTGCAGAGTGGTTTGGAGAACCTGCACCGTAGAACGCGATGTCAATGATTGATTGACGGTCGATAGCAGTAGACATTGCGCGACGGAAGTCAACGTTAGTCAGTGCTTCGTTCTTAGCTGCTTCTGGGTGCTCGAAGTTAACCAGCAGGTTAACAGAAGAGCCTACTGGTGCTGGCCAGTATTTGTGGTTCTTGTTCACTGATGCGTAAACTGCGTCGATATCTGGGATGAACGAAGAAGTCCAGTCCAGCTCAGAAGCAACAATCTTAGACAGCAGACCGTCGTTGTTGTTGATCAGAGGCATACGCAGACAGTCGATAGCTACGCTGTCAGCATCCCAGTAGTTAGGGTTTTCACACTGTACATACAGGTTGCTGGTGAAGGTATCAACTTCGGTGAACGGACCAGTACCAACTGGAGTTTCGTTCGCGAAAGCTTCTGGCTTATCGACCTTGCTCCAGATGTGCTTAGGAACAGGATGCGTTTGAACCAGTTTGAAAGGTGCTGAAGAGTTAGCTTCGTTCAGCGAAATTTCAACGCTGTTGCCTTTCACTTTAACGTCGCTGATCAGCGCTGCGTTACCTGCAAGGTCAAGCGCTGCGTTTTCACGGATCAGGTTGTAAGTAAATGCCACGTCCTCTGCAGTGAAAGGTGTGCCGTCAGACCATTTAACGCCTTCACGGATTTCGAAAGTTACTTTTCTCAGATCATCTGAAACAGTGTAATCCTTCGCGAGACGCATTACTGGAGTGTTACCGTCCAGCTGGTTGAAGATAACCAGTGGCTCGTAAACGAAGTCCAGAGTTGTTCTCAAGTTGTTCTGCAAGAACGGGTTGAAGTTACGAGTAAGTTGTGGGTAGAAGTCAGGTACGATAGTTAGTTCTACTCTATCGGCAGCGCTGACAACAGGAGCTGTCAGTACCGACGCTGCGGCCGCAACGACGGCTACTGCAAGTTTTGTTTTCTTTAGATTGGCAAGCATAGCTGTTCCTTACTAGTTGCTTTGTTCCACTTGGTTCTGACCGTAATCAATTTGGTCAGGCCGGAACCCGCTATGGATAACCACTCAAGTGAACTTGGTCATCCACATGGCCGTGCAGGCTCAGTGCAATGTAAGGAAACTCCGGTTCTGTTTTTTGGTCAATTGGGTCGCCCGTTAAAAACGTTAAAAGAAACCGACCTCTTGTCAAAACCGTCAATATTGACGATTTTGACAAGGCTTTACCACATTTGACTAAGGTCAAAAAATGACCTGATTCGGGTTTCATTACCCGCCTATGTTAGTGCCCACTAACCATTTATCCCTCTCTGAATATGGATGTTAACGAGATTGAAATATTGAGTGATCTCGATCTCCGTTTGTTTGAGTCGTTAATTTTCTGCTGAAAATTTGGGGCCTGATTTTGTTGTGATTCTCTTCTCATAAACGGAAAAATAGTCTCACGCTTTTATGTTGAGGTTAAAAATAGAACACTTTTAACGGGGTGTTTTACGGCAAAATCGTCCTATGCAAGGTGTGTTGAGTGGTGTGTTTTACGACGAGAATTAAGTTTGGTTGTCGCTCTACGCAGCGATATACAAACGCCGGCTGCGCTCTTATGAAGGGGCTTTCAAGCGCTCTGGCGAGGGTTGAGATTAGAGAACTCTGAGCAGCGTCTAGCGCGAGAGAGAAGGACTAAGGCAAGAATGCATTTCGTCATGAGTGAAGCAAACGCACGCCTGCGCTTGTCTTTTGTGACATTAAGCGAGAGGGAATTTATGTCGAAAAAAAGCCCCTGTACGGGGCTTATGAGTATGAAGGGATTATCTTGAAATCAAAGCCTGAAGCCTTTCTCTGAGCACTTCAAGCTCACTTCTTTCTTTATTTTCTTCAGGGCAACGTTCAAGAACAAAATCGATGGTGCTGATGACAGTACGCCAACGCGGCGATTTTGGAACGGTTTCGACGTGGAGGTACTTATCCAGCGTTCGTGTCTGCAGGGTGCTCCTGTCCAGATAGACTCGCCAAAGCCCACTTTCTTCCGCCAGATCAAATTTGGTTTTTCCTGTCGAATTCTGCCAGAAATTCAAGGTAGCACTCATGACTTTGACCAGAGTGTCGCGCAGGATATCGGCCTTATCCGGCTTGCTGCCAGAGAAACGGTCCGCCATGCGGGTGAACTCACCACCTAACTCCCTGAGTTGTTGCAGTTTGTCCATGTCGCCGTCATAGGCATAATCTGCCAGTGCCGAGACGGCATTTTCCAACAATTGTACCCGGTGAGATGAGGCCTTCTTACCCGTGTTGAGGATAAGCATCATTTGCAAGCCAGATGATTCCGGTAGCGTGATTAAGTCAGTGTCAATATCGACAATGTCTCCATCGATTTTAAACCTGAACTGGCCGCTGTAGTGACCTCGGTTTGATTCCGGTTCAGGCAACGCCATGGCAAGAAAATCATCGAGCTGATGGCGTTCAATCTGCTCTGCGCTTAAATGGAAGATTTCACTACACGCATCGTTGGCATAGGTGATCTTGCCACTTTCCTGTACACAGATAATCCCTTCAGATGCGCTATCGAGCATGCCGAGCAGTCTGTTTTGTACTTCGCGCAGACCTGCTTCTACCTGTTCCCTAAAGTGGATTTCTTTTTGCAGGGTACGGTTATGTTCGCGTTCCTGTTCAGTCAGCGAAGCATTGATGTATGCGCGGATCCTGGCGCTTAGTTCATCCTTGTTGAAAGGTTTTGTCAGGTAGTCATTGGCTCCAGCATCAAAGCCTTTTACCTTATCCTGAACCTGCCCCAAGGCTGAAAGCATGATGATAGGCAGGTCAGCCCGGCTGTAACGCTCCCGAAGATGGCTACAGACTTCATAGCCACTTAATTCTGGCATCATGACGTCAAGCAGCATCAGCGATGGCTTTTCCATCGTAACGGATTCAATTGCCTGACGGCCATTTTCCACTGCTTTTACCCGATAGCCTTCAAGACGCAGGAAGTTATTTAGAACCTGCAGATTCACCGGTTCATCGTCCACTACCAAGATCAATGGACCGTCTGGGTTTTCCGGTAATTGGGTGTAATCAGCCTGATCAAGCTCTACCCGCGGCACAGCGAAATGCGCATTATTGGCGAGACGGGTTTTTGCTTTGTCTTCCTCGGTTGCCAGGGGCAGGGTAAAGCTAAACGTGGTTCCCACCATCGGCTGGCTGGATACGTAGAGTTGACCGCCCATGATGTCGATAAGCTGACGACTGATGGAAAGACCAAGTCCGGCGCCCTGACGATACTGCGCGGCATTGCCGCTCGCTTGTGTGAGAGGCTCGAAAATATACTCAAGCTGATCCGACGGGATACCTTGGCCAGTGTCTACCACCTGAATGCGCAACTGTCCTTCAAGCACAGTGGCAGAGATGATGATCTTGCCTTCGTCGGTGTATTTGATGGCATTGCCAATAAGGTTATACAGCACCTGCTCCAGACGCTGTTCATCGGCACGAACCAGCGGAAGGTCAATAGGTACCTGATTGATGATACGCACCGGCTTTCCGCCCAGCAGATGGCTGGAAAGCTCAATAACCAGCCTCACTGCATTGGCGGTATCGACAGCTTGAGGAGAGATTTCAAGTTCGCCGTAACGCATCTTGTGGTAATCAAGCAAATCATCCACCAGGTTCGAGAGACGTTCGCCACTGTTGATGATCATTTGAAGCTGATGCTTTTGGCGTTCTGGCAGCGGACCTTCTGCGCCTGCCAGTATTGATTCGGCAATCCCCACCATGCCATGGAGCGGTGTACGCAGCTCATGGGAGGTTGTTGCTAGAAAGTCATCTTTCATGCGGTCAGCTTGTTGAAGCTCTTCGTTCTTTTGCTTGATGACCTGAATATTTTGTTCGAGCTCTTTATTTTGCTCGCGGATGAGAGCCAGTTTATCGCGCACTGAGCGCTGCATACGGGCAAAACTGACAGCCAGTCTACCAATCTCATCTTCACGGTCTGTGTTGTTAATTTTCTGGTCCAGATCGCCCGCTGAAACTTGCTCAGCGGCCCAGGTCAGTTTGAGCAAAGGCGCCGTGATAGAGTTAGACAGCATGTGTGAAGCAATCACCACTAACAAAATGGCAATGACCATGACCGCAATGAAGATTTTCTCCAACTGGTAGATGCGGGCGAATGCTTCTTCTTCCGGTAACTCGAGGACGATCGCCCAGGAAGTACCCGGAATATCAACTGGCGCATAGGCACCCAATACGCGGTGATTCTCTGGACTCAGGAAACTACCGACATCACGAAGACCTGCGAGAGCGGCTTCAATCGCGGTACTGTTAATTGGTGCCAGTTTTTCTGTCGTTACCAGATTACGAGGGATAAGATCATTGCCCACCAACAGGGTGCTGATGTAGCCCTTCTCCTGGGGGGTTGAGTTGAGCATTTTATCCAGCGCATTGTTTGGCAATTTAAACAGCACGTAGCTGTGCAGGTAGCCCTGCTGCATGATAGGTGCAGCAAACCACGCCACCATTTCACCATTGGTTTGCTGGGTGTAGTCGGTGAAAGCGATCGGCGTATTATCACTGTCTGTCAGAGGGCTATCGACCGTCTCCCTGATGTCAGAGAACGTTTTACCTACTGCGGTTTCACGCCATTTTTCAGAAAGCAGGTTTGAGCCAAAAGCGTCATCTTTTAACGCGGAATAAACCACGTTTCCGTGAATGTCGACCAGTAAAATATCTGAAAAATCAGAACGCTTCAGGTGTTCTTTATAGGCCCAGTCATAGCGCTTATGCAGTAGGCGGTACCGCTCGCTGCCAATGAAATTGCTGTCGTTAGCGCCGGGTGGTAACGTGGCGTTTGAATCGGCACCATAGCGCTCCCGGGCAACGTTGCGGGCAATTTCTTCTGTGTCGCCAAGCTGTTGGAATGCGGCTATTAAACCGTAGAAGCGCCCGCCACTGGCGGTGGCAAGTTCTGAGCGGCTAAAGGATTTTACTTCCGAGTGACGCGCATCAAAGTAGCTGATGATTTGCTCTTTTTTGTTGTCACGTAGGAAAGATAAGTGTGTGGTGCTTTGTTGTTCAAGATCGCTGCTGTGCGATTCAAGGAAGAAAATAGCCAGCAGGGTGAGAGGCGTAATACTCAGCACCAGAAAAGCCAACATCAGCGTGTGCTGAAGTCGCTTGAATTTCTGTTTTTTTTGCATGTCTCTGCCTGAGAAATCGGAAATCAAAAAACGCTTTGCTTAGCCGAATATTGTCGAATTTGACGGTAGCTAAAAGAGGCGGATATGAAATTAATCCATCTCCAGCCCTTATACGGACTTATTTTTTCTTGGCAAGTAAGTTATCAATGAACTCCGTGATAGTGCGCAAAATTAACGTTTTTGACGGGAAATAAAACCCCGCAACAACAAAATGGGAGCCATCGGGCTCCCTCGGTGTTACTGGCGTTTTGCAGCGTGATATATCGCAAACTTGTTACTCTTGGCCAGTGTTTCACAATGCCCGAATGCCTTTTCAATAAACGGCATATAGCGAAGGAAGCTGTTGGCAACAATCGTCAATTCACCCGCACGGTTTAGGTATTCTGGCGCACGTTCGAGTAAGGTTTCTGTGGCGGCGTAATGCGTTTTAAGACCCGCATGAAACGGAGGATTACTCACGATATGGTCGAAATGCCCGTCAATATCGCTATAAACATCAGAAGCGAAAACTTCTCCGTCAAGATTGTTAAAACGCAAGGTTTCACGTGCTGAAGCAACGGCTAGCGCGCTGATGTCGACCATGGTGATTTGTGTGTTGGGATAACGTTGCTTAATCACTGTACCTATCACACCTGCTCCACAGCCAAAATCCAGCACTTTGCCTTTCAGTGTCGGCAAGTTATCCAGAAGCAGTTGAGTTCCTGCATCAAGTTCTCCATGACTGAATACACCAGGAAGAGAGCGGATAGTCAGTGATTGCTCACCCACATTGAGTGGATAGCTTTTGTACCAGTCTTCCAATACGAAAGGTGCTGGCTGGTTATCACATTGGCCCCAATAGAAGCTGCAGCGGCGGGCCGAGTCAAATTTTGTGACACGACCATATGGCGCAAACATTTTCTCAATGCTTTTTACGCCGCTTCGGTTTTCGCCTACAACGGCTATCTCTGTTCCCGCGCCAAGCTCCGCCATGAGCATTGAAAGCAGAAAGTCAGCTTCGGCTTTTGCCTTCGGCCAGTAGAGCAGAACCATATCGACCTGAGGTGTGGCTTGATAGCTTTCACCAAATTGCACATCAATGTTTTGATAACGACGCATTTGATTGGCGTAAGCAAGGTTGGTTGTGAAGATGCTGACGCTTGCAGCAGTGCCTTCGAGCTCGGATGCAAAGGTATCTTCCAGTTCACCTGCAAGCAGAACGTGTTTGCCTTCGAAATACTCGAGCTGGCGAGCTGCAATTTGGCTAGGAGCAGTGTAGGACATGGATACCTCGGGGCTATCAAACAAAGAGGCGCGGATTTTCCCACAAAGTTACCTGTGAGGGAATATGCCGCGCCTTAGGTACAGATCCTAGTATCAGCAGTTATCTTGCTTCTCAAGGAAGCTGTGGAATTCAGTTTCGTACATTCGGAACAGTACCAGTGTGAGCGAGAAAATAATGGGGCCATAAATCAATCCCATCAGGCCATACACATGCAGACCACCAATCAGTGAGAAGAAAATCAGCAGGGTATTCATCCCTGAGTTTCCTTGCATCAGCAGAGGACGCAGGATGTTATCGACCGAGCCCACCACGATAACGCCCCAACCTGCGAGGAAGGCTGCCCATTCCCATTGTCCAATCAACAGCAGGTAAGCTGCGGCTGGTAGCCAGATAAGTGCGGTTCCAACAACCGGAATAAACGAGGCAAAGGCCATCATTGTGCCCCAGAATAGACCCGCAAACCCGGCAAGCCACATGGCGAAACCACCCACGATGCCTTGAGCGAGTGCGGTGAGGAAAGAACCCAGCACTGCTGACTTGGCCACTTTCTCTGCTTCATCCAACAAAGTATCTTCCTGACTGCGGGAAAGGGGGCTGACGTGACGCAGCATGTTGATGATCTTGTCGTGATCGCGGAGCAGGAAGAACAGCACGAACAGCATCAACAGGAAGTTCACGAATACGCCTGTCACATCACCCAAGATTTTTGAACTCATGCCCAGCATTTGAGAGCTCATTGCTGACAGTGTCGAAGCGGCTTTGGCAACCAATTCCTGAGGGTTGATGGAGTCGGTAGGTAACCATTTATCCACTAAAGCCAGGCCGGATTTGACAAAAGGTGCTGCCAATATTTCTTTTGCGCCTCCTTGGGTAAGCCACTCGTAGGCACCGGTAAAGAAGGTCACGCCCTGACTCAATATGGCGGCGGCGACAAAAATCAGGGGGATGATAATCATCACGGTCAATAACGTGCAGGAAAGCGCGGCAGCAACGTTAGGGTGGGATGGCAGCCTGTTTTCGATTTTCTCGTGCAGAGGAAAGAAAAGCAGGGAGACAATAAATGCCAGCACAATAGACCCCATGTAAGGGGCGATGAGCATGTAACAGGCATACGCTGCGAGAAGCAGTGCACCTATCAATGTCCAGTGTCTTGGTTCGGCCTTGAATGACGCCACAGCATGGCTCCTTAGTTTCTCTCCACCAATTGTGGAGAAGAGTGTAGTAAGGAAGCTATGATACGTTGTGATAATTCAACGAGAAAGGACAAAAATGATGGCGTGTTGCGAAGGCAACTGCGAGTCCAAAAAACGACGCAAACTGAGTCTGCCGTTACTTTGTGTTGTCGCCCTTGTGGTACTTGTCGTGATCAACTGGCAATAAAAACGGAGCCTAAGCTCCGTTTTTTATCATAAAGACGTTTACTCTGCGGCCAGCTTTGCAAACGCGCGGTCGGCGGCTGCCAGTGTGGCTTGAAGTTCTTTCTCACCGTGTGCGAGAGAGGTGAAGCTCGCTTCAAATGCAGATGGCGCTAAATACACGCCTTCTTCGAGCATTAGATGGAAGAAGCGTTTGAATTTCTCAATGTCACATTGTTGAACGTCAGCAAAACAGCTGATGGTGTCTTTGTCGGTAAAGAAGAAACCGAACATACCGCCAACTTGGTTTACCGCCAGAGCAACGCCGTGTTTATCAGCAGCGGTTTTGAAACCTTCAGCCAAACGCTTGGTCAGCTCTGCAAGATGCGCTTCATTGCCTTCTTTTGACAACTCGGTCAGCGCCGCTTCACCGGCTGCCATGGCGACAGGGTTACCGGAAAGCGTACCCGCTTGATAAACAGGACCTGTTGGTGCGATGTATTCCATCACGTCACGACGGCCACCGAATGCACCTACTGGCATGCCGCCACCGATAACTTTACCCAGAGTCGTCATATCTGGCTTGATGTTGTAATGGGCCTGCGCGCCGCCTAGAGCAACACGGAAACCTGTCATTACTTCATCGAAAATCAACAGTGCGCCGAATTCGTCACACAGTGCTCGAAGCCCTTCAAGGAAACCTTCCTGTGGTGGAATACAGTTCATGTTGCCTGCAACCGGCTCAACAATGATACAGGAGATCTCTTCTGGGTATTGCTCGAAAGCAGCACGCACTGAGTCCAGATCGTTGAAGGTACAAGTGAGCGTGTGTTTGGCAAAATCTGCAGGCACACCTGGAGAGGTTGGCTCGCCCAGTGTCAAAGCACCGGAACCCGCCCTCACCAGCAGGCAGTCTGCATGGCCGTGGTAGCAGCCTTCAAACTTAATGAATTTGTCGCGGCGGGTAAAACCACGTGCCAGACGAATAGCACTCATAGTCGCTTCGGTACCAGAGCTCACCATACGTACCATTTCCATGGAAGGAACCAGCTTGCTAACTAGCTCAGCCAGCGTGATTTCGCGGGCAGTTGGTGCACCGAAGCTCAGGCCATTTTGCGCTGCGGTGATTACTGCATCACGAATGCTTGGGTGGTTGTGACCCAGGATCATAGGGCCCCAAGAACCAACGTAGTCGATGTAGGCTTTTCCATCTGCATCATAAATGTACGCGCCATCAGCACGTTCGATAAAAATAGGATCGCCGCCTACACCTGCGAAAGCGCGAACGGGAGAGTTCACACCGCCAGGGATGGTTTTGCGGGCTTGCTGAAATAGCTCGGCTGATTTTGTCATGGTTCTTTCCTAGGGTCTGTTGGCCTTTGGTGGTTAAATTTTGTTCTTGCGAAAAGCGTTTTAGGCGCGGCGAGCTTTATAACGCTTAGCATTCTAAGTAAATACAGCTCAACAAAGCATAAAGCGCTTTTAGCTGAACCCTTCGGGCGGCGCTTGTGGGGGCTTTCTACCACGTTATCGGCTTCTCAAGTAGGCCAGCTACATGTCGAAACCTCTGCCTTGTATAAAGTCCCCACAAGCGCCGCAAAAATCATCACCAAAGGTCAACAGACCCTGGACTATTTGATCATTAATTCACTGTCGGTGCGTATTGTACGGGATACGTTGAAAGGGTGCGAGATGGATGATGAGGTAAGCATCACATCCGGCTTAAACTTGGTGTATATTGCTGAGTAAGTTTCCGTGCGAAGAGCAATACTTGAACGAATTAGTCAGGTATTAGATAATGCGGTCAGAATATAAAGAGTTAATGTGAGGTAACAATGAGTGATGCCGCTTTGCCACTGCAGTTTTCTGAAACCGCAGCGAATAAGGTAAAAACGCTGATTCAGGAAGAGGAAAATCCGAACCTGAAGCTACGTGTGTATATCACTGGTGGTGGCTGTAGTGGGTTCCAGTACGGCTTCACGTTTGATGAAAGCGTCAACGATGGCGATATGACCATCGAAAAAAGTGGTGTCACCTTGGTTGTTGACCCAATGAGCCTGCAATATTTGATCGGCGGTGTCGTCGATTACACAGAAGGGTTAGAAGGCTCACGTTTCTTCGTTAATAACCCTAACGCAACGACTACCTGTGGTTGTGGTGCCTCTTTCAGTGTATAAACTATGAGACACTCTTTTTAAGGCGCGGCAGTTCTTAGCGGAGCTGCCGCGTTTTTTCAATGGACCAGCAGGATCAGCGTCCATTTTCTTTCACTGCAGTAACTACGTCAGGATGGAACGATTATGACGAATGCAGGCGCGAAAACGTCTTTCCTCTCCCAGCGTCCCTGGGTCATTTCTCTTGTATTACTTTGTGGTTTGGTCTTTTGGGTTGGCAGCGGTCATAGCAATGAGCAGTCTGTCGCTGACAAAAAAGAACCAGCGGCAGCACCATTAACGAAAGTCGGCGTTGAAACATTCCATGCAGAGCCGGTTACCCGCTCTATTTCGTTATATGGACGCACGGCACCTGATCGCTCAGCCACCATTTCGGCGGAAGCAGCAGGTCGGGTCACCAAAGTGTCTGTCCGCAAAGGGGCTTCGGTTAAGCAGGGTGATTTACTGCTTTATATCGACAAAGCCGACCGTCAGGCGCAACTCGAACGCGCTGAGGCACTACTTTTGGTGCGTGAAAAAGAATATAACGCAGCCCAATCATTGAAGAAAAAAGGGCTTCAAGGCGAGGTGGCGTTCTCGCTGGCCCAAGCCAATTTGGTGGAAGCCCGTGCGACAGTGAAGAACCTCAAACTGGCACTTTCTCACACCGAGGTAAAAGCACCGTTTGATGGCATTGTTGATGACCTAAATGTGGAAGTTGGTGACTATCTTGGCATCGGCGATCCTATGGCGACTTTGATCGATCTCGATCCTCTAATCGTGACTGCTGATGTAAGCGAAAAACACATCAGCGATATTGATGAGGATTTGCCAGCCAATATTTTGCTGGTTAATGGCGCGATGAAAGAAGGGCGTCTGCGCTACCAATCCAGCATCTCCTCTCCGGCAACCAATACCTTCACCATTGAGCTGGAAATCACAAATCCAGAGCAAAAGTTACCTGCAGGTATCAGTGCGGAAGTGGATCTGGCACTTGAGCAGCAAAGCGCTGTGAAGCTGAGCCCCTCAATGTTGGCATTGGATGAAAAAGGTAACTTGGGAGTGAAAACCTTAAAAGGTGACAAGGTTGCCTTTGTCTCTGCCAAAGTCGTTAAAGCTGAGCAAAATGGCGTTTGGCTGGCAGGCCTTGGTGATACGGTGGACGTCATCACCAAAGGACAGGGCTTTGTGCGTGACGGTGATGCCGTCGAGGCGGTGCGTCAAGCGTCGGCACAATAAGGGGAGCATCTCATGAGAACATTGATTGATGCGTCACTGGCTCGCACCCGTACCATGGTTACCCTGTTATTGGTGCTTTTGGTCGCGGGCTTTTACACCTATCAAACCATTCCAAAAGAATCTGATCCTGACATCACCATTCCGGTGATTTATGTCTCTGTCAGCCACGAAGGCATTTCCCCAGAAGATGCGGAGCGTCTTTTGGTGCGTCCGGTTGAGCAAGAACTTCGCTCGATTGAAGGCATCAAAGAAATGACGGCAACGGCGACGGAAGGCCACGCTTCTGTGACGCTTGAGTTTAACGTCGGTGTTGATCTCAATGAAGCCATGGCGGATGTGC
The DNA here is from genome assembly GCF_947387585.1 of Grimontia sp. SpTr1. Lineage (NCBI taxonomy): Bacteria > Pseudomonadati > Pseudomonadota > Gammaproteobacteria > Vibrionales > Vibrionaceae > Grimontia > Grimontia sp. SpTr1. The sequence continues at coordinate 28,555 of NZ_CANDOD010000015.1, forward strand.
GTGAAGCTGTAGATCTGGTGAAGCCGCGTTTGCCGGACGACAGCGACGAACCAACCGTCAACGAAGTCACTTTCGCCAACATGCAGCCCGTATTGTCGATTGCTTTGTATGGCGATGTTTCTGAGCGTGCGATTGTAAAAATCGCCCGACAGCTTCAGGAAGAACTGGAAGGCTTTAAACAAATCCTCGAAGTGGATATTGCCGGCGATCGTGACGACGTGGTGGAAATTATCGTCGAACCTTTGTTGTTGGAAAGCTATGGGCTGGATCAGCAAGACATCTTTAATCTGGTTTCCCGTAACAACCGCGTTGTCGCGGCAGGGTATGTGGATACCGGGTACGGCCGCTTTTCCGTCAAAGTGCCTTCAGTCTTTGAAACTGCAAACGATGTTCTGACTTTGCCCATCAAGATTGAAGGCAATCAAGTCGTCACAGTTGGCGATGTTGCAACCGTTCGCCGCGCGTTTAAAGATCCGGAAAGCTTTGCCCGTCTGGATGGTAAGCCAGCGGTCGTGCTGGATGTCAAAAAGCGCGCCGGCGAGAACATCATCGAGACCGTCGAGCTAGCCAAGGCGGTGATGAATGAAGCGCAGAAATCTCCGCTTTGGCCGGGAGCTCTTCAAGTGAAATACACTTGGGACGGCTCTGAAGATGTACGTTCGATGCTGACGGATCTTCAAAACAACATCCTCTCCGCTATCTTGCTGGTGGTGATTGTCATTATCGCCATTCTGGGGGCGCGCACTGCGCTGCTGGTGGGCGTTTCGATTCCTGGCTCCTTTTTAACGGGCTTGGTGGTGCTGTCATTAGCCGGACTGACGGTCAATATCGTCGTGCTGTTTTCTCTCATCATGGCGGTTGGCTTGTTGGTTGATGGTGCGATTGTGGTGACGGAATATGCCGATCGCCGGATGCGTGAAGGTGTGGATCGTAAAATGGCCTTCCGGGAGGCTGCGCACCGCATGGCATGGCCGATTATCGCGTCGACAGCCACTACTCTGGCGGCCTTTGCTCCGCTTCTGTTCTGGCCGGGTATCACGGGTGAGTTCATGGGATACATGCCATTAACCCTGATAGCAACGCTTGCTGCTTCTCTGGCGATGGCACTGTTGTTTGTGCCAGTGCTGGGCAGCATGGTCGGTAAACCGCTTCCTCTAACAGCAGAGCAACAGGCCCGAACCCATGCGCTTGAGCAAGGTGATTTCTCTCAAGCCCGCGGTATCACGCTTGCTTATATCAATACGCTTTCCATTGCGATCAAGCACCCGATTAAAATTTTGATTGCCGCTTTGATTGTGGCTGGTGGTGTGTTCTTCGCTTACGGGAAATCAGGCCTTGGCTCAGAATTCTTCCCTGACGTCGATCCGGCATTCTTCAACATCAAAGTGCGCTCGCATGGTGATCTTTCTATCTTCGAAAAAGACGCCTTGATGGCCGAAGTTGAAGAGCGTGTCATGGGCATGGACGAGATTGAATCCGTTTACACCAAAACCGGAGGTCAGGATGAGATTGGCGTGATCCAAATGAAGCCTGTCGATTGGCAAGAGCGCCGTAAGGTAAAAGAGATCATCGAAGAGCTTCGCGAGAAAACGGCGGATTTATCGGGTTTGGAACTGGAGTTCAAAAAACCTGATGCTGGCCCGCCGAGCGATCACGATTTATCGATTGAGGTCAGTGCGGCAAACCCTGCGCTGATCGCGCCTGCTGCCAAGCAAATTCGCAGTCTGCTTGAACAGGACCCGGCATTCACCAACTACAGCGACACCTTGACCAAACCAGGCATTGATTGGTCGATTGATATCAACCGTGAAGATGCTGCCCGCTTTGGTGCAGACGCCCTGCTGGTAGGTAACACGGTACAGTTCGTCACCAATGGCCTCAAGATTGGTGATTACTTGCCAGATGATGCCAGTGAAGAAGTGGATATTCTGGTGCGTTATCCTGAAGAGAAGCGCGATATTGGACGCTTTGATGAACTCCGGGTGATGACGCCTTATGGGTTGGTGCCCATCACTAACTTCGCCCAAATTAAGCCAGAGCCGAAACAAGGCAATATCGACCGTGTTGATGGCAAGCGTGTGGTGAAGGTCATGGCCGATATGACGGAAGGATATAACCTCAGCTTGGCGTTGCCCGGATTGAACGAGCATATCGAACGTTTGGGGCTATCTCCAGAAGTCAAAGTCACACTGCGTGGACAAAATGAAGAGCAGGATGAAAGTTCAGCCTTCCTGATGACAGCCTTTTTGGCAGCATTGGCGGCAATGGCTTTGATCCTCATTACCCAATTCAACAGCTTCTATCAGGCGTTCCTGATTTTGAGTGCAGTCTTGTTCTCGACAGTGGGTGTTTTCCTTGGCCTTCTGGTATTCCAGCGTCCGTTTGGGGTCATCATGTCTGGCGTTGGTGTGATTACGCTTGCGGGGATTGTGGTGAACAACAACATTGTATTGATTGATACCTACAATGTAATGCGTCGCCGTGGCCTTGAAAAAGTTGATGCCATCTTACGCACCGGTGCTCAGCGTTTACGTCCAGTACTATTAACTACCGTAACGACGATTCTGGGTCTACTGCCAATGGTGCTGGAAATGAACGTTGACTTGGTGAACCGCGGTATTGAATTCGGCGCACCGAGTACTCAGTGGTGGTCTCAACTTGCTACAGCCGTAGCCGGTGGTTTGGCGTTCTCTACAGTACTGACTTTGGTGCTCACCCCATGTCTTCTGATGCTGGCCCGTGAGCCAAAAAGGGTGAAGAAAGAAACCAATATGATTTGGCAAACCGAAGAGAAGGAGTCGACGCTCCCAAAGCCACAACGAGAAGCTGAGCCTCAGCTTTGAGGCGGAATTTCCATGCACAAAAAAGCAGCGCACAAGCGCTGCTTTTTATTTGGTATCAAACCAAAGGTCAACAGACCCTATGAAGAAACGCGTTCAAGGGTGCCGATGGACGCTAACAGTTGCTCGAACTTATTAAGCTGCGCCATGCGGTCTTTAGCCAGTTCGATAAAAGCGGTCTTTTCCTTACCCGCCAGTGACTTTGATTGCGGCAATTTGACGGTTCTTGGGTTCTTATGAACACCGTTTACCAGAAATTCGTAGTGAAGGTGAGGGCCTGTCACGCGGCCGGTACCACCGAGTGTACCAATGGTTTGTCCTTGTTTGACGCGCTGACCTGTTTTCACTTTACGCTTGGTCAGGTGGAGGTACTTGGTGATGTAGGTTGAGCTATGACGGATGAAAACGTAGTGGCCATTGAACTTGTTGTAGGCAGACTTCATCACGACACCATCGCCTGCCGCCCAAATCGGTGTACCAACAGGTGCGACATAATCTGTGCCGCGGTGTGCTTTAACGCGACCCGTCACAGGGTGCAGTCGGCGTGGGTTGAAGTTCGAACTGACGTACCGGAAGTTAACGGGTGAGCGCAGGAAGGCTTTTCTCATTGCGCGGCCTTTCTCATCGTAATACTTACCGGTTTCAGAGCGGATTGCAGTGAAGGTTTCGCCCTGGTTGGTAAATGTCGCGGCAAGAATATTACCTCGGCCAATCATTTCACCTTCAACCAACTGCTCTTCAAACAGCACCGAAAATTTGTCGCCCTGACGGATGTCGAGAGCGAAGTCGATGTCCCAACCGAAAATGCCCGCCAGCTCCATGATTTGATTGGCGTTGAGTCCTGCTGCGACGCCAGCATTCCAGAAACTGGAGGTGATGGTTGCCGAGGCAAAGTTCACCTGAGTATCAATTTGCTTGGATTCTGTTTTGGAGAAGAACTCATCACCAATGCGGGTGACGACAAGTTTCTCATTGGCATTTTTCGGCTGCACGAGCTGAGTGAATAAGCCGTTTTCGTCAAAGCCAAGGTGAATTTCATCCCCCACTTTCAACGAGGCTAACGATTTGGTGCCTTTATCACTGTTGATCAGCCGGTAAAGGGTGGTGGGGCTTATCCCTACTCGGTTAAAAATAACCGCCAGACTGTCACCGGCTTTCACCTTGAACTTATGCCACTCCAAGGGGGCGTAAGCCTGCACGGGCTGTTGCTCATTTTCAGGTGGAAGTAAGGAAACGGTATCGAGAGGAATTGGGTATTGTTTTCCCACCTCGAACTTGGCATCCGGATGTGAAGCTGGTGTTTCGGTGGGGAGCAAAATCAGCACCACAACAAGGGCACTGAGAGCCATGATCAAGACTTGGTGAAGTCTAGGTAGCGCAGCAATATGTTTAACAGGCATTAAAAAACAGTCGTTAAGGAAAGTGAATTAAACAGGGAGCTGCTTGTTTGTGCCAACTTTCTCGAAAAAACCGATCGGCTTAAGCATTCCTTTTCTCTACTAACAAGTCTAACTGGTTTCAAAAACCATCGCTATTCAAGTAGTATGTCGGCTTACGAAAAAATGCCGATTCTGTGGGAGCGATAAAATATGGCGAGCATTGAAGCCGCGCTAGCTGAAATTAAGCGTGGTGTTGAGGAGTTGATTCCTGAAGAGGGACTCATTGCAAAACTGAAAGAGAACCGTCCTCTTCGTATCAAGTTGGGCGCGGATCCAACTGCACCGGATATTCACCTTGGTCACACTGTGATCATGAATAAATTGCGTGCCTTCCAGGAGCTGGGCCATGAAGTTATCTTCCTGATCGGTGATTATACCGCGATGGTAGGTGACCCAAGCGGTAAGAACACAACGCGTCCACCGCTGACGCGTGAGCAGGTTCTGAGCAATGCTGAGACTTACAAAGAGCAGATCTTCAAAATTCTGGATCCAGAGAAAACCCGCATTGAGTTCAACTCAAGCTGGCTGAGTGAGCTGGGTACGGATGGCATGATTCGTCTGGCTGCGAGTTCTACCGTTGCGCGTATGCTTGAGCGTGACGATTTCAAAAAGCGTTATAGCAACAACCAGCCAATCGCGATCCATGAGTTCATTTATCCGCTCCTGCAAGGTTATGACTCTGTGGCGCTGGAAGCTGATGTTGAACTGGGTGGTACTGACCAGAAGTTCAACCTGCTGATGGGGCGTGAGCTGCAAAAGCAAAACGGCCAATCACAGCAAGTCGTGATCACCATGCCTCTGCTGGTGGGTCTGGATGGCGTGAAGAAAATGTCGAAGTCAGCGAACAACTACATCGGTATCAGCGATGTACCGACTGAGATGTTCGGCAAAATCATGTCTATCTCTGACGATCTGATGTGGAACTACTACGAACTGTTGTCGTTCCGTCCATTGGAAGAGATTGCGGGCCTTAAAGAAGAAATTGCTAATGGCCGCAACCCACGTGATGTGAAGATCCTGCTGGCGAAAGAAATCATCGCTCGTTTCCACTCAGAAGCGGATGCAGAAGCGGCAGAGGCTGAGTTCATCAACCGTTTCCAGAAGGGCGCAATGCCTGACGAAATGCCAGAGTTTTCTTTTGAGCAAGGTGTCGCTATCGCTAACCTGCTGAAAGATGCAGCACTGGTTGGTTCAACCTCAGACGCAATGCGTATGATTCGCCAGGGCGCGGTGAAAATCGACGGCGAGAAGTTGGACGATACCAAGCTGGTACCAGCAGCCGGTACTGCTGTTTACCAGGTTGGTAAACGCAAATTTGCCCGTATCACGCTGGCATAATCACGGAAAAGGCGCCAAATGGCGCCTTTTTGCTAACTTTAGATAGCTACTATCGAATCAGCTCCACCACCCGCTCACCTAATCGCACCGCCGTTTTTGCATCCACCGGATGAAGACCACTCTCTGTATCAGCCAGTGCAATTACGCCAAGAGAAGCATTTAGGCGGTTAAAGTCTTTGCTGAGTGCGCCTTCTGGCGCATCAATGCCCACCCAAAGCATACTGTGCTGAGTAGCCAGTACATTGAAATATTCCACCGTGCTTTGTACTTCGCCACAAGGGCTGCCGCCAATGGTAAACCCAGCGGCGAGCTTGTTCTTCCATCGCTGCTTGGACCAACTTTCACTGCTCGCATCAGCAAAAGCTTTGAACTGTGCTGTCGGACCGCCCATGTATGTTGGTGAGCCGAAGATGATGGCATCCATGTCACTGAGCTCTTCGAACAACGCGTCGTTTTTGAAGCGTCCTTCAACGATGTCTGAACCTAATATGCGGTAAGCAAAAACCTGTGCCCCTTGCGTTTCTGCGCCGCATGCCACGGCTTTAGCCAGTGCATCCGTAGTACCGGTTTGTGAGAAATAAACAATCGCGATTTTTTTCATAAAGATCCCCACAGGGTCTGTTGACCTTTGGTGGTTAAATTTTGTTCTGGCCATAAGCGTTTTAGGCGCGGCGAGGTGTGTGCCGCCTAGTCACTCTAAGCAAATACACCTCAACAAAGCATAAAACGCTTATGGCAGAACCCTCTGGGCAGCGTTTGTGGGGACTTTCTCCTGCGTTATCGGCTTCTCATGTAGACAAGCTACACATCGAAGCCTCCGCCTTGCATAAAGCCCCCACAAACAGCTGCAAAAATCATCACCAAAGGTCAACAGACCCTAGCCTGACGTTGATTGCGAATAGCGCTTCGTCCAGTTGTAATTCGTTATAAATCTGGGCGCAGCTGTAGATAAGTTTGATGGTGTGATCGTCTTGTGTTGCCAGTGCCTGTTTGAACCAAAGGCCCCAATCTGGTCGGATATTTCTGCGTTCAGGAGCAACAGGATCTCGGTATTCCGCAGTGCATGCTGCACCGACATAGGCCTGCCAGAAACAGTCGAGAGCGAAATCAAAATTGTCGATAAACGGCGCGAGTGATAGCAGAGCCTGAAAGCCGGTTACGCCATGGAGCAAGGTGAAATCATTACTGGCGGCATATTGCGAGAGCACCACAATGGCAACGGACTCTTTGGTCAATGAAGCAGGCTGTGTGGAAACAGCGCGGTACTTAGCAAGTTCCCGTAATTCTTCTACATGATCGATGATGATCCCTTCTCGATAGGTGTGATCCCGCATGACTCCAAGTGCTTCATTGAGATGGGAAACGGCGTCTTTGTCCGTGGCATATTGCAGGTTTCCTAATGGCGTAAACCCGGATGACCAGTAGGCAAGTGCGTGACTGATCTCTGTGAAGTCTTCACTTTCCACCGCATAGGCGAGGCGAATCAAGGCATGGAAAGAACCTGCCGCGATACCGGGCAGTAAGGTTGGCAAAGCCTCATTTAATGTTGCTTCAATGCCTTTGGTTTCCAGCTCCTTGCTGTAATAGAGCACGAAATCCGCATTGTGTGTTTTCTCCCCAAGCTTTAATGCTTGAGGGGCAACAGGAGCTTGCTCTGCTTCCAGATGAGGGGTTGCCCGTTGGAACTCCTCATGTAAGTCCTTTGATGAGGCACCTAGCCGGGACATGGCAATCAGCGCCATGGGCAAGTGGTTGGAAAGCCTTGGCCCAAAGACTGGAGAATATCGATGTCCATGCCTGATGAGTGATATTGCTTCTGACGTTATTGGTTTAAACATGACTGCTTCTCTCTATTTTTATTCGTTCTTAAAGCAGGTAATCGTTCCGGCTTTCGATGGAATCGGTCAGGTATTCGATGAATTCCCACTCCATACCATCGCTATCGAAAAAATATGCACGTTTGCGGGCTGGATGGCTCTTGTCAAAAGAGGCCTCTTGATAGCCCGCTTCACGCAGACGTTCCGCCGTACCTTCCGCATCGTCCACCACAAAGCCAATGTGATTGACGCCAAGTTGGCGGTAAGGGACTCGTTCGACAGCTTTGTCGATAACCACTTCCTGAAGGGCGATGTAAGAGGTGTCAGTACCTAGATGGCACCAGCCGTAATCATCATTTTGGCCTGAGCCACGAATGGAGAACTCCGGCATGGCTGTCTGCAAAAACTGGATAGCGTTATCTAGATTGGTCACAGTGATATTGGCGTGTTCGACATAGCTGCTCATGGGATGCTCCTCGTTATTAAGTAAAGCTATATGTTTACATAATAGATCGGATTGCCATTAAATAAAGTAAAAAGTTTATTTAATGGCTTTGGATGAATGAGATGATCACCAGATCGGGATCTGTTGCGCGGAAACGATGAAACAGAATGAGAGAAGGGTGTTGCTGGATCAGAAAAAAACGCGCCCGAGAGGCGCGTTCTAAATGCTTGAAACTGCAGTTACTTTCCTGAGCCAAATACAGGTAGAGAAAGGTGCCAGCGTATCGCGGCAAGCCTGATCAGCAAGGTAGTGATCATGCCGGCAATGGAAGCTATTTCGACATCCACGTTGGCTGCCAAAGCCACTGTATGGATGATTCCACCTGCAATACAGGCAGTTGCGTAGACTTCGGTTCTGAAAAGCATCGGGATTTCCCGAGCGAGTACGTCGCGGATGATGCCACCGCCACAACCAGTAATCACACCCATGATCACCGCCACCATGGGGGAAGCACCATAGCTCAGCGCTTTATCAACACCGATAGCAACAAAAACGGCCAGACCGATGGCATCTGCCACGGGCAAAAAGTACCACGGCAGGCGACGCGGTTGACGGATCAGCAACATGGAAAGAATACAGGTGACAAGGATCATCCAAAGGTACTCCGGCTGGTTCACCCAAAAGACCGGTGTTGCGCCTAATGCCATATCACGAATGGTACCGCCGCCGATTGCGGTGACCATAGCAAGAACGATCATCCCAAAGGGATCCATTCTTAACTTACTGGCAAGTAATACGCCTGATATGGCGAAGACTGCCGTACCAAACATGTCTAAAATATACAGAAGCATAAAGCGCTATTTCATCCCTTAATCAAACATCCAATCTGACGCCTACTACTGGTATTACTCTGGGTCTTGTTTTTTTATTGTGACACGGAGTTCCAGTAACACGGATTGGTTGAGCGCGCGCGATTTTACGTGAAACTTGGTGGCGGGCAATCCAACAGACAGAGCTTCTGCAAGCCACTATTTGAATTAGTGATCGAGATCGCCTCTTACCTTATCCATCGCGAGGCATATCTGTCTTACTGCTTTTAGTGCTCTTGGTGTTGGACGATTCAGCCAGTCTCCGGTTATTGCAAAGATAGCGCTGTTTTTTACTGCGGGGATAAAGTCCTGCCATTTTTGCCAACCAGCCATAGGTTTCTCACGATCCGCAGGGTAAAAAATCGCTAGTGGTTTTCTCACTACAATCTGCTCCATGCTGACCTGAGGATAAGGAGCGGCGCTTTCTGCGAAGATGTTTTCGCCGCCACAGAGAGAAAACAGAGGCTGTGGCCAATGATCGCCGTTGTTTGTGAGCAACGGTGATTCACTGAGTTGGTAAAAATAGGATACCTTGGACTTTCCCGCTTGCGCTGCTTCAATGCTTGCCAGCTCTTCACGAACGCCATCAGCGCGAGCTTTGGCTAAAGTCGGGTTTTCTGACCACTCACCCAGCTTTTCAATGTTATCGGCAGCGTCGTAAAGAGAGTGTGGATTTGAGTAGAACACCTTAATGCCAAGCCTTTCGAGCTTGGCGAGCTCTTTATCTGGATTTCCGCCTTTCCACGCCAGCACCAAATCCGGTTTAAGCGTCACCACGCGTTCAATATTGATCCCGCGGTAGTTGGCTACCTGCTCAAGTTCCAATGCTGCTGGTGGGTAATCGCTGTGAGCACTGACTGCAATCAGGTTATCTCCCAGCCCTGCTTCATACGCGAGCTCTGTGGTATGGGGAGAAAGGCTGATAACTCGCAGCGGTTCGGCAAAGGTGAAGGATGGAAGAAAAAGTAAAACCAGTAAAAAACGGAACATCATAATAATCCGTGGGCAAACCACATCAGGAAACTTTGGATGAGGATCCAGAGCAAGGCCTTTTGCCTCAGTTGTTGATTCAGCAGTGCTAGGTGCATAGAAGAAGCAGCAACGCTTCCACCAATACTGGGACGTGTGCACTTTTCACTGTCATAGATAGCGGGTCCACCCAGGGAAAGCTGCAGTTTGGCGCCGGAGGCGGCAAGGAGCCAGCCCGCGCCGTTCACTGACCAGCTTTGTCCATGTTCACGGATTGCCGTGAGTGCAGGCTCAAAGCGATGTCCTGCGGCAATTAAAAGCGCAAATAAGCGTGATGGCATCCAATCGAGCAAAGCAAGAAAGCCAGACGCTGCCAATCCAAACTGGGAGAACTCCTGTCGGCGGGGAGGCCAGACACGGGCAAGCTGCGCTGCCAGCGTGTAAAGAAATGCGCCAATACCACCGAATACGGCATACCAGAACAGCACGCAGACTAGACCTCGTGCATATCCAACCAACAGGGTTTCACAACTGGCTTTGGCAATACCAACTGGAGAGAGTGAATGGGTTTCGCGGTTCAATGTTTGTGACAGCAGGGTTCGAGCTGCAGGCTTGTCGTCACGAATGAGCGCTTGCTCGACCTGCATCGCGAGCTCAGTCAGGGGCTTCCAACTTAATGCCAGCCAAAGCAACAGAAGGTCGAATAACCAGCCAATCCAGACAATTTGCTTTAAGGCGACTAAAAGCATTGCTAGGGTCAGCCACATCACAGCGAGCGCTAAACCGCCGGAAAGGCGTTGCTGCTCCGGAGAGTCTTCTTCGTGATTGACCTTGTTGGAGATGGCTTCGGCAACGCGACGCCATATGGTAACAGGGCTGATATAGGCAGGCACTGGGAAGAACCAATGCAAAATAAGGGCTCCCCACATCGCAAGCAATGTGGTGTGGTTTAACAGTGCTTCAAACGGTGTGGAGAGCTCGGTCATCACGCTTTCAGCAACTCGACCATTTTTTCAACCATGGCGCTTGAGCTTTTCGCTGCCAGCGGCAGGAATTCATCAAACGTCATTGGCGACTCTTTATCAGCAACGTCAGAGATAGCGCGAACTACCACAAACGGGACTTTGAATTGGTGACACGCCTGAGCAATTGCAGCTGCTTCCATCTCTACTGCAATCACAGTTGGGAAGTGTTCACGGATGTAGTTTTGACGCTCAGAGGTACACACAAACGCATCACCGGTACAAATCAGACCGCGAACTGCGTGTGGCGCTGGCTCCATCGCAGCCAGTGCTTGCTCTGCCACATCCATCAGCTTTGCGTCAGAGGTAAAAGTCGCTGGCTGGCCAGCCATTTGACCCATGGTGTAACCAAATGCGGTCACGTCAGCATCGTGGTAAGCCACATCCGTAGAAATCACAACGTCACCCAGATTCAGGCTGGTATCGAAGCCGCCCGCAGAACCTGTGTTGATCACAGCTGTTGGTTTGAAACGCTCAAGCAGGATGGATGTACCCACTGCCGCCGCCACTTTACCAATGCCTGATTGCAGCAGCACCACGTCTACACCATTCAAGTCACCCGTATAAAACTTGCTGCCACCAATCTCTTGCAGTTGGCAGTTGTTGATCTTGCTTTTTAGCAGGGTTACTTCCTGCTCCATGGCACCAATAATACCGATTTTCATCTTGTTGCTCTTTGATAATCAGGGAATAGCGAGAGTGTATCACGGGCGAAAATTGGGGCGAAAAAAAAGTGCCTTTGCAGGCACTTTTCTGTCGGTTTTGAAGTCGGCTTATACCTCGAGATAATCGAGAATGCCTTCTGCCGCTTTACGGCCTTCATCGATAGCGGTGACCACGAGATCAGAGCCACGCACGGCATCGCCACCCGCGAAGATCTTCTTGTTAGACGTTTGATAAGCGTAATCAGATTGCTCGGGTGCTTTGATGCGTCCCCATTGGTCGAGGTCGACACCAAACGGTTCCAGCCATGCCATTTTGTGTGGTTGGAAACCAAAGGCCATGATCACAGCATCCGCGTCCAGCACGTGCTCGCTGCCTTCAACAGGTTGAGGACGGCGACGGCCCGCTTCATCTGGCTCGCCCAACTCGGTTTTCACCACTTTCACGCCGCTCACATTGCCACTGGCGTCGAGCTCAATACCCAGCGGTTGCAGGTTGAACATAAAGTTCACCCCTTCTTCGCGCGCGTTTTTCACTTCGCGGCGGCTACCCGGCATATTGGCTTCATCACGACGGTAAGCACAGATAACGTTTTTGGCATTCTGGCGAATCGAAGTACGGACACAGTCCATCGCGGTATCACCACCACCAAGAACAACGACTTTCTTACCAGCCATATCAATGTATTCCGGCGGATTTTCCGTTAAATCCATTACGCGGTAGGTATTGGCAATCAAAAACGGCAGGGCATCAAATACACCCGGCGCATCTTCGTTTTCCAAACCTGCACGCATGGATTTGTAGGTGCCAACGCCAAGGAACACGGCATCATACTCATCAACCAAAGACTGCAGCTCGACATCTTTACCCACTTCAGTGTTGAGTCGGAACTCGACACCCATTTCGGTAAAGACGCGCTGGCGGTTTCGCATCACGTCTTTTTCGAGTTTGAATGACGGAATACCGAAGGTCAGCAGGCCACCGATTTCCGGATAGCGGTCAAATACCACAGGCTTAACGCCGTTACGGACCAAGACATCCGCACAGGCAAGGCCAGCAGGCCCCGCGCCTATAATGGCAACTTTCTTGTCAGTCAAAGTGACGCCTGACATGTCTGGTTTCCAGCCCATTTCGAACGCTTTGTCCGTAATGTACTTTTCAACATTACCGATGGTGACGGCGCCAAAGTCGTCGTTGAGGGTACAGGAGCCTTCACACAGTCTGTCCTGTGGACACACGCGACCACAGACTTCCGGCAGACTGTTGGTCTGGTGCGATAGCTCAACCGCTTCAATAATGCGTCCTTCCTGGGCAAGCTTCAGCCACTGCGGAATGTAGTTGTGCACCGGGCACTTCCACTCACAGTAAGGATTGCCACAGTCCAGACAGCGGTCGGCTTGCGCCGAAGCCTGCTTGTGGGTGAAAGGTTCGTAGATTTCAACGAACTGGGTTTTACGTGTTTTGATCGCCTTCTTTCGAGGGTCGATACGTTGCACGTCTATAAACTGGTATACGTTCTGGCTCATAGGGTCCTCCGTTACTGCGCCTGAACACGCAGCTCAGCTGCGCTTCGGCTTTGGTGACCCAGCAGGGAACGCACGTCCGCTGATTTCGGTTTCACCAGATAGAATTTACTGATCCATTGTTCAAAGTCCGCGATAATTTCCTGAGCGCGGCTGGAGCCGGTCAGTTCGAGGTGTTGATCAATCAGACCACGGAGGTGTTCCTGATGAATAGCCAAATTGTCGAGTGACAAGGCTTCGACCAGTTCAGGGTTAACGCGACCTGCAAAGTCTCCAGCTTCATCAAGCACATAAGCAAAACCACCTGTCATGCCTGCGCCAAAGTTCACGCCGGTATGGCCAAGAATCGCCACAATACCGCCTGTCATGTATTCACAGGCGTTATCGCCTGCACCTTCAACGACGGCTTGGGCGCCAGAGTTACGCACCGCAAAACGCTCACCGGCTTTACCTGCTGCAAAGAGCTTGCCGCCCGTTGCGCCGTAAAGACAGGTGTTGCCGACGATGGTAGATGCGTGGCAATCGAAGGCTGAACCAACTGGCGGCTTGATCACGATATTACCGCCAGCCATACCTTTGCCGACATAGTCGTTGGCATCGCCGGTCAGGGTAAGGTTAACGCCACCGGCGTTCCAGACACCGAAGGACTGACCAGCTGTACCCTGAAGGTTGATTTCAAGTGGTGATGCCGCCATGCCCTGGTTGCCATAACGTTTAGCAATGGCACCGGAGAGTGATGCGCCCACCGAGCGGTCGGTGTTTCGGATGTCGAGATACGCGCTGGCTGAGCGGCGCTCCTCAATCGCCTTTTCAAAGGTCTCCAGCAGCTTCTGGTTAAGCTCCGCTTTATCAAACGGTGCGTTTGGCTCACTCCAGAACACGGATTTACCCGGCTTAGGCTGCGGGCTTTCCAGAATGTCTGAAAGATCCAGTTTGAGCTGTTTGGCGGTGAAACCATCGACTGCTTCGAGCAAATCGGTACGGCCAATCAGGTCAGTGAGCTTCTCAACGCCAAGCTCTGCCATCAGTTCACGCACTTCTTCGCCGAGGCCTTTGAAGAAGTTCATCACCTGCTCTGGCAAGCCTTTGAAGTATTCACGGCGAAGGGTATCGTCCTGCGTTGCTACACCGGTCGCACAGTTGTTGAGGTGACAGATACGCAGGTATTTACAACCCAGCGCAACCATTGGCGCGGTACCAAAGCCGAAGCTTTCAGCCCCCAGAATAGTCGCTTTGATGATATCCAGACCGGTTTTCAGGCCGCCATCAACCTGAAGACGGATCTTGTGGCGAAGGCCATTGGTGACCAATGCCTGCTGGGTTTCAGCAAGGCCAAGTTCCCAAGGGCTACCAGCGTATTTCACGGAAGTCAGCGGGCTTGCGCCGGTACCACCGTCGTAACCTGAGATAGTGATAAGGTCCGCATACGCTTTCGCGACACCCACTGCGATGGTGCCCACGCCTGGTTCAGAAACCAGCTTCACGGAAACCAGTGCGTCAGGGTTTACCTGCTTCAAATCGAAAATCAGCTGCGCCAAGTCTTCAATCGAATAGATATCATGGTGCGGCGGTGGTGAAATCAGGGTCACACCTTGCACCGAGTGGCGAAGACGTGCGATTTCAGCTGTGACTTTGTGACCAGGTAGTTGTCCACCTTCACCCGGCTTTGCGCCTTGTGCCACTTTTATTTGCAGCACATCAGCGTTAGTGAGGTAGTGTGGTGTCACACCGAAACGACCTGAAGCGATTTGCTTGATGCGTGAATTACGCTCTGAGTTGAAGCGACGTGGATCTTCACCACCTTCACCGGAGTTGGAATTACCACCCAGACGGTTCATCGCAATCGCCAGGGCTTCGTGCGCTTCTGGACTCAATGCACCGATTGACATGGCAGCCGAGTCAAAACGTTTGAAGAGCTCTGTTGCTGCTTCCACTTTCTCAAGAGAAATTGGTTTGTCGGCAGGTTTCAACGTCATCAAGTCGCGCAGTGACGAGACTGGACGGCTGTTGACAGTTTCCGCGTAGGTTTTGTAATCCATCGCTTCGCCGGAGCGAACCGCAGATTGAAGCGTGTTGACCACATCCGGGTTGTAGGCGTGGTATTCACCGCCGTGGACATATTTCAGCAAACCGCCGTGCTCGACGGGCTTACGTTTCAGCCATGCTCTGCGCGCAAGGTTGTGTAAGTCCTGCTGGAAGTCAGAAAAATCTGCGCCTTGGATGCGGCTGGCGACGCCTTTGAAGCAAAGCTCAACCACATTGTTGTTCAGGCCAACAGCTTCAAACAGCTGTGCACAGCGGTAAGAGGCCATGGTCGAAATACCCATCTTCGACATGATCTTGAACAGGCCTTTGTTGATGCCGTTTCTGAAGTTCAGCATCGCATCACCCATGGATTTCTGGATGACACCTTTCTCGACCATCTTGCCAATGGATTCGTAAGCGAGGTACGGATATACCGCTGTCGCACCGAAACCAAGCAGCACTGCAAACTGGTGTGGGTCGCGGGCAGAGGCGGTTTCAATCACGATGTTGGCATCACAGCGAAGCTGCGCGTCCACCAGACGTTTCTGAGCTGCGCCCACTGCCATTGCCGCAGGAATCGGCAATTTGTCTTTCGAAATACCGCGGTCGGACAGAACAACAAGTACAGTGCCGTCGCGTACTACGCGCTCAACCTGATCGCACAGATCGACAATCGCTTGCTTGAGATCTTTCTCATTTGGGTCGAAGTTGATGTCGATGATGCTGTTGCGATAATGCTCATCATCCAGCTCCAACAGCTGAACCATATCGGAATACAGAAGCACCGGGCTCTTGAACGCAACACGTTGGGCGTGGCCATCGGTTTCTGAGAACACGTTCATTTCACGGCCGATACAGGTCGCCAGCGACATCACGTGATTTTCGCGTAGTGGATCGATTGGTGGGTTGGTGACCTGAGCGAACTTCTGACGGAAGTAATCAGCGACATGGCGTTCTTTCGAAGAAAGCACTGCCATTGGGGTATCGTCACCCATGGAGCCTGTGGCTTCCTGACCGATGTCACCTAGTACGCGAAGTACCTGATCCTGCTCCTCGCTCGAAACGCCAAACAGTTTCTGGAATACATGCAGCTCATCGTCATCCATGCCGCGCTGGCCGGAAGAGTCTTCTGCTTGCAGTTCTTCAAACGGTGTCAGGCGCTTAACATTTTTGTCCAGCCATTCTTTGTAAGGGTGGCGGCTTTTCAGATCGTTATCGATATCGGCAGAATGCCAGATCTCACCTTCGAAGGTGTCAATAACCAGCAGTTCGCCCGGTCCAACACGACCTTTTTCCGCTACTTCATCCGGGGCGTAATCCCAGATACCGACTTCGGATGCCAGCGTAATGAGTTTGTCTTTTGTCACCACATAGCGGGCAGGGCGAAGACCATTACGATCGAGGTTACAAGCGGCATAACGTCCGTCGGACATTACGATGCCAGCAGGGCCATCCCACGGCTCCATGTGCATGGAATTAAAATCGTAAAATGCGCGCAGATCCGGGTCCATGTCTGGGTGGTTCTGCCATGCAGGTGGCACCAGCATTCGCATCGCGCGGAAGAGATCCATACCGCCGGCGAGGAAAACTTCCAACATGTTGTCGAGGCTGGAGCTGTCAGAGCCGGTTTCATTCACAAATGGGGCGGCCTGTTTCAGATCAGGCAGCAATGGTGAATTGAACTTGTATGCACGGGCGCGCGCCCATTGACGGTTACCTTCAATGGTATTGATTTCGCCGTTGTGGGCGAGATAACGGAAAGGCTGTGCCAGCGGCCACTTCGGGGTGGTATTGGTTGAAAAACGCTGGTGGAACAGACAGATAGACGCCTCAAGACGTAAGTCTGCCAAGTCTAAATAGAATCTCGGCAGGTCTGCTGGCATGCATAAACCTTTGTAAACAATGGTGCGCGTAGACAGACTGGTGATGTAGAAATCCGGGTCGTCTGCGAGCGCTTTCTCAGCGCGACGACGGGCGATGTAGAGACGACGCTCCAAATCGCGGGCACGCCAACCTGCTGGGCCATTGATGAACACTTGCTCGATGTTCGGTACAGAACTGGCGGCGATTTCACCCAGCACGTCTTCGTTGGTTGGCACTTCACGCCAGCCCACGATAGAAAGGGTTTCGGCTGCAATTTCCTGTTCAAAGATCTCTTTAGCGCGCTTCGCTTTAGCAGGATCTTTGCTCAGAAAAATCATGCCTACACCGTAGAGCTTACTGAGGGTCCAGTTGTTCTCTTCAGCGATGATTCGGAAAAAGTTATCGGGCTTTTGAAGTAATAAGCCGCAACCGTCACCGGTTTTCCCATCAGCGTTAATTGCGCCTCGGTGGGTCATCCGGTCCAGTGCGGAAATTGCGGTTCGGACAAGTTTGTGGCTGGCTTCACCCTCGGTATGAGCGATCAGGCCAAAGCCGCAGTTGTCTTTCTCCAGCATTGGGTCATACAGCGACATTGCAATTCTCCCTTGCGACTGCGTTACGCAGCGACTGCAGTTTTTCATGCCGTCCTGGCATCTGATTTTCAGTGGCCTCCCTTCCTGGGAGTGTGTTTTACCGAAAAATCAGTTTCGATTTTACGTATACCCATATGGCCTGAACTTTGTTGCGTCAGGTCACATGGGTATGCGAGCCAATCAACTTATCCGTTAATGATGAAGAGGTCAAATTTCGTCACATTACATTAACTTTGGCGATTAACAGCTATATATGTCGAAAGCACTGCCTACATGCAGCATTTTATGGCGGTTTTTTTAAGTCTGTCGCAGAGATTAACTTGGTCTATCTGGGGGCTTATTTATGAAAAGCTTTCAATTTTTGGTCGGTGAAGCTTTTATGTGGGCTCAAAACGAAAAAAGCCAGCCGCAGAGGGCTGGCAAAACTGGAAGATAACACTCGTTATTTTTATGCGGAGAGCATCAGTGAGTCCGCTTTGGCCTCGAGGTTGGTGCCGCCCATCAGATATGCATCGATAGAGCGGGCACATTCACGGCCTTCATTGATACAACGTACGACCAATGACTGGCCTGTACGCATATCGCCTGCAGCGAATACACCTTTCTGGTTGGTCTGGAAGTCCTGTGTTGCAACATTGCCGCGGTCATCCAGTGCCACATCAAGTTGTGCCAGCACACCGTGTGGTTCTGGGTGTAAGAAACCCATCGCCAGGAATGCCAGATCACATGGGATTTCACGCTCAGAGCCTGCTACTTCTTCGAAGGTTGGACGTTCGCCAGGTGCTGCGTCTTTCCATACGATGTCAGCCATGCGCAGTGCTTTCACGTTGCCGTTTTCGTCGCTGATAAACTCTTTGGTCAGAATATTCCAGTGACGTTCACAGCCTTCTTCGTGAGAAGTCGACGTGCGCAAGATCATCGGGTACTGAGGCCAAGGCATATTTGCAGGGCGCTTCTCTGGTGGGATCGGCATGATTTCCACCTGAGTAATGCTTGCCGCACCATGACGGTTTGATGTGCCCACACAGTCAGAGCCTGTATCACCACCACCGATAACCACAACGTGTTTGCCTTTGGCGTGGATTTCTTCGGTTTTCAGATCCATGCCGTTTGCACGGCGGTTGTTCTGACCCAGAAATTCCATTGCAAAGTGCACGCCTTTGAGCTCACGGCCCGGGATTGGCAGGTTGCGCGGCACGGTAGAACCACCAGTCAGCAGTACGACATCGTAATCCTGACGGATTTGCTGAGCATTAACGTCAACGCCAACATGAGCGTTAACTTTAAACTCGATACCCGCTTCTGCCATCAGGCTGATTTTACGGTCAATCACGTCCATACCCAGCTTGAAGTCTGGGATACCAAAACGCAGTAGGCCACCGACTTTTTCATCACGCTCAAACACAGTCACCGAGTGACCAGCACTGTTGAGCTGCTCAGCCGCTGCAAGACCTGCAGGACCTGAACCGATGATCGCCACTTTCTTGCCCGTGCGGGCAGTCGGGGTTTTCGGTTTGGCATAACCTTCGCGGTATGCGGTTTCCACGATGGTTTTTTCAATGTTACAGATGGTGATTGGGTCCTGGTTAATCCCCAGGACACAAGCGCTTTCACATGGAGCCGGGCAAACCCGGCCAGTGAACTCTGGGAAGTTGTTCGTTGAGCTCAGAATGTTCCAAGCTTCTTCCCAGCTGTCGCGGTAAACCGCGTCATTAAACTCAGGAATAATGTTCCCGATAGGACAACCGTTGTGACAGAAAGGCACACCACAGTCCATACAGCGGGAAGATTGCTCATTAATTTTTTCGCCAAACTCGTCGTTCAGTACAAATTCCTTATTGTCCTGAATACGAACGGCAGGGTCTTTTTTGGCCGGCAGTTCACGGCCAAATTCTAGAAATCCGGTTGGCTTACCCATTTACAGCCTCCACTTCTTCCTTGTTAGCGGCTTCTTCTTTGCGTTTTTGCAACACAGCTTTGTAGTCGCGTGGCATGACTTTGACGATAGACTTAAGGTTCTCTTCAACATTCGCAAGGAATGTTTCTGCAACCGTACTGCCTGTCAGCGCATGGTGCTTGCTGATCATTTCTTTCAGCAGTGCGATGTCTTCTTCATCCAGCGGATCCAGATCCACCAGCTCAGGGTTGAGTTTGGATTCGAAGTCATTGAACTGATCCCAAACGTAAGCTACACCACCACTCATACCCGCAGCGAAGTTACGGCCAGTTTGACCCAGAATAATGGCAATACCGCCGGTCATGTATTCACAGCCGTGGTCACCGATGCCTTCGACAACCACTTTCGCGCCTGAGTTACGTACACAGAAACGCTCACCGGCTACACCGCGGATGAAAGATTCGCCCGAGGTTGCACCGTAGAAACAGACGTTACCGACAACGATGTTGTCTTCGGCAATGATGTCGCTCTTCGCGTCTGGGTAAAGTACCAGCGTACCGCCAGACAAACCTTTACCCCAGTAGTCGTTCGCATCACCTTCAACGGTGAAGTTCACGCCTTTCGCGAGGAAGGCACCGAAGCTTTGACCAGCAGAACCTTTGAACTTCACGCTCATTGCTTCCGGCAGTCCCTGATCTTTGTACACTTTCGAAATTTCGTTCGACAGCATGGTACCGGCACTGCGGTCGGTGTTCACAATCGCGAACTCGGCATCAACTTTACGACCTTCTTTCAGCGCGCTGGATGCGGCTTCAATCAGGCGGCGGTCAAGCACGGTTTCCAGACCATGGTTTTGCTCGCGCTGGCAGTACATTGCGTCGCCTTCACGTGGCTCTTCTTTGTAAAGAACAACGTTGAGGTCCAGATTCTGGTATTTCCAGTGACCGATATCAGAGCGGACTTTCAGGTGCTGTGACTGACCCACCATCTCGTTGATAGAGCGGTAACCCAGCTCAGCCATGATTTCGCGCAGACCTTCAGCCATATAGGTGAAGAAGGTGACGATGTCTTCTACGCGGCCATCGAAGCGCTCACGCAGTGTCTTGTTCTGGGTCGCGATACCAACTGGACAGGTGTTGAGGTGACACTTACGCATCATGATACAGCCTTCAACAACCAGCGCTGCGGTTGCTACACCCCACTCTTCAGCACCCAACAGGGTAGCTACAGCAAGGTCACGAGGGGTTTTCATCTGACCATCAGATTGCACCACGATGCGGTTACGCAGACCATTTTTCAGCAGTGTCTGGTGCGTTTCAGCCAGACCCAGTTCCCATGGCAGACCTGCGTGCTTGATTGAAGACAGTGGCGATGCACCGGTACCGCCGTCGAAGCCAGCAATCAGAACCACGTCTGCTTTTGCTTTCGCTACGCCTGAAGCGATGGTGCCGACACCCGCTTCAGAAACCAGCTTCACGTTCACACGTGCTTTACGGTTTGCATTCTTCAGGTCGTAAATCAGCTGTGCCAAGTCCTCGATAGAGTAGATATCGTGGTGTGGCGGTGGCGAAATCAGACCAACCCCTGGGGTGGAGTGACGGGTGCGACCAATCCAGTCATCAACTTTGTGACCTGGAAGTTGACCACCTTCACCTGGCTTCGCGCCTTGCGCCATCTTGATCTGAATTTCATCAGCATTGGCAAGGTAGTAAGAAGTGACACCGAAGCGGCCAGAAGCCACCTGCTTGATGGCAGAGCGTTCCCAATCACCGTTTTCTTTCTTGTCAAAACGGACTGGGTCTTCACCACCTTCACCGGAGTTCGACTTAGCGCCGATACGGTTCATGGCAATCGCCAGCGTAGAGTGCGCCTCATGAGAGATAGAACCAAAGCTCATCGCACCTGTCGCGAAACGCTTCAGGATGTTCTCAACTGGCTCAACTTCGTCCAGAGGAATGCTGCCAGCAGGGTTCTTCACGAAATCAAACTGGCTACGCAGAGTTGCAGCATCATCGCCTTGGCTGTCTACTGCATGGCAGTATTCTTTAAACTGCTTTTTGTCCTTGTTACGGGTGGAGTTTTGCAGCAAGTGGATAGTTTCAGGGTTGAACAGGTGCTTCTCACCACGTTGCTTCCACTGATAAACACCACCTACGTCCAGCATTTGGACAGGGATTTCACGTGTTGGGTAGCCCAGACGGTGACGAACCAATACTTCTTTCGCGATATCGTCAATCGACAGACCCTGAATTCGGGAGACGGTGCCGGTGAAGTATTTGTCGACTACTGCTTTGCTGATACCCAGCGCTTCAAAAATTTGCGCACCATGGTAAGACTGCAGGGTTGAGATACCCATCTTCGAGAAGATTTTCAAAAGGCCAGCGTTGATCGCTTTGCGGTACTGTTCAAACAGCACATCCACATCCGCTTCCGGATCCAGCTTCTTCTTACGCTGCAAATCCACCAGCGTTTCGTAGACGAGGTACGGGTTAACAGCATTCGCACCGTAGCCAACGAGTGTGGCGAAGTGATGGGTTTCACGCGCGTCACCGGTTTCAATCACGATGTCGGCTTTCGCACGCAGACCTTTGCGGATCAGGTGGTGGTGAACCGCACCGACAGCCAGCATCGCTGGGATAGCAGCGTGGTTAGAGTTCACTGCACGGTCAGTCAACAGGATGATGGAGTAGCCATCAACCACGGCATCTTCCGCGTATTGACAGATGCGCTTCAACGCACGCTCAAGCTTGCCTGGCTCACCGCTGGCACGGAATACGATATCCAGTGTTTTTGCTTGCAGGTGATCGTTGTCAACCGCACGCAGTTTTTCCAACTCAGCATTGCTCAGTACTGGCGATTCCAGCTCAACTTTGCGGCAGTGAATAGGCGATTCGGTCAGCAGGTTCTGATCTTTACCCAGATACGTTTTCAGCGACATCACCATGCGCTCACGAATTGGGTCGATTGGCGGGTTCGTGACCTGCGCAAACAGCTGCTTGAAGTAGTTAGATAGATGCTGTGACTGGTGTGACAGTACTGCCAGTGGCCAGTCAGCACCCATAGCGCCTAGTGCTTCTTTGCCGTCTTTTGCCATAGGAACGATGATTTCGTTCACTTCTTCAGAGGTCACACCGAATGCTTGTTGATGATGCAGAAGACGCTCAGGAGACGGCTGATGATGTTTGGTGTCAGCTTCTGGCAGCTTATCAATGTGCAGCAGGTTCTTCTCAACCCACTCCTGATATGGCTGTGCCGAAGCGATTTCGTTCTTCACTTCTTCATCAGAAATGATGCGGCCTTGCTCAAGGTCCGCTACGAAGATACGGCCAGGCTGCAGGCGACCACGGAAGTGAATGTTTTCCGGCTCAATCTCTACCACACCTGACTCAGATGCCATGATGAGGTAATCGTCTTTAGTGACTGTATAGCGGCTTGGACGCAGACCGTTACGGTCGAGAGTCGCACCTACTTTCACACCATCAGTGAAACAAACAGACGCCGGGCCATCCCACGGTTCCATGATGTTTGCGTGGTACTGATAGAAAGCACGCAGCTTTGGATCCAGGTTCGCATTCTCTTGCCACGCTTCCGGTACCATCATCATCAGCACGTGTGGCAGGCTTCGACCACTTAGAACCAGCAGTTCCAGCGCCATATCGAAGTTTGCAGAATCCGATGCGCCTTCCTGACACACTGGCAGCAGCATTTTCAGCTCTTGGTCAGTGAACAGCTCTGATTCCAACAGAGCTTCACGCGCTTTCATCCAGTTAAGGTTACCGCGAACGGTGTTGATTTCACCATTGTGTGCGATATAGCGGAAAGGCTGTGCCAAACGCCAGCGAGGGAAGGTGTTGGTCGAGAAGCGCGAGTGAACCAGTGCCAGCGCCGTCACCATTGACGGGTTCTGCAGATCGAGGAAGTACTGAGGTACCTGCTCGGTGGTCAGCTGGCCTTTGTAAACCAGTGTCTTCGCAGAGAAAGAGTTGATATAGAAGTCGTCGCCAATGTTTGAGACGCTCTCCAGACACACGCGCACGGTGTAATTACGCAATACGAACAATTTGCGCTCAAGCTCGTCCAGAGACAGGCCGACACCGCCTGTAACAAAAGCATGCTCAAACTGAGGTTCTGTGCTCAGAGGGTCTGCGCCGATCATTGAGTTGTCGGTTGGCAGAACACGGTAGCCAATCACTTCGAGATCGAGACGTTTGGCATTACGCTCGAAGATTTCACGGCATTGCTGGCGTTTGTTCTCGTCTTTCGGGAACAGCATCACACCTACACCGTATTTGTCCGATGAAGGCAGTTGAATACCTAGCTTGCGGGTTTCTTCGAGTAAGAATTCATGGGGTTTTTGTAAAAGAATACCTGCACCGTCACCACTACATGGGTCACAGCCCTGGCCGCCACGGTGTTCCATGCGCGCCAGCATATCAAGTGCCTGAGTAACAATCGCATGAGACTTTCTGTTCTTCAGGTGGGCAACGAAGCCGATACCACAGGCGTCGTGTTCCATTTCGGGCACATAAAGTCCCTCGGTGCGTAGCACTGAATCAGTCATGTTTACGTCCTTCCAGTTGACACAAATGCAGGGGGAGCATTTGTCTTCCCTTGCTGTACCTGTTGCGGGCACAGCTGAGCGGTCGCCAAGTTTGAATCCACAAAATGTGTTTATTCGCGGCAACCAAGCCCGATCACTGCCTAAAAGCAGTAACCATCTCCTTTTGCAATTCTATGCAGAAATGCTGCGTTTTTTGTAATTACCCATATAACACACTAAAACATGGCGCTATTTGGCGAATTTTATTGCTCACAATTTGGACGCAGCTGTAGCTATCCTACATTTTCGGAAAATTAATTACCATAAAAAGTTGCACTTTGATTGCTATGCAAACGGTTCCGTTAGACTGAATTTTTATTTCAAATGAATAAAAATTCGCCATAAGGGTAATTCGATGAATATGTAGGAAGTGGGTGAGAAGTGTGACTTTTCAATGTGTAAAATAAATGTAATAAACTTTCAGTTTGTTGATGAAAACTTAATCCAATATTGATTTGATCGAGGTTTTCTCTTTTTGTCGGATGTTAGGATCGCGCGCTTTTTACCTCTATCCAACTTTTCGGGCGGTCGACGATGGAACTTCATCAACTGGTGAATACCTTTGGTCAGGATTTACAACGCAGGTATGGCGAAAAAGTTCACAAACTCACTCTGCATGGCGGTTTCAGTTGTCCTAATCGGGACGGTACGTTAGGAAGGGGCGGATGTACCTTCTGTAATGTGGCCTCGTTTGCCGATGAAACGGCACAACAGTTGTCTGTCACCACGCAGCTTGCTCAGCGAGCAACGGAAGTAAACAGAGCTAAGCGTTATCTGGCTTACTTTCAGGCTTACACCAGTACTTATGCGGAAGTGGAAAAGCTCAAAGCCATGTATGAGGAGGCGTTGAAAAGCGCAGACATCGTTGGCCTTTGTGTAGGAACCCGACCTGACTGTGTGCCAGATGCCGTGCTTGATCTTCTTGCCCACTATAAAGAACAGGGATTCGAGATTTGGTTGGAACTTGGTCTGCAAACAGCCAACGACAACACGTTAAAACGCATCAATAGAGGTCACGATTTTACCTGTTACGATGGGGTAACCCGAAAGGCGCGTGCATTAGGGTTAAATGTTTGTACGCATCTGATCGTCGGTTTGCCCGGAGATACCAGAGCCGATCACATCAATACGATTGATAGGGTGATAGAGACGGGAACCGATGGTATTAAACTTCACCCACTACATATAGTAGAGGGGGCGGTGATGGCAAAGGCTTGGCGGGCAGGGCGACTTGATGCAATTTCACTTGACGATTATGTCGAGAGTGCATCTGAAATGATTTTGCGCACACCGGCAGAGGTGGTTTATCACCGCGTTTCTGCTAATGCTCGCAAGCCTACCTTGCTGGCGCCAGAATGGTGTGAAAACCGCTGGCTCGCGATGACAGGTATTGCTCGAGCGCTGAATGTGAAAGGCGTTCAGGGTAGCTTGACGAGTCAGCCATTTCATTTTCCTCAATAATGTGACCAACGTTTGATACCTCGCAAAATCAATGAGGGCTATTCGTTTTCTTTCATAACCGTGTGGCAAGATGAAGCGTGATTTTTATTCAAAAAATGCTTCTTCAGGGATGACGGGCAAGAGGTGGAAGGATGATTGAGTGGTTACCGGTAGCCTCGTTATTGCTATTGGTAGGTTTTTTATTAGGAATGGTCTGGGTTTCCCATCGACGCGTGATGTCGATGAAAACCTGGCAACTCTATCTAGCCAATCTCCATTCTCCAAAAGCAATCATCAACCATAAAGACGGAAGCATCTTGTATGCGAACCGTAGCTTTGTGCGTCTGTTTAATGTCGAATTGCGTGGATACAAGTTCCGCATTCGTGGAGAGCGCGAACAAGAAACCATTAACGCGCTATTGGCATCGCGCCGCTGGCCCCATCCTTTTGTTGAAATGACGGCAGATTTTCGCGCCGTTTCTGATCATCGTACTCCGCGTCATGCCCGTTTCTCTGGTCTACCTGTTTGGTGTGGCGGGCAGAGGATCTGGATTGTTTCGCTTGAGCCTAAATCTGAAGCCGTGTACAGCGAGCCGTTTGCCGAAAACGATAGCCAGATATTCCGAAGTGTCATTAACTCTCTGTCTGAATTGATCTGTTTTCAGGATAAAGAAGGGAGGATTGTTGGCTCAAACCTGGCTTACGACAGGTTCTGGAAAGGGCGGGAACAGGAAGGCCTGATTTTCTCTGCTGACGGCAGCACCCGAGGAAGACGCACACAGCAAAGCTGGACGACGAATCCTAATGGTGACAGTTGTCTGCTGGAATCTAACCAGACCGTGCTGCTTGATGACGAAAACAGCATATTCGGTACGCTGAGCATCAGCCACGATGTGACCAACTGGCACATGATGCGACAGTCGCTGGAGCAAGAGATTGAAGCTCGTCAGGAAGTTGAGCAGCAGCTCAAAAAACACAGTAATGTGCTGACCTCCATCTTTAAGGCCAGTCTTGACCCGATTGGCATCTACAACAAAAACTATGAGTTTCTGGGGGGGAATGCAGCCTTTGCAGAAGCAATGAGCGCCCCGCATGATGATCTTGAAGGCGAGAATGCTGAAGATCTGATGGAACCGGAAGTGCTTGCGCAACACCGTAAGATTGACGCTCCTGTGCTCGAAAATGGCGACACAGTGAAATACGAAGATTTGGTGATGAAGCGTGATGGCACCATGGTGTGGTATGAACTCACCAAAACCCAGTTCTGCGACCCGACAGATGACACCATTGGTGTGCTGGTGATTGCCCGTGACGTCACTGAGCGTAAAGCCACTCAGCAACAGCTTGCGGACGCCATCATGGAGCTGGAAGAGCTGAGCTTTGTCGATGGCCTGACCAAGGTGGCAAACCGACGCAGCTTTGACGAGCAACTGGTGAAGATGTGGCACTCGCACATCCGTGAACAAGAGCCGCTTTCGCTGATCCTCTGTGATATCGACTACTTTAAGCCGTACAACGATAACTATGGTCATCAGCAGGGGGATGAAGCGCTACGACGGGTGGCTGATGTTTTCCAGCGTGTTATCCGTCGTCCATTGGATGCGGTGGCCAGGTATGGTGGGGAAGAATTCGCGATTCTTCTTCCCAACACCACTGAGCATGGCGCGCTGGTGGTGGCTCAAAATATCGCCGACGAACTGAAAGCCGCAGGACTTCCTCACGAGTTTTCCAAAGTGGCCGACAAGATCACCCTCAGCCAGGGGATTGCGACGCTATACCCGGTTACCGGACAGGACTATGGCGACTTAGTCTCTTTGGCCGACCGAGCACTGTACAGTGCGAAAAATGCCGGAAGAAACCAAGTGGCATCCAGTCCGTCACTGCAAGAAGCGCCATTATCGGCCAATGCATAATTCTTGATACTTAATTTGTCGAAGGGGCGGAGTAATCCGTCCCTTTTTCTTTAGCTTCTCCGTCCTCAGCGTTATTATTTTCCCAAGCTGATTCAAGGCCGATTCAGCCACTCCTTATTTCTGTTGATCTGGATGTTCAATGAAGCAAATTAAACTCTTAGCACAGTACTACGTGGATCTGCTGGTCAAGCTTGGGCTGGTCAGGTTCAGTATGTTGCTGGCGCTGGCTCTTGTTGCCCTCGCGGTGATTGTGCAAGTCGGTATTACCCTTGTTTTGAACGGCACGGTGCATGACACCGATATCGTTCGCTCCGTTTTCTTTGGCTTGCTTATCACTCCTTGGGCGGTGTATTTCCTTTCTGTCGTCGTCGATCAGCTTGAAGAGTCCCGGCAGCGATTATCCAAACTGGTTTCCAAGCTCGAAGAAATGCGCGCCCGTGATATGGAGCTCAACCGCCAGCTAACCGAAAATATCACCCAGCTAAACTTGGAAATAGAGGAGCGTAAACGCGCAGAGGAAGCACGCGAAGAAGCGATGCAAGATTTGGAAAACGAGGTCTATCAGCGCGAAAAGGCGCAGGTGGAATTGGCAGAGCAAACTGCGCTGCTGCGCTCGTTTATTGATGCTTCACCGGATTTGATTTACTACCGTAATGAAAAAGGCCAGTTCTCCGGTTGTAACCGCGCGATGGAAGATTTAACCGGTAAGAAAGAAAAAGATCTGGTGGGTCTGACACCTTGGGATGTTTACCGTGAAGACATCGCCAGCAAGGTGGTGGAAACTGACCAACAAGTGTTTGATAACAATGTGTCTCTGACTTACGAGCAGTGGCTGGAATACAAAGACGGCCGCAAGGCTTACTTTGAACTGCGCAAGTTACCTTTCTACTCACGCGATGGCAGACGCCTTGGTCTTGTCGGTTTTGGTCGTGAGATCACTGAACGTAAGCGTTATCAGGATGCGCTCGAAAAGGCGAGCCGGGACAAGACCGCGTTTATCTCTACCATCAGTCACGAACTTCGTACGCCGCTGAACGGTATTGTCGGTCTCAGCCGAATGCTGCTTGAAACCCGCTTGTCTGAAGAGCAGTTGGGGTACCTCAGAACCATTCATGTCAGTGCGATTACGTTGGGCAATATCTTTAACGACATCATTGATATGGATAAGTCTGACCGAAGCCGTCTTGAGTTGATGCCACAGCCTTTGGACTTCCCAGACTTTGTCTCTGAGATTGAAAACATCAGTGCACTGATGGCACAGCAAAATGGCCTTCGCTTTACACTGGACAGGCTGACGGATTTACCACCTGCAGTGAAAGTGGATGCCACACGTCTTCGTCAGATCCTTTGGAACCTTGTCGGCAATGCGGTGAAGTTTACCAAGCAGGGGGCTGTGAATGTCACAGTCAGTTGCGACATTGAAGACGATATGGCGCACTTGCAGTTTGATGTGGAAGACAGCGGCGTCGGTATACCGCAGGAAGAACAAGACAAGATCTTCGCCATGTATTATCAGGTGAAGCAAGGAGAAGACAATCTTCATGCAGTGGGTACCGGGATTGGTTTGGCGGTTTCCCGTAAATTAGCCCGACTGATGAATGGCGATATTACTGTCGACAGTGAGGTTGGGGAAGGCAGTAACTTCACCGTGACATTGTCTGTACCTGTGTGCGCACCGGTGTCGAATAAAGAGAAGGTGAACGCAGAGCAAAGTCCATTGCACATTCTGTTGGTGGAAGACATTGAACTTAATATCACGGTAGCCACCAATCTGCTGGAAAGTCTGGGCCATTCGGTGGATGTTGCAAGGAGTGGGCAGGAAGCACTGAACATGTACCCGCAATCTGAGTACGATCTCCTGCTTCTTGATATCCAGCTGCCTGACATGACAGGCTTTGATATTGCCCAGACGCTGAGAAACAGTGGTGATGCATTACCCCCTTTGGTGGCGTTGACCGCGAATGTCATTAAAGACAAAACCGAATACATCCGAAATGGCATGGACGATGCGATTAGCAAGCCGATCAGTGTCTCTGCAGTAGCAGAGGTGATAGAGCGGCTCGCGCTGCAATGTCCTGTCGCGACAGAAGCCGCGGAAGTGAAAAAGCGTAAGAAGCCGGGTAATGACATGTTGGATAAGCTTCTTGATCTGGAAATGCTGACCTCCTACGTTGATATCGTAGGTCCTGAGCCTGTGTTCCAGAGCATCAAGATGTTTGAAGACTTGATGCCGGAATACATCCAGATCCTCGAAAGCAACATGACGGCGAAAGATCAGGATGGTATTGCCAGTGAAGCACACAAAATCAAAGGTGCAGCAGGGTCAATCGGTCTGAAACATATCCAGAAAGTGGCGCAGAAAGCACAATCGCCAGAGCTGCCCGCTTGGTGGGAGAACATTGCTGACTGGGTCGATGAAATCAAAGAAGGCTATGTTCAGGATCTGGAAGTGCTCAAACAGTGGCTTGAGGATTATTCTAAAGAGGTTTAGCCGCTCACAAGTTAGGAGAAGGAGCCTAAATTTCGAGGTTCCTTTTCTTCAATAAAAGACTTTCAGATAACAAAAAGGCCTGCATTGCAGGCCTTTCTTATAAGCTTTCCGGAAGAAATTAGACTTCTTCCAGCTCACCACAGAAGCGGTAACCTTCACCGTGAATCGTCGCGATGATTTCCGGTGTGTCACCGAAAGACTCAAAGTGCTTACGTATACGACGGATAGTCACGTCAACAGTACGGTCGTGTGGTTTCAACTCACGTCCGGTCATCTTCTTCAGAAGATCTGCACGGGTTTGAATCTTGCCCGGGTTTTCACAGAAGTGCAGCAGGGCACGGAACTCAGAGCGTGGCAGTTTGAACTGCTCGCTTTCTGGGCTGATCAGTGAACGGCTGTTGATGTCCAGCGTCCAGCCATTGAACACATAACGGTCAACAGAACGCTTGTCTTCTGGCAGTGCGCCTTGGCTCATCGCACGGGTCAGCAGGTTACGTGCACGGATAGTTAGTTCGCGTGGGTTAAATGGTTTGGTGATGTAGTCATCCGCACCGATTTCCAGACCCAGGATCTTGTCAACTTCGTTGTCACGACCGGTCAGGAACATCAGCGCCATATCACCTTGCTCACGCAGTTCACGAGCGAGCAGAAGACCGTTTTTACCAGGCAGGTTGATGTCCATGATAACCAGGTGAACCTGATTGTTAGAAAGCACTTGATGCATTTCTTCGCCATCGTTGGCTTCCAGAACGGTATAACCTTCTGCTTCGAAGATGCTTTTCAGCGTATTACGAGTTACGTGTTCGTCTTCAACAATCAGAATGTGAGGGGTTTGCATTGGCGTTACCTAATTTCTTTAAGGAATCTGGTACTGGGGACAGCGAAAAGGCGTCTCCCCAATCAACCACAGTGTCTTATCGACCCTGTGAAGAAAATTTACAAACAGGAAAAGTATATCAAACCGATTGATGCGCTTTACGAGCATACTTTCCTGATACAAACGCCATCCCTAGAGAAGCTGGTTGCAGTTGCGATTTTTCGCCCTGCATACTACTGGTCAACTCATTTTGACCAGCTAATCCTTTGGATAGCGCTGATTGTATTCATTTAACAGCGTGCTAACAATATTTAGTAATAAATCAACGCAACTTTTTTCAATCTTTATTGATATACGTCAATCTCGCCCTCTGTGGTCGCATTTGGTGGAATTCTGGTTTAAAAACTCCGCGGAATTTTACAAACTCGAATTAACTTTTTCGTACTATTACCACAGGTGTGAATATTGTGTAAAAACGCTTTTATCAGACCATTTTGTTGCATACCGGTCAACTATCTCCTGTTGAGAGCACTCTGCCAGTCACGCCTAAAAAGGAGAAAATTGCGTACCGTTACACACACGCTTTTTCCCTTTATATCCAAGAGTTACTTGGAATTATGTGTAAGTTTCCGAAATTGACCACAACTCACTCCCACTTTGTCACTAACACCAAAGTTTGAGTGAGCTATGCCAGCTTTATGGAAGTTGGGAAAGGCGAAGCGGGCGGATCTTGCTAGCTTGATACAGATACTTGATAGGAGGAAGCATGGAAGACTTACTGCCTGATATCAGTGATGCACATGGCGATGAAGTGCAATGGGTACCTGTTCAGTGGCGAGATTTTGGTGGAAAGCACGTTTTCTTTGGCCGGGTGGAAACGCTTCGTTGCTATGAAGACAACTCCAAGGTGCGTGATATTCTGGGTAAGCCCGGTGCGGGTCGCGTTTTGGTCGTGGATGGACATGGCAATCTCAATAAAGCTTTACTGGGCGACTTGCTGGCCGAGCGAGCGGTAGAAAATGGTTGGGAAGGCATAGTGATCTATGGTGCTGTCCGTGATGCTGGTGCATTAAGTGAGATGGCGCTTGGCGTAAAAGCCTTGGGCGTTTGCCCGATCAAAACCGAAAAGCGTGGTCTGGGCGATGAAGATGTTCAGCTCCGTATTGAAGGGGTTCCCATCTCTCCAGGGGATTATCTGTTTGCTGATCTTAATGGTGTGATGATCAGTCAGCACCCGCTAGAGTTTGGCAAGCCATCTTAAAAGCTGTCTGAAGCCTGAAACGAAAAAACCGCCAACAGGCGGTTTTTCTCTTTGCAGCAGATTGGGCTAGAAACGATAACCCACGCCAAGTTGATAATTGGCAGAGGCTGCAGGTGTCTGGTTGAGGTTGTAATCGAACTTGGCTTCCAGATTGAGCTTGTCTGTCAGACGTAACTGGCTGCTCATTCCCACTACACCGATGGTTTCTTCATTGATGCGTTCAGCCTGAACGGAACTGCCGATACTTAGCTTTTCGTTAAAGTTGTACTGGATACCACTGAGCAACCCTTTGCTGCTGGCACTGTGATCAGTTTCAGTCGTGACTTCAGTTCCCAGATACACGTTCACGTTTTTCAGCACCGGATAGTGATAACCGGAACTGATGGTCCAACTGTCATAGCTTTGATTGCCAGTTGTAATAGAGCTCGAAAACCAGGCTTTCTGGTTTCCGTCATCGTATTCATACAGCGGTAACGAACCCTGCGCGAATGCAAAAAACGCCACTGATTGCAGGGTAACGGCGAGCAGGATTTTTTTCATTATGCCACCTTCCCTGATTCGTTCTTATTAGACTGAGTTTTCAGTCTAGTTCACTTGTTTTGTTTTTGATAAAGAGAGTTCGGTAAATTTCGGTTCCCCTCTCACCCTGCCTGTATATTCAGTCGGTTAAAACACCGCGTTGTGCATGCGGCAATTTTTCGTCGAATACGTTGGGCGGTTAATTATTAAGCAAGCGGCATGCCTAAATTGTGTTCGAAAATTGACGCCGATTGCTCAGCGTCTCATTTTTACTGATTCGTGAAACGACACTCATCGCTATAAGGGAATACGTCGTTAAATTGACCTTGTTTGATGTTCTCTTGCAGGTCTTTCCAGTAGCTTGCATCAAAGAGATCAGAATGAAGCTCATCGAACAGAGCTCGGATCTTTGGATTAATGAGCAGGAAAGTACGGAATTCTTCCGGGAAAACGTCAAACTCTCCCACGCTATACCAAGGCTCCGCAGCCATTTCGTCTTCAGGAAAGCGAGGTGGCGGAATTTTGCGGAAATTCACTTCGGTCAGATAAGAAATCTCATCGTAATCGTAGAAGATCACCCGGCTGTGACGCGACACACCAAAGTTCTTGAACAGCATGTCACCGGCAAAAATATTGGCCGCAGCCAGCTGTTTGATTGCGTCGCCATATTCCTGAACAGCATTTCTCAACTCATCGTCATCTGCCTGCTCAAGGTAGATATTAAGCGGGATCATCCTGCGTTCCATATAGAGGTGGCGAATATGGACTTCATTTTTGGTCAGTTTGATCAGTGATGGTGCAACCTCAAGTAACTCTTCAATCAACTCTTCGCTAAAACGTTCTCTCGGGAAAATGAAATTGCGATAATCCAGGGTATCGGCCATGCGGCCAACCCGGTCATGCTCTTTAACCAAGCGATACTTTTCTTTGACGACAGCGTGGGTAATGTCTTTTTGCGGTGCAAACCTGTCTTTGATGATCTTAAAGACGAAGCCATAAGAAGGCAGCGTGAACACCGACATGACCATCCCTTTGATCCCCGGTGCAATAACGAACTGATCATCAGAAGATTCGATATGGTGAAGGAACTCCCTGTAGAGCTCAGTCTTGCCGTGTTTCTGACATCCAATCGCCGTATAGAGCTGGGCTGGCGTTTTATGGGGCATCAGAAGGTTAAGAAAATCAACCAACGCAGCGGGTGCAGGGGCGAACACCATAAAGTAAGAGCGGGCGAAGCCAAAGATCACACTGAGCTCGTCAGAGTCAGTAATACAGGCATCCACATACAACTCGCCTTTTGAGTTCACCAGAATGGGCAATACCAAGGGGCGAACCTGATTCGCCATATCTATGCGGCCAATTAGGTAGGCGGCTTTATTCCGGTAAAAAGGTTCGCGCACCATGTCGATGGTGACTTCTTCAGTTAATTGCGGGCCTAGCCTGCGTTGCATGGCTTCGACTATACGGTGAATGTCCCTTGCCTTGTTGACCCACGGCAGAGTGAAAGGGGTGTCATCCAGAACACGCTCAATGGTTTGGATCAGTTTTCTGTCGGAAGAGTAACGCTTGAGTAATGGCGTTGGGTACTTTGGAATGCGGCCACCTTGAGAGCTGTTTACAAACAACTTCTCACGGCGGATGTTGCGGTGATCGAACATCCGACAATAGACAGAGTTAAAGAAACTTTCTGCGATGTCATAACGCGGGTAATCATCCAGCAAACGGCTGTATTCCGCTTTTACCGCCATCAGGAAGGAGCGGGTGGCGTGTTGTCTTCCCAGCATGGTCTTGAGTTGCTGGCTGACAAGACCCACATGGTGGTCATAAAAGTTAATGCGGGTTTTCAGGGCTTTTTGCACGCTTTTCCAGTCGCGGGCCTCAAACCTTTCCTGTGCCCCAGCCGTGACATCTAAAAATCGGCCATACATGGCATCAGAGCCTTGCAATATGGTCTGGGCGACCAATTCCTCCATCGCAACTGCCATGGTTCCCTCCTTCGCGGTTGCTGATTTTCTGTCCAATTCAACTAACTATGTCTGCCTTAATCATTCTTAGCAAGGAAGTTGCTGGTAAATGGTGCGGTTTCTCATCTTTTAAATTCGTTAGAAATACTTGCGAAATGAAGCGTTTTTTTGAGAGATAACTTAAATTTTTGTTGACCTTGATACCCTTGTTCGGTAAAGGTTATAAAAACGCAGCACGGAAGGTTAAAAAGCCATGCTTAAAACAGTCGGCACTACAACCATTATCACCATTATTACCAACACCATTGGTGCGGGTGCGGGCTGACATGCACAGAATTTTAAAAAGAAGCCCGTACCCAACAAGGTACGGGCTTTTTTTTAACCCCTTTATTATTGAATTTGCGAGTTCTGGAAGGAATTGGAGGAAAGGATGCGAGTATTAAAGTTTGGTGGTACTTCGCTGGCAAATGCTGAGAGATTCAGCCGCGCAGCAGAGATCATCACCAGCAATACCTGCCAAAGTGAGGTATCGGCGGTACTGTCCGCCCCTGCTAAGATCACTAACCTGTTGGTTGATGTGATTGATAACACAGTCAAACATGGCGAAGCCGAGATCCAGGTGGCTGAGATCAGGAAGATCTTTTCTGCTTTGTTTGACGGACTGGAAGAAATGGAGCCAAGCATCGATAAAGCTTCTCTCTATGACAAGCTAGAGCGCTCTGTGAACCAGTTAAAGCAATACATCCATGGTATTGCACTGTTGGGGCTTTGTCCTGACAACATATACTCTCGCATCATCAGTAAAGGTGAACGCCTTTCTATTGCAACCATGTCTGCGTTGCTTGAAGCCCGTGGCTACAACACTTTCGTTATCGATCCAGTTAAATACCTGCTGTCTAAAGGCGACTATGTAGAAGGTATTGTTGATATTGAAGTGTCTTCTGAGCGCTTCAAAAAAGAGCCAATTCCGGCCGGACATATTGGTTTAATGCCTGGCTTTACCGCATCTAACGAAAAAGGTGAGCTGGTTACCCTTGGCCGTAATGGTTCTGATTACTCTGCAGCAGTGTTGGCGGCTTGTGTTCGCGCTGAATGCTGTGAGATCTGGACGGATGTGGACGGCGTTTACAGCTGTGACCCACGCTTGGTACCAGACGCGACACTGCTTAAATCTCTGAGCTATCAGGAAGCCATGGAGCTTTCTTACTTCGGTGCAAAAGTTCTTCACCCGAAAACCATTCTTCCAATCGCACGTTTCCATATTCCTTGTCTGATCAAAAATACCGCCAACCCACAGGGTGCAGGTACTTTGATCGGTAATGACAGCGGTGAAGACAACCTGGCAGTGAAAGGGATCACTACCCTGAGCAAACTGAGCATGGTGAATGTGTCAGGTCCTGGCATGAAAGGCATGGTCGGCATGGCTGCCCGCGTTTTTGGTGCCATGTCTGCAGCAGGTGTTTCCGTTGTCCTGATCACCCAATCTTCTTCTGAATACAGCATCAGCTTCTGTATCGAAGCGGAAGACAAGCCAATGGCACAGCGTGTGCTGCAGGAAACTTTTGAACTGGAACTGAAAGACGGCTTGCTTGAGCCGGTTGAATTTGTAGATAACGTGGCGATTGTGTCTCTGGTGGGTGATGCGATGCGCACCTCGAAAGGCGTAGCATCCCAGTTCTTTACGTCACTGGCAGAAGTGAACGTGAATATTGTAGCAATTGCCCAAGGCTCATCTGAGCGCTCAATCTCTGCGGTAATCCCGGATGACAGCGTGTCTGAAGCGGTAAAAGCGTGTCACGAGAACCTCTTTAACTCCAACCACTACCTGGATGTCTTCATTGTGGGTGTGGGTGGTGTAGGCGGTGAACTGATTGAGCAGGTGAAACGCCAGCAGGCGAAATTGGCTGATCAGGGCATTGTTATCCGCGTGTGTGGTATGGCAAACAGCCGTGGCATGGTGCTGAACAGCAAAGGGATTGATTTGAACAGCTGGCGTGATGAGCTGGCGAAAGCCGATGAGCCTTTCAGCCTGCCTCGCATGGTACGTCTGGTTCAGCAAAACCACATCATCAACCCTGTGTTTATCGATTGTACTTCAGATCAGGCGATTGCCGATCAATACGCAGATTTCCTGTCTGCGGGCTTCCACGTTATTACTCCGAACAAGAAAGCTAACACGGCGGGCATGGCGTACTACCAGCAGCTACGTAAGTCTGCACGTGCGACCCGTCGTAAGTTCATGTACGACACCACGGTGGGCGCTGGTCTGCCAGTCATCGAAAACCTCCAAAACCTGATTGCTGCAGGTGACGAGCTCGAGAAGTTCACCGGCATCCTGTCGGGCTCTCTTTCTCACATCTTCGGTAAGCTCGACGAAGGTCAGAGCTTCTGTGAAGCAACGACAGCAGCGCGTGAGAGCGGGTTCACTGAACCGGATCCACGTGACGACCTGTCTGGCATGGATGTGGCGCGTAAGCTTCTTATCCTTGCCCGTGAAGCAGGTATGCACCTTGAGCTGGAAGATGTTGAAGTTGAGCCAGCACTGCCACCAGGCTTTGACGCCTCAGGCGATGTAGAAGCCTTTATGGCAAAACTGCCGGAAGCTGACGCTTACTTCGAGAAGTTGGCGAGCGATGCGCGCGCCGAAGGTAAAGTGCTGCGTTATGTGGGTAGCATCGAGAACGGTAAGTGCTCAGTGAAAATCCAGGCGGTGGATGCTGACGACCCTATGTTCAAAATCAAGGAAGGTGAGAACGCGCTGGCTTTCTACAGCCGTTACTACCAGCCAATCCCATTGGTACTGCGAGGCTACGGTGCAGGTACTGCCGTGACAGCGGCAGGTGTGTTTGCAGACTTGATGCGTACACTTGGCTGGAAACTGGGGGTATAAGATGAGCGTTGTTGTTTACGCACCGGCTTCAATCGGTAACGTCAGTGTAGGCTTTGATGTATTGGGCGCCGCTGTGTCGCCCATCGATGGCACTTTGCTTGGCGATCGCGTGAAAGTGGAAGATGGCGGCGATGTACCCTTTACCCTGAACTGCGTTGGTAGCTTTGTTGATAAGCTGCCGAAAGATCAGGAAGAAAACATCGTTTATCAGAGCTTCGTGGTCTTCTCCCGTGAAATGGAAAAGCTGGGACAGCCTGTTCGTCACGTCACCATGACGCTCGAAAAGAACATGCCTATCGGTTCAGGCTTGGGCTCCAGTGCCTGTTCTATCGTTGCCGCACTGGATGCCCTGAACAAGTACCATGATGAAGCGTTGGATGAAACCACTTTGCTGGCGTTGATGGGCGAGATGGAAGCGGCGATTTCCGGCAGCCTCCACTATGACAATGTGGCGCCATGTTATCTTGGTGGCCTGCAGTTGATGGTTGAACAAATGGGAATCATCAGCCAGGAAGTGCCTTGTTTTGACGAGTGGTACTGGGTGATGGCGTACCCGGGTATCAAAGTACCGACGGCTGAGGCTCGCGCGATTTTGCCTGCACAATATCGTCGTCAGGATGTGATTAATCACGGTCGCCATCTGGCAGGCTTCATCCATGGCTGTTATTCTGGCCAGCCACAGCTTGCTGCGAGCATGATCAAAGACGTGGTCGCTGAACCTTACCGCGAGAAATTGTTGCCGGGCTTCGCCGAAGCAAGACATTACGCAGAGGATGCAGGTGCACTGGCGACCGGTATATCAGGTTCAGGCCCGACGCTGTTTAGCATCACGGATGACAAAGCCGTGGCAGAGCGCGTAGCGAAGTGGCTAGAGGAAAATTACGTTCAGAACGAAGAAGGATTTGTCCACATCTGTCGATTGGATGTGAAAGGATCGACAGTGACAGGAAGTGAACTATGAAGCTTTACAACATCAAAGAAAACGACGAGCAGGTTTCGTTCGGTCAAGCGGTAAAACAGGGTCTTGGCCGTAATCAGGGTCTGTTCTTCCCAAGCGAACTGCCAAAATTTGAAGACGTTGATGCGCTGCTGGACAAAGATTTTGTCAGCCGCAGCAGCGACATTCTCTCTGCATTCATCGGTGACGAACTGTCGCCAGAAACCGTGCGCAGCATGGTGGAAAATGCCTTCCAATTCCCGGCGCCTGTCGAGAAAGTGACTGACCAAATCAGCGCACTTGAGCTGTTCCACGGCCCGACACTGGCGTTTAAAGACTTTGGTGGCCGTTTTATGGCGCAATCGCTGGCAGCAGTGTCTGATAGCGGCAAAGTAACCATTCTGACTGCTACTTCTGGTGATACCGGTGCCGCTGTTGCCCATGCGTTCTACGGCATGGAAAACATCAACGTGGTTATCCTGTATCCGAAAGGCAAGATCAGCCCACTGCAGGAAAAACTCTTCTGTACTCTGGGTGGCAACATCCACACTGTGGCCATCAACGGTACTTTCGATGACTGTCAGGCGATGGTGAAAAATGCCTTTGATGATGCAGAGCTTCGCGCAGCGATTGGCCTGAATTCAGCAAACTCGATCAACATCAGCCGACTGATGGCGCAAATCTGTTACTACTTTGAAGCTGCGTCGCAGCTGACCAAAGCACAACGCGAAAACCTGGTGGTTGCAGTGCCAAGTGGTAACTTCGGTAACCTGACTGCGGGTCTGTTGGCGAAAGCGATTGGCCTGCCAATCAAACGTTTCATCGCAGCAACCAACGTGAATGATACCGTGCCACGTTACCTGCAAACCGGTGAGTGGACGCCAGAGCCAACCATTCCAACGCTCTCAAATGCGATGGATGTGAGCCAGCCAAACAACTGGCCGCGCATTGAAGAGCTTTGTCAGCGTCAAGGCTGGGGTTTGAACGAGCTGGGCGCAGGTGCAGTCACTGACGAGCAAACGGCAGAAACGCTGAAAGCGATGTTTGATGGCGGTTACCTGTGTGAGCCACACGGTGCCATTGCTTACCGTGTGCTGGACGAGCAACTGCAGGATGGCGAATACGGCTTGTTCCTGTGTACCGCACACCCGGCGAAATTCAAAGAGTCTGTAGACGAGATCCTGGGTCAGGACATTCCGCTGCCAGGCCCTCTGGCAAAACACGCGGCGATGGAACTGCTGTCTGTTGAGCAGGATGCGGATTTCGCTCAGCTGCGTGAATACCTGATGAAGGTCGCTGGCTAATTTCACGCGACAGAAAACAAAAAACCGGCCAATTGGCCGGTTTTTTTATACTTCTGCTAACGCTGTGAATATTACAGAGTGTTAGTGAAAGTACGTGCGATAACGTCGCGCTGCTGTTCTACAGTCAGAGAGTTGAAACGCACAGCGTAGCCAGATACGCGGATAGTCAGCTGTGGGTATTTTTCTGGGTGCTTAGCTGCGTCTTCCAGTGTTTCACGCTTCAGAACGTTAACATTCAGGTGCTGACCACCTTCAATTTTTGCAGGTACTTCGATAGCGATTTCACGGCTTTCGTACTCGCCCAGATCTGCTGCAGGGATAACCTGATCCGCTTCGAAACCTGCTTTTGCTGCAACGCAACGTGCTTCGTTGGTTTCGCTGTCCAGCAGCCAGATAGAGTTCAGCAGGTCGTCGTTTGCCGCTTTAGTGATTTGAATACCAGTGATCATAATCCTTCCCCTTTTGATAGGCTTGGTGGTTTTAATTTTCCATCAATTGATGAGCTGGGTACCTGTATACCTTACTTTTTGTAAGGTTATTTTGATTTTAGTCAAAATACAATCAAAATATGCGAAATTTACGCCTGAGATTTTTTGTTTTGAATCAATAAAAGATCAAATATATGGTTTAAAACAAATTTTTAACAAAACAACATTCTGTCAAAAATTACAAATGTAATTTAATTACTACATTTATGGCGTACGGATTGCATTGAAACACATACGGATATCGCCCCAAGTCCATGTGATGGCACAGTCTGGTGGTGCTAGAGCGATATGCAAATCAAAACGGACTTTTACGGTATGAGTAACTTAAAATGTTGTCGGTTACGGTTTCGGCCTGGAGAGAGAAGATGAAGTTTATCGGAGCGCATGTGTCGGCATCCGGCGGCGTAGAAAATGCGCCAGTTAACGCAGCGGCAATTGGTGCCAATGCGTTTGCACTGTTTACCAAGAACCAAAGACAGTGGCAGGCAAAGCCACTGGAAGCGAAAAATGTCTCGGCATTCAAAGCAAACTGCCAAAAGCTCGGCTTTGTACCAGAAGCTGTTTTGCCGCACGATTCCTACCTCATCAATTTAGGGGCACCTGAAGAAGAAAAGCTGGAAAAGTCCCGCGCGGCATTTATTGATGAGATGGAGCGCTGTCGAATCCTTGGATTACCCTTGCTGAATTTCCACCCCGGTAGCCATTTGAAGAAAATCAGTGAGGAAGCCTGCCTTTCCCTGATTGCTGAATCTATCAATCAGGCACATCAAGCCGTGCCAGAGGTCGTTGCTGTGATTGAAAACACGGCGGGTCAGGGGACCAATCTTGGATGGTCGTTTGAGCAACTGGCGGCGATTATCTCGCAAGTGGAAGATAAATCCCGTGTGGGTGTCTGTATTGATACCTGCCACGCCTTTGCGGCAGGGTATGATCTTCGCACGCACAGTGCGGCAGAAGCGACTTTTACGGAGTTTGATAACACAGTAGGTTTTCAGTATCTGCGTGGTATGCACCTCAACGATTCTAAAACGCCTTTTGGTAGCCGGGTTGATCGTCATCAGGCACTGGGGGAGGGCGAGATTGGTTTACCGTGTTTTGAGGTCATCATGCAAGACAATCGTTTCAATGGCATTCCATTGATTCTGGAGACCATTAAACCGGAAGCGTGGGCGGATGAAATCCGTTTGCTGCGTCAGTTTGAAGTCACAGCATCTGAGCGTGTTTCTGCGTAGAATAGCGGACGCTGAAGAATAGAGAGGATTGGGGAAAGCATGACACAGGCGATGACTTGGCACGATGTGATTGGCCAGGAAAAGGAACAGGACTATTTCAAACACACTATGGCTTATGTGGCGGAAGCCCGTGAGAAAGGCACAGTGATTTACCCGCCTAAGGAAGACGTATTTAATGCTTTCCGCTTTACAGAGCTGGAAGATGTGAAAGTGGTGATTCTGGGGCAGGACCCTTACCACGGTCCTAATCAGGCGCATGGTCTTTGTTTTTCAGTCCTGCCCGGTATCAAAACGCCACCCTCGCTGGTGAACATGTATAAAGAGCTGGCTCAGGATATTCCAGGTTTCACCATTCCACAGCATGGATACCTGAAAAGCTGGGCGGATCAGGGCGTGTTGCTCCTTAATACCGTTCTGACGGTCGAGCAGGGTAACGCACATTCTCATGCCCACTTAGGATGGGAAACCTTTACTGATCGCGTGATAGAAGCCGTAAACCAACATTGTGAAGGTGTCGTGTTCCTGCTTTGGGGCTCCCACGCCCGCAAGAAAGGTCGTGTGATTGATCGTAACCGTCACCATGTGTTGGAAGCGCCGCACCCTTCTCCACTTTCCGCGCATCGTGGATTTTTGGGCTGCAAACATTTTTCTACCACAAACACACTGCTTACCCAGTCTGGTAAAGCGCCGATTAACTGGCAGCCAGAACTCGACGGATAGATTCGTGTCATTGACTTTAGAAAGCCCGTGATTTTCATCGCGGGCTTTTTGTTTGTATGTACTGCAAAGGTGAAACTGAACAAAAAATGACCTTGCGCAATTTGTGAACAGTCCGGTTCGATAGACTGATCTCGTGGTGTGAATGAAGAAAGGGAGGAGCTATGTTAGTAGCCAGCATTCATAGAGATCACCGGAACATCAGCCGACTGCTTAAACTGTTGTCGAAAAAGCTGACGGCCATTCAGCAGGAAAGGCCCGTTAACTACAGCCTGATTAAGGACACGGTTAGCTACCTGCAAGAGTACGCTGAAAAGTATCACCATCCAAAAGAAGACCTTATCTACCACTATTACTTGCAGCATTACCCTGATTCAGAGGGGGTGGCCAGATTGGATGATGAGCACGAAGCACTGGCAGGTTTAACCGCTGAGTTTGCGGATACCGTCGACATGATATTGATGGACGCTGTCATTCCGCTCGATCTCTTTGCCAATAAACTCAACCGGTTTGTAGGCTGTCAGAAAGAACATCTGGACTTGGAAGAGAAAACCATCCTGCCTGTGTTGGAGCAAACCCTGACGACTGAAGATTGGGAGTACCTGCAGACACAATGGGAGGAAGAGGATATTGATCCGCTGTTTGGTGAGCAGGTGGCAGACAGGTTCAAAGAGCTTTCTGCTGCTCTCAAAGGCCCATAGTTACAGACAAAAAAAGGCACCCCTTGTCGGGTGCCTTTTCTTTAAAATTTCAATGTTATGTTGTCAGTAAATTGACGATTTAAACCAGTGA
The DNA here is from genome assembly GCF_947387585.1 of Grimontia sp. SpTr1. Classification (NCBI taxonomy): domain Bacteria; kingdom Pseudomonadati; phylum Pseudomonadota; class Gammaproteobacteria; order Vibrionales; family Vibrionaceae; genus Grimontia; species Grimontia sp. SpTr1. The sequence goes on from NZ_CANDOD010000015.1 coordinate 71,223, forward strand.
GTACGCTACTTAAAAATCGAAATCGCTGTCGTTGAAGTCACCGAGCATATCGATATCTTGCAGCTCTTTGCGCAGGCGCTGTCTGTCTTTTAACGCCTCAATTTCTCTCCACTTACGTTTTGCTTGTTTGGTTCGTCCACCGCGTTGTGGTCGCTCTTGATCGAATACATCATCAAAGGCAAAGCTATCCATAAATTCACCTCGTTTTACCGTTGCGGTCGCTAATTAAGTATCAAACCTCCGACAAAATAAAATTGAAGTGTTTCTCATTTGTTGCACCTCAGTGAAGTTTTTATGAGAACGCAATCACCTTTATTCCGTCGCTGGGCAAAATGTGTGCAGTTGCAGTGCCTTAAGTTGTCTCACAGCTACAACATCAAATTTATCTGGGGAGGTGTCCCCCAAGCCCCTGTCACAGCAAAAGACCGGGGAAATATCGAATTTGGTCACACATTGAATAAAATGCATAAAGGGTGCCAGACAAGGTGAACACGATGTTCTATTCCTGTTATGGAAAAGCAGTAACGCAAACGCTTGGTCTTGATGTGTGGGTATTTTTTGCTCACAAAATATGAAATTGAATTCATATTGATTTTTATCGTGGCTGATAGCATCATCTCGCGGCAATTTGCGGGATCTGCCGCAAAACCGACACATTTTGGGGTTCTTGTGACGCTTTCTTGCCGACGAGACCCGCATCATTATCGGCAGACGCTAGGCTTGCGTCAGTCGCATCAAATCGCATTTTCTCCGCATCGGAGAACAACGACACTGCGAATCAGTTTATGCGTACAGAGAGGTAGGCGTGGTAAGTCTCATCAACTTTTTAAACGACCTGATCTGGGGATCGGTGCTCATCTATCTTCTGATCGGTGGCGGCATTTTCTTTACGCTGCGTCTTGGGTTTATTCAAATTCGTCACTTTGGACACATGTTCAAGGTGATGAAAAACAGCCGTAAATCAGACAAAGAGGGTATCTCCTCGTTTCAGGCATTGTGTACCAGCTTGGCGGCGCGCGTGGGCACGGGCAATATGGCGGGCATTGCTGTTGCGTTAACTCTTGGTGGTCCAGGTGCGATTTTCTGGATGTGGTTGATAGCCGTACTGGGAATGGCTACGGCTTTTGCCGAGAGCACGCTGGCGCAGCTTTACAAAACCCGTGATGACGATGGCAACTTCCGTGGTGGCCCAGCGTATTACATGGAAAAAGGCCTCGGCATGCGCTGGATGGGCGTGGTCTTCTCCGTGCTGCTTATTATCGCCTTTGGCTTAGTGTTCAACTCGGTACAGGCTAATTCCATTACTCAGGCAGCTTACGTCGCTTTTGGCTTTGATCCTCTCCATGTTGGAGCTGTGCTGGTGGTACTTGCCGCCTTTGTTATTTTTGGTGGCATTCGAAAAATTGCCCGCACCGCTGAGTTGATTGTGCCGGTGATGGCGTTGCTTTATCTGGCGCTTGCCATGTACATCATGCTGACCAATTTGGAAAAAGTGCCTGATGTGCTGTCGCTGATTTTCCGCAGTGCTTTCGGTCTGGAAGAGGCCGCTTCGGGCGCGTTGGGTTACACAGTGGCACAGGGCATGGTGCAAGGCATTAAGCGTGGCCTGTTTTCCAACGAGGCGGGCATGGGATCGGCGCCGAATGCGGCAGCCAGTGCAACGCCGTACCCGCCACACCCAGCTTCTCAGGGATATGTGCAGATGCTGGGCGTGTTTGTGGACACCATCGTTATCTGTTCAGCCACCGTGGCAATTATCCTGATGTCCGGCGAATACATGCCGGGCAGTGAAATCACCGGCATTGAACTGACCCAGCGTGCGCTTTCTAACGAAGTGGGTGACTGGGGCGGCATTTTTGTGGCGGTCGCGATTTTCTTCTTCGCGTTTACCTCGATCATTGCCAACTACTCGTACGCGGAAACTAACCTGATATTCCTTGAGCACAACCACAAGGCCGGTTTGAACCTGTTCCGTTGCGTGGTGCTTGGCATGGTGATGTTTGGTGCGATGGCGGAACTGCCTGTGGTTTGGATCATGGCGGATACCTCAATGGGCTTGATGGCGATCGTCAATATGATTGCAATCCTGCTGCTGTCCGGCACTGTGGTGACACTGGCGAAGGACTACAACCAGCAGGTGAAACAGGGCAAAGTGCCTTCGTTCAATAGCCGCAATCACCCTGACATGCTCAACCAGATTGAGCCAGGCGTTTGGGGTAAACCGCAAGTCACAGAATCGGAAAATCGCTCGTCTACGCGGTGAGTCATTCGGTTTCATCTATGGCAGTTATCGGAAAAAGCCACGCTTGATCGCGTGGCTTTTTTGATGGTCAGTGTTACTCTTTGCGCTAATAAGAGATTGAAAGGAATGACACTATGTTGATTGTGGTTTCTCCGGCAAAAACCTTGGATTACCAATCGCCGCTCGCGACGGAGCGTTATACGCAACCGATGCTGACCGAGCACTCTGAAGCGCTGATTGATGTGTGCCGTAAACTGACACCGGCGGATATCTCGAGCCTGATGAAGGTGAGTGACAAGATTGCAGGTTTGAACGCGGCACGCTTTGCTGAGTGGTCGCCGGAGTTCACGACCGACAATGCCCGCCCTGCGGTTTTGGCATTCAAAGGCGACGTGTACACCGGCCTTGAAGCAGAAACTTTCAGTGAAGAGGACTTTGACTGGGCGCAGAATCACTTGCGTATGTTGTCAGGTCTATACGGTCTGTTGCGTCCTCTGGATTTGATGCAGCCTTACCGCTTGGAAATGGGCACTAAACTGGCGAACCCACGCGGCACTAACCTTTATCAGTTCTGGGGTGACATCATCACGGATGAGCTAAATCAGGCACTGGCCGCACAGGGCGACAAGGTACTAGTGAACCTCGCCTCGAACGAGTACTTCAAATCAGTCAAACCGAAGCAATTGGACGGGCAGATCATCACGCCAGTGTTCAAAGACCAGAAAAACGGCCAGTATAAAGTCATCAGCTTCTTCGCCAAGAAAGCGCGCGGCATGATGGCGCGTTACATCATCGACAACCGCATTGATTCGGTTGACGCGTTGAAGCAGTTTGATACGGCGGGATACTGGTTCTGTGCTGAAGAGTCGAGCGACAAGGAACTGGTGTTTAAGCGCGAAGAGCAGTAATCGCCATTTAAAATCAGAAAAAAGAAAAGGTTAGCCGAGGCTAACCTTTTCTGTATCTCAATAATCTCGATTAAGCAGTCGGATTGACCGGCTTACCGGAGACTTCATCCGAAGCTTCGCTGTCTTGGGTACGACGTGCCAGGCGACGCTCCCAGTAGTCAGCGTTCTTGATACCAAGCTTCACAGGATCGAAGGTATATTCTTCCACCCCTTCTTTCTGCTGACGCTCGTAATCGTGCAGCGCTTTAAGGGCAGGCTTGCTCAGGAAGAAGATGATCACAAGGCCTACAATATTCAGCCAAGCCATCAGACCCACACCCACGTCACCCATCGCCCACGCGAGGTTGGCGGTTTTCACGGTACCGTAGAATACCGCTGCCATCAGAATCACTTTCAGCACAAACATCATGCCTGGTAGTTTGATGGTACGGCGCAGGTAGGCCACATTGGTTTCTGCGATGTAGTAGTAAGCCAGAATCGTGGTGAACGCGAAGAAGAACAGTGCAATCGCAATGAACGGTCTGCCCCAGCCCGGCATGGTGCTTTCAATTGCCATCTGGGTGAAGACTGGACCATTCGCGGCAATGTCTGCAGCTACGTTCTGGATAATGAAGGCTTCGCCCGCACCGTGAACGTTGTATGCGCCAGTGATAAGGATCATAAACGCGGTGGCAGAACATACCAGCAGGGTATCAATGTAGATAGAGAAGGATTGAACCAGACCTTGTTGCGCAGGGTGCTGAACGTTCGCGGCTGCCGCAGCGTGTGGGCCTGTACCCTGACCCGCTTCGTTTGAGTAAACACCACGCTTAACACCCCAGCCGATAGCCGCACCAACACCTGCCATAGGTGTGAATGCGTCGCCAATGATCATCGCAACGATACCTGGGATTTCAGTAATGTTCAGCGCAATGATAACGAATGCGATGATGATGTAAGCCAAAGCCATGAAAGGCACGACGACCTGAGTAAAGCTCGCGATTCGCTTCACGCCACCAAAAATGATGAAACCAAGCAAAATGGAGATGAGGGTGCCGGTGATGATTTTCGCCAGGCTGTAGGTGCCAATCGCGGTTTCAATCGTTTCACCAGAGCCGAATGCGGCTTCAACGGCGTTACCGATACTGTTTGACTGTACACCCGGCAGCAGAACACCACAGGCAAAAATAGTCGCGATAGCAAAAATCCATGCGTACCACTTCTGACCCATCGCTTTTTCGATGTAGTAAGCTGGACCACCACGGAATTCACCTTTGTCTTCTTCTTTGTAGATTTGTGCAAGGGTAGATTCAGTGTAAGCCGTTGCAGCGCCAAGGAAGGCAACAACCCACATCCAGAAAACGGCACCGGGACCACCGAAACCGATCGCGGCGGCGACACCTGCGATATTACCGGTACCAACACGGCCAGAAAGTGAAACGGCCAGTGCTTGGAAAGATGAAATACCTTTCTCAGAACTTTTGCCAGAGAACAGCAGGCGAGTCATTTCTTTGAACTGACGAACCTGAACAAAGCGCGTTACGATGGAGTAGAACAGGCCAGCACCCAAACAGGTGTAAATAAGCACTGGACTCCAGATAATGCTGTTTAAAAAATCAACAACAGATTGCATTACAAGATCCCTCTAATAAAAAATATTGGATAGATGATTTTTTATCCAACGGCAGGGTAATCCGAAAATGACACGAATTGTTAACATTTTGTGTTGTCAATGTGACGGATTGTGAGCCCGATCTTTAGTCTGCATTCCATTAGCAAACCAGAATATTTATCTGCGACCGATCGCAAACTAATAAAAAAGGAGGCTTTTCGCCTCCTCTTTTAACGCTAATTAAATTGAAAATCTAGTAAAAGCTTGATTATGCGGTTTTTTTCGCTGCTTTTTTCGCCGCTTTCTTGGCTTTTCCTTTTACTTCTTTGTTAGAAAGCTTTTTCTTTTTCTTCTTAAATTCCGGCTTCTTATGTTTTGGCTTCATGCCATCAACATAGCGTTCTTTCACGTCTTCTTTCATGTAGCGGCAGATACGATCCATCATTGGTTGGTCGTGTGCTTCCACCAGAGAAATGGCGTTACCTTTCTTACCCGCACGGGCGGTACGGCCGATACGGTGCAGGTACACGTCGGCTTTGCGTGGCAGGTCGAAGTTGATGACGTGATCGATATCCGGCACGTCGATACCACGTGCTGCAACATCAGTCGCCAACAGAACATTAATCTCACCTGTAGTGAAGCGCTCGATAGCGTAAGTACGCTTTGCCTGAGCCATTTCACCTTGCAGCCATGCACAATTCACTTTCTCTTTGGTCAGGAATTCACGCAGTGCAGCCAGACGCTCACGGGTTTTCACAAAGATGATCGCGCGCTCAGCCTGTTCAGTCAGAATGGCTTTCAACAGGGCATTTTTATGCGCCATGTCGTCACAGCGGTAGTACCACTGGGTGATCTTTTTGCGCTCGCGACGTGGCGGTTCAGCTTCTACTTCTACCGGATCGGTCAGCAGGGTGTTTTTGAAGCCTTCAATGCCTTTACCTTCCAGCGTCGCGGAGAACAGCATACTTTGTTTACGCCAGCGACATTCGGTAGAGAGTTTATCAACGGCAGGACCAAAGCCCATGTCGAGCATGCGGTCAGCTTCGTCCAGTACCAGGCTTTCAATCGCACGGCAGTCAAAGCGTTCAGCTTCGATGTATTCCATCAGACGGCCAGGAGTCGCAACCACGATGTCTTGGGTTTTACCCAGAATCTCAGCGTGTTCTTGGTACGAGATACCACCGGTGATGGTAATGATCTTTAAATCGGTATATTTCGCCAACGCGCGGGCTTGATCAGCTACCTGAATGGCAAGTTCACGGGTTGGAGTCAGGATCAGGGCGCGTGCAGGACCCGGCTTCTGACGAGGGAAGTCGATAAGGTGTTGCAGCAATGGCAATACAAAAGCCGCCGTTTTTCCTGTTCCCGTTGGCGCAGACGCCAGAATATCACGGCCATCCATACCATGAGGGATCACGCCAGCCTGGATCGCTGTTGGTCGCTCGAAGCTCATGTCATCCAGCGCTTGTAGCAGTTGAGGATCCAGTTCTAGTTCAGCAAAAGTTCGCACGCGTTGTTTCTCCACTCAAAGTTAGGGGGCGAATTATAGAGACTAATTCAAGTACGATCATCACATCTTGAGGTAAAAATCTCTTGTGAGCGAAATAAAGTCGTTTGTATAGCTTCCCGCCGCCTGGATCACCAAGGTTTTGGCATCTAAACCATGTTCTTCCTGATTCGATAGCGACATCAACTTTCGACTCACCGGTTTGTTGGCGGTTGGTTGTACGTTCAACAGCCGTTGGCAATAAAGTCCATACTCTTCAGCTTTTGCCAGCAAGGTATCAGCCTCCACTGAAGGTAAGATCAAATGCGCCTGTCCGTTGGGTAAAAGTCGAGTCTTTATCACTTTTAATAAGGTGTCGTGAGAGAGGGTGTCGGTGTGGCGCGCAGTGGCTCGCCGAGAATCGCCTGCTTGCTCGCCGGAGTTAAAGTAAGGGGGATTGCAGATAATAGTATTGAACTGCAACGGGTTTTCCCACTCGGCAATATCCTGATGCAGTACATTTATTCGATCTGCCCAAGCAGATTGTTCTGAATTGAATTGCGCGGTGTTGGCGGCGCGTTCATCGATATCCAGCGCGGTGATTTTTACTGCGGGAAATCGCTGCGCCATCATCAGTGCCAGCAAGCCAGTGCCAGTGCCAATGTCGAGCACTTCATCAGACTCTCCCGCCTCAGCCCAGGCGCCAAGCAGCACGCCATCCGTACTGACGGGCATGCCACAGCCTTTATCTTCAACAGTAAATTGCTTGAATCTGAAGCCTTTACTCACGGTAACCTCTTGATCTCTACTCGTTGCCATTGTCGACAATTGCTTAAAAAATAGATAATTATGTTGCTTCCATGTTATGAGTTTTTGCGCTCAGTATCTTTGTCTTATATCGACTAACGGTTAATGTTTGGTTATAAGTGCCAATAAGCAATTAAAAAATGGATTTATAATCTATTTTTTAATGTTCTATTGTCTGCGCACTGAAACTTCGTCATTATTCTGCGTAATCGGTATTGCGCAGTAAAAATAACCAAAAGGCTAACCGGTTGATTACACAATTATTAAGCAAACACACATAGGTATTACGAAGTGAAAGAGAGTTTAAAGGTTAGCGATATACTCGCGCTAGGGTTTATGACCTTTGCATTTTTCCTCGGGGCCGGAAATATCATCTTTCCTCCTCTGGCGGGCTTTCTGGCAGGTGAACACACCTTTTCTGCAATGCTGGGCTTTTTGACCACTGCTGTAGGCCTTCCTCTTATTGGTATCGTCGCGGTTGCCGTGGCGGGTGGCGGCTGGAAAGGCCTGACCCGCGATCTGCCAGCGTCAGTCGCAACACTGATGGCAGTGCTGATTTTCATCATTATTGGTCCTGCTTTTGCAGCGCCACGTGCTGGTTTGGTGGCCTATGAGATGGGCTTTAAGCCTTTCCTGAATGCACCGGGTCAGTTCGAGTTGTCGCTTTTCTCGGTGGTGTTCTTTGCCATCGCAATGTTCTTCTCCCTGTCTCAAGGCAAGCTTATCGACACTATTGGTAAGCTGCTGACGCCTGCCTTGTTTGCGGCACTGGCAGTGCTGGCGATTGCAGTTGTGGTGAACCCACAAGGCGATATCGTGGCAGCGCAGGGTGCGTATGTGGATCAGGCGTTCACGACAGGTTTCCTTGAAGGTTACAACACCATGGATACCTTCGCCGCTCTGATGTTCGGTATGCTGATTGTTGATGTTATCCGTAAGAAAGGCGTCACCGATCAGGTGAAAACCTGTCAGTACCTGATTTATGCAGGTGTGATTGCGGCTGCGGGTCTGGCATTTGTTTACGTTTCTCTGTTCTATCTGGGCGCGACAGCGACGGGTGTGGCTCCGGGCGCAGCAAACGGTGGTGCGATTCTGTCAGCTTACGTGCTGGCGCTGTTTGGCCCTGCTGGTCAAATCATCCTGTCGACCATCATTGTACTGGCGTGTCTGACGACGGTTATCGGTCTGGTTTCAGCGTGTTCTGACTATTTCAGCACTCTGACCAAAATCACTTACCGTCAATGGGTTGTTATCCTGTCTATTGCTTGTGCAGTGGTAGCGAACGTAGGCCTGAACCAGTTGATCGCGATTTCTGTTCCTGTCCTGTTTGCACTCTACCCAGTTGCGATTGCGCTGATTGCTCTGACGTTCCTGCGCCGCTTTATGCCTAACCCACAACTGGCATACCGCGTGGTACTGGGTGTGTCTTTAGTGTTCGCACTGTTGGATGCAGCGAAAGTTGCGGGCGTTGATGTGTCTGCGCTGAAAGTGCTGCCACTGTTTAACTATGGCATGGCATGGCTGCTGCCAACGGCAATTGCGCTGGTTGCAGTAAGCTTTGCGGGTAAGCGTAAAGACGAAACATCACACGCGTAAAGCAAGGTTATTGGAATACAAAAAAAACCACCGGATGCGGTGGTTTTTTTATGTCTGAAAGCCGGCTGAGGAACTTAGGCTAGAGCGTTTCCTGAAACTCAACCAACACCTGCTCGCACCAGGTGGCGATGCGCTCATCACTCAGTTCGTATTGGCTGTCTTCGTCCAGTGCCAGACCGACAAACTGTTTACCGTCTTCGGTCAGCGCTTTTGATGCTTCAAAGGTATAACCTTCATTTGGCCAGTAGCCGATAAATTTCAGGCCAGTTGGCAACAGCTCATCATGTAGCATGCCCATGGCATCAAGGTACCATTCGGCATACCCTTCCTGATCGCCAAGACCGAAAAGGGCGGCGACTTTACCTTGCAGGTTCAGGCCATTAAGTTGTGACCACACCGCTTCCCAGTCTTCCTGCAACTCGCCGAAGTCCCAAGTGGAAATGCCCAGCAACAGCAAATCGTACTGATTCATTTGGTCAACCGGCGTTTCTTTGATGTTGTGAATATCCACCAAGTCGTCACCCAGGATATCGCGGATTTTCTCTGCCGCCATTTCGGTGTAACAGGTAGTGGAGCCGTAAAACAAACCTATTTTCATGTGCTTTTCCTGCTGTTGCGTCGTGGGGATTCTACTCCTCGTGGCGTTGTATCTCCACCCCGTAAACCACGAGGATTTGGCGCATTTTGCTGCAATCGTTTTGCTTAATCAGGGTAAACCTTGCATTCATGCGGGGGTGAGGTAGTTTGAGAGAAGCAACAATCGAACTTAAGTGAGTGAATCGTGGAACAAAACGCGGCGTTGGTAGAGCAGTTTTTGGATGCTATGTGGATGGAGCGGGGGTTATCTGAGAACACCCTGGCCTCTTATCGAAACGATCTGACCAAACTTTGCCAGTGGCTGGATAATGACAGTGTGGCTCTGGTGAAGGTGACATCGTCCAAACTGCAGGATTATCAGCATTGGTTATTCGATCAGGATTACAAGCAAAGCAGCCGCGCCCGTATGCTCTCTGCAATGCGTCGTCTTTTCCAATACCTTTACCGCGAAAAGCAGCGTGAAGATGACCCCACGGCCACATTGATCAGCCCCAAATTGCCTAAGCGCCTGCCAAAAGATTTGTCGGAAGAGCAGGTAGAAGCGCTGCTGGATGCGCCGGATGTGGAAGACACTATCGAGCTTCGCGATAAAGCCATGATGGAGCTACTGTATGCTACGGGCCTTCGTGTGACTGAACTTATCAGCCTGACCACTGAAAACGTCAGCCTGCGTCAGGGCGTAGTGCGTGTAATTGGTAAAGGTGGAAAAGAGCGTCTGGTGCCGATGGGAGAAGCTGCAATCGACTGGCTGGAGCGATATATGGCGCACAGCCGCCCGGCATTGCTTGGTGAGCAAAGTTCGGATGTGTTTTTCCCTAGCCGCCGCGCCCGCATGATGACCCGTCAGACTTTCTGGCACCGTATCAAGTTTTATGCGGCGCTTGCAGGCATTGATGGTGACATGCTTTCGCCACACGTTTTGCGCCATGCTTTTGCAACGCACTTGCTGAACCACGGTGCAGATTTACGTGTGGTGCAAATGTTGTTGGGACACAGTGACCTGTCGACCACGCAAATTTATACTCACGTCGCGACTGAGCGACTAAAACAGTTGCATCAGGAGCACCATCCTCGGGCATAATGCAGCCGAACGGGTGTTTTTTTACCTCACTTGGGATTTTTTTCGTTTCTGTCCGGTCTGAGTGAGTGACAGTTTGCCCGCAAACCCATTTTCAGGATCTGAACACTATGAATTTAAAACAACTGATGGCGCGTGCTTTGATTGCCTCTGCCATGTTGTCATTCGGCACACAGGCTGCGGAAGGCGCAGACAAAGCGGCAATTGCTGATGTATTGGCGAAATACCGTCTGAATGTTGAAACTATTGAAAAAGCACCGGTTGAGGGTCTCTATGAAGTGGTGACCAATGGCGGCGTGGTTTATGCCAACAAAGACGGTTCTTACTTTATCTATGGCCAGCTTTTCCATACAACGCCAACGGAATCTATCAACCTGACTGAAATCACTCAGGCGAAGCGTAATAAAAAGCTGTTTGAAGAAGCGGATGTTGAGAAAGAACTGATCGTCTATCCGGCGAAAGACGAGAAATACGTGGTTAACGTATTTACAGATACCACTTGTGGTTACTGCATGAAGCTCCACAGTGAAATGAAGGAATACAATGATCTGGGAATTACCGTCCGCTATCTGGCATTCCCTCGCTCGGGTGAACGCTCCCCAAACATCGGCCAAATGAGTGCCATTTGGTGTGCAGATGACAAAGTGGACGCAATGAACCTAGCAAAAGCGAGCAACTTCAATGAAGAAAGCAAACAGTGCACGGATCTTGTCCGTCGCCATATGGCATTGGGCAACGCAATGGGTGTGACGGGTACACCTGCCATCATGCTCGAAGATGGCACGCTTTTAGGGGGCTACCTGCCCGCTCAGGGGTTATTGCAGACCCTTGAACAAAAATCCAAAGGTTAATTATTCTTCTCAAAAGCGCTGGATTGACGGCGCTTTTTTCTTTCTGTCTTCACAGCATTCAGTTCCAAAGTCTTCCGCTTTGAAAACCACCCGCTAAAATGGAGGCTCAATCCGCATTCTTAATGCTCATCGGTATAAGCGATGACTCACAGGTTCTCTCCATGATTGAAATTAAACGTCGTCACGCGGCACAGGATGCTGCTTTTCCTGCTTCAATTCCGCCATTACTTCAGCGTATTTACGCCAACCGTGGTATCACCTCTGAGGGTGAACTGGAGCGAAGCGCTCGCGGGCTGCTGAATTACAACGAACTACATGGCATTGAACGCGCCGTAGAACTGTTGGCAGCTGCAATGGCAGAAGGGCGACGCATCATCGTGGTGGGCGACTTTGATGCTGATGGCGCAACCAGCTCAGCGCTCTCAGTGACGGCATTTCGCATGATGGGCTGCACCAACGTTGATTACCTAGTGCCGAACCGTTTTGATGATGGCTATGGCCTAAGCCCAGACGTGGTCGAGCAAGCAGCGGCCAAAGGCGCAGAGCTTATCATGACCGTGGATAACGGTGTGTCTTCGATTGAAGGGGTTGCAGCAGCCAAAGCCCGCGATATTCAAGTCGTCGTGACCGACCACCACTTACCGGGCGAAGTGCTGCCGGATGCTGATGCCATGGTGAACCCGAACCTCAACGAGTGTGGCTTTCCGTCCAAATCGCTCGCAGGTGTTGGTGTGGCGTTTTATCTGATGTTGGCACTGCGTGCTCATCTTCGTGATAGCGGCTGGTTTGCCCAGCGTGGTATCGCTGAACCGAACTTGGCGGAACTGTTGGACTTGGTCGCATTGGGTACAGTGGCCGATGTGGTATCGCTGGACACCAACAACCGCATTTTGGTGCATCAGGGTTTGATGCGAATCCGCGCGGGGAAATGTCGTCCGGGTATTCAGGCTTTGATTGAAGTAGCGAACCGCAATATGACGACGCTGGTGGCGAGTGATTTCGGCTTTGCCTTGGGGCCACGCATTAATGCTGCAGGCCGCTTGGATGATATGTCATTTGGTATTGAGCTTTTACTGTGTCAAAACCTTCAAGCCGCGCGCCAGATGGCAAGTGAGCTGGATGCCCTGAACCAAAGCCGTAAGGAAATCGAGCAGGGCATGAAAGAAGAAGCGATGGCGATTTGTGAGCGTCTTCAATTTGGTGAAGGCAGCAGTCTGCCTTGCGGCCTTGCACTGTTCCAGCGCGAATGGCATCAGGGTGTGATTGGTATCCTCGCATCACGCATTAAAGACAAATTCCACCGCCCTGTGATTGCCTTCGCGGATGGCGGTGAAGGCACTATCAAAGGCTCAGCACGTTCGATTCAGGGGCTGCATATGCGTGACACCCTGGATGTGATTGATACGCAAAACCCAGGTCTGATTAAGAAATTCGGCGGTCACGCCATGGCGGCGGGTCTGACGATCGCCGAAGCGGACTTTGAACGTTTCTCGAAACTGTTCGACGAAGCCGTAAAAAACACCATCAGCGAAGAAGAGCTGAAAGGTGTACTGCTTTCAGACGGTGAACTCCTTTCCAATGAGATCAATCTGGATGTGGCTGAAACACTGCGCTCTGGTGGTCCGTGGGGGCAAGGCTTCCCTGAACCTTTGTTTGATGGCAAGTTCAAGCTGCTGCATCAAAAGCTGGTGGGCGGAAAACACCTGAAAATGATGTTGGAACCAGTCATGGGCGGACAAATGGTGGACGCCATCGCCTTCAACATTGACTTGCGACGCTGGCCGGATCCCTCTGTGCAAATGGTCGAGGTCGCATATCGCCTCGATGTGAACGAGTTCCGTGGCAACCGTACGGTGCAGTTGATGGTTGAGCATATGGCGGCGGTTTAGGTAAGGAAGAGCAGGTCCTAGGGTCCCAGGAAAAGAAGGTCCTAGGAGGAGCAAGAGCCAGAGGCTCTGCTAAACAGTTCAAATACTGTAGGACCCAGGACCTTTAGCCTTTTCTCTCATTTTTCTCCGAAAATTTCTCCTTTGATCCCCATCACACTCTGTATATTCCGTCCGCAATTCTGTAGAATTCGGCGGTTAAAACTCATTCCGAACATAGAAAAGTGACCATGTTTGAAATCAATCCAATCAAAAACCGCCTAGCGGACATTGCCGAGCGAGCAAATGTCCTTAGGGGGTATCTTTGACTATGACGCCAAGAAAGAGCGTCTAGAAGAAGTTAATGCCGAACTCGAACAACCTGATGTGTGGAACGAACCTGAGCGTGCCCAAGCGCTGGGTCGTGAACGCGCGTCGCTGGAAGCGGTAGTAGAAACTATCGACCAGCTTGATCAGGGTGGCGAGTACATCACCGAACTGCTGGAACTGGCAGTAGAAGAAAACGATCAGGATACGTTCGATGAAATCGAGCCGGAACTGAGCGATCTGGAAGAGAAGCTGTCGAAGCTGGAATTCCGCCGCATGTTCTCTGGCGATCACGACGGTTCTGATTGTTACATCGACCTGCAAGCAGGTTCAGGCGGTACTGAAGCCCAAGACTGGACATCCATGATGCTGCGCATGTACCTGCGCTGGGCTGACGCAAAAGGCTTCAAGACCGAAGTGATTGAAGTGTCTGAAGGTGATGTGGCTGGATTGAAATCAGCAACCGTTCGTATCAGCGGCGAATACGCCTACGGCTGGCTGCGCACCGAAACTGGTGTTCACCGTCTGGTTCGTAAGTCTCCGTTCGATTCAGGCGGTCGTCGTCACACCTCGTTCTCTTCTGCGTTTATTTACCCGGAAGTGGACGAAAATATCGACATCGATATCAACCCGTCTGATCTGCGTATCGACGTTTACCGTGCGTCAGGCGCGGGCGGTCAGCACGTTAACACCACCGAATCAGCGGTACGTATTACACACGTACCAACCAACACCGTGGTGCAGTGCCAGAATGACCGAAGCCAGCACAAGAACAAAGATCAGGCGATGAAGCAGCTTCGCGCAAAACTGTTTGAATTGGAACTGCAAAAGCAGAACGCAGAGAAACAGGCGAATGAAGCAGCGAAGTCTGACATCGGTTGGGGTAGCCAGATCCGTTCTTACGTTCTGGATGACTCACGCATTAAAGACCTGCGTACCGGTATCGAAAACCGTAACACCCAAGCGGTGCTTGACGGTGATCTCGACAAGTTTATTGAAGCCAGCCTGAAATCTGGTTTGTAATTTTTTAAGTTAATTCAAAGGTTCACTATGACTGACCAGTTACAAGACGAAAACAAGCTGATCGCGGAGCGTCGTGCAAAACTGAACCACATTCGTCAAAGCTGCAATGCAAACGGCCACCCAAATGAATTCCGCCGTGAGCACAAAGCGGCTGATCTTCAGGCTGAGTTTGGCGAAAAGAGCAAGGAAGAGCTGGAAGCATTGGATCACAAAGTCAGCGTTGCTGGCCGTGTGATGGCAAAGCGTGGTCCTTTCCTGGCACTTCAGGACGTGAGCGGTCGCATTCAGGCGTACGCAGCGAAAGACGTTCAGAACGTGCTGAAAGAGCAATATCAAGGTCTGGATATCGGTGACATCATCGGTGTGAAAGGCGCACTGCATAAGTCTGGCAAAGGCGACCTGTACGTGAACATGGAAGAGTACCAACTGCTGACTAAAGCACTGCGCCCTCTGCCAGAAAAATTCCACGGTCTGACTGATCAGGAAATGCGTTACCGTCAGCGTTACGTTGACCTGATCGTGAACGAAGATTCGCGCAACGCATTCAAGGTACGCTCTAAGCTGATTTCTGCGATCCGCCGTTACATGGAGTCAAAAGACTTCATGGAAGTGGAAACGCCAATGATGCAAGTGATCCCGGGTGGTGCTTCTGCACGTCCGTTTATCACTCACCACAACGCACTGGATCAGGAAATGTTCCTGCGCATCGCGCCTGAGCTGTACCTGAAGCGTCTGGTTGTGGGTGGTTTCGAGCGCGTATTCGAAATCAACCGTAACTTCCGTAACGAAGGTCTGTCTCCACGCCACAACCCAGAATTCACCATGATTGAGTTCTACATGGCGTACGCAGATTACAACGACCTGATCGACCTGACTGAAGACATGCTGCGTACCGTGGCCGTTGAAGTTCTGGGTGAAACCTCTATGCCTTACGGCGATTACACCGTGGAATTCGGTGGTAAATACGCACGTATGACCATGCTGGAAGCGATCAAGCACTACAACCCAGAGCATGCTGATATCCAAGCGCTGACAGTGGAAGATGTTCAGGATCGTGAGAAGCTGGTGGCTATCGCGAAGTCTCTGGAGATCTACGTTGAGAAATTCTGGACTTGTGGTCAGCTTCTGGAAGAAATCTTCGGTGAAACCGCAGAACCTAAACTGATCCAGCCAACCTTCATCACTGGCTACCCGGCAGATATCTCTCCGCTGGCGCGCCGTAGCGATGACAATCCGTTCTTTACAGACCGCTTTGAGTTCTTTATCGGTGGCCGTGAAGTGGCGAACGGCTTCTCGGAGCTGAACGACGCAGAAGATCAGGACGCTCGTTTTAAAGCGCAGGTTGATGCGAAAGACGCAGGTGACGACGAAGCAATGTTCTACGATGCAGACTACATCACTGCACTGGAACATGGTTTGCCACCAACAGCGGGTCAGGGTATCGGTATCGATCGTCTGGCAATGCTGTTTACCAACACGCACACTATCCGTGACGTGATTCTGTTCCCGGCGATGCGTCCACAGAACCAGAAGAAAGACTAAATCTGACTGACTTCTGAGACGTCTCTGAGACACCAAAAACACTGGCTTATGCCAGTGTTTTTTTATGTGCGTATGTTAGTGTGCAAACGTTTGCTCAATGTCACAAATATTGCGATGTAATTAACGTTTTAGTTCCGGTTTGATTCATCTGCAGGGATGATGCCCGCGCAATTCCTTGCTGCTTTTATTGAAGATAACCATGCTAAAAAAATCCTTCCTTTCTGCCAGTGTTGCCCTGGCAACGTTGGCTTCATCGGCAGCGTTTGCTGTTGAACATATCGACCTGTTAATTAAAGACGCGACCGTATTGACCATGAACGCTGATAAAGCGGTTTACGATAATGGTGTGGTGGCTGTTGATGGCAACAAAATTGTGGCTGTCGGTGATGAGAGTCTGTCGGAAGCCTATCAGGCCAAAACCGTCTTGGATGTGGATGGCGACATTGTGATGCCAGGATTGATCAACACCCACACTCATGCCTCAATGACAGTGTTCCGTTCACTGGGTGATGATGTGCCAGATCGCCTGCACCGCTATATCTTCCCATTAGAAAGTCAGTTGGTGAGCAGAGATATGGTACGTATCGGCGCGCAACTGGGTAATGTGGAAATGCTGAAAGGCGGCGTGACCACTTATGCCGATATGTACTATTTCGAAGATGAAGTGGCGAAAACCGTCGACAAGATTGGTATGCGCGCGATTCTGGGTGAAACCGTCATTAAGTTTCCAGTTGCTGATGCCGCAAATGCGGAAGAAGGCATCCAATACGCCTTGAACTTTATTCAGGAATATAAAGACCATCCTCGTATTACCCCAGCTTTCGCGCCACACGCACCTTATACCAATACCACCGAAGTGCTGCAGAAAATCACCAAGCTTTCGCTGGAGCACGATGTGCCGGTGATGATCCATCTTGCAGAGTCAGAACGTGAAAATGAAGTGATTGCTGAGCGCAGTGGTGGTAAGTCTCCCGTGGAATACATGGCGGATATTGGTGCGCTGACACCGAACTTAGTTGGCGCGCACGTGATTAATGTCGATGACCATGATATTGCGCTGCTGAAAAAGCACGATGTGGGCATCGCGCATAACATGAGTGCCAACATCAAGTCTGCCAAAGGTGTGTCACCGGCATTGAAGATGTTTGATGATGGTCTTCGAATTGGTCTCGGCACTGACGGGCCAATGTCAGGTAACACACTCAGTACAGTGGATGAATTCAACCAAGTTGCTAAAGTGCACAAGCTGGTGAATAAAGATCGCGCAGCAATGCCTCCGATCAAGGTTATCGAAATGGCAACCATGGGGGCGGCACGCGCTCTCCACATGGAAGACAAAATAGGTTCTCTGGAAACGGGTAAGCTGGCAGACATCATCGTAATTGATACGAAAGCGCCAAATATGGTGCCAATGTACAATCCTTATTCAGCCTTGGTTTACTCCGCGTATGCATCGAACGTGAAACATGCCATCGTTGATGGCCAGCTCCTGATGCAGGAGAGAGACATACTGACGGTGGATGAAGACAAAGTGCGCCAGGAAGCGTTGCAGTTTGCAGACAAAGTCAGAGAAACCGTCATCGCCAGTGGCGAAGAAGTGAGATAGTTTCTCGAAGCCCTGCCTTAAATGAAAGACCGCGTCTCACTTGGACGCGGTTTTTTTGCTTTCTCTATCAATAGATAGCCTCAATAAATCGGGTCATAGTCTATGATCTAAGAAATTTTAAAGAGAATTTTAAATTTCTCAAAATTGAGAAGTGTTTGAAATGTTGGCCATTTTGATGGCTTTTTTGGGCATCATGGAATAGTCTATCCTATTAATAATACTGATAAATATGTCAGCTACTAGATGCCTATGTTGTCAGCAAATCGAACAGCAAAAGTGTCTTATCTGGGAACTGTGCTGATTTGAGAGCTACCTTGTATCTACATTGAGACAGACCTGCTTGTCTTACAAAATATAATGATACTCACAACATTTTGAACACGTGTCGTTAATGGATGACTAAAGGCAGGCGTTATGGGTATGCAATTCAGATCTGAGGCGGTTCCAAGTTCACTCGTCGTAGTAGGCGGAACTTACGAACCTTGGCTGGCAACACTGGAACAAGCAGGTTGGCGTTGTCACCGCTGTTATGACCTCAGAGCAGCACAATCTCTCCTTCAGGACATTGGTCCTTGCATTGGTATTGTGGATATCAGCCACGATGATTTCAGTCTCAACGGTGTCGCATCACTGGTAAACCGCAACAAGCAGGTTCGCTGGCTGGCGCTGATCCGCGAAGATCAACTCAACAATGATGCAATTTGTCAGTTCATTGTGAGCTTCTGCATCGACTACTTCACTTCTCCAATTCCAGATAGCCAACTGATGAGCACCATCGGTCACCAACTGGGCATGCTGAAGCTTGAGCGTCACGTATGGCCTCAACTGGGCGACCACAGTGACATGGGACTGCTGGGTAAAACCTCTGTGATGAAGAAACTGCGTGATCAGGTTCGTCGTGTCGCACCGACTGACGTATCAGTTCTGATCAACGGTGAAAGCGGTACCGGCAAAGAGCTGGTGGGTATGGCAATTCATAATGCTTCAACCCGCGCGAAAGGTCCGTTCGTTTCTGTGAAATGTAGCGCGCTACCAGAGAAGCTTATTCAAAACGAGCTGTTTGGTGATGGCACGACAGAAGGCAAAGTGCAGCAAGCGCACCAAGGCACTCTGTTCCTGGATGAAATTGGTGATTTGCCTCTGAATCTTCAGGCAAACCTTCTGCATCTTTTGCAGGACGGTACGGTAGAAACGCACGACGACAAATACTCGAAAGAGATCGACGTTCGTGTGATTGCGGCGACGCACATGGATTTGGAAAAAGCGGTTGCTGAAGGTCAGTTCCGTGAAGATCTGTTCTACCGCCTCAATGTTCTACGTATTTCTGTGCCTTCACTGAAAGAGCGAAGTGCAGACATTCCTGAGCTGGCTGAGCACTTCCTGTTGAAGTTTGCACGTCAGTACAACACGCAGGCGCGCACCTTCTCTGAAGAAGCGAACAAGATCCTGACCAACTATAGCTGGCCAGGTAACGTACGTGAGCTGATCAACCAGGTGAAACGTGCAGTACTGCTGGCGGATAATCTGGTGATTGAAGCTGAGCATCTGGATCTGCCACGTCAGGGCGATTACAAACAAAGCCTGCGTAAGATTCGTGAAGAGTCTGAGCGTGATGCACTGCTCGCTGTGCTGGAAAGCAACAATGGCCAGGTGTCTGCTGCAGCGAAAGAGCTGGGTGTGTCACGTGCAACTATGTACCGTTTGCTGAACAAGCACAGCTTGATTCCTGCACCGCGTAGCTTCCGCTAAGTAATTAGCTGAAATAAAAAAACCGCCTTATTAGGCGGTTTTTTTCGTCTATTAGATTACTGGGTGACTAGCTTCCCTTCATTAATAGGAAACACTTTATCGTACGCCAGATTGTAGACGTATGCGTAAACCAGATAGAAGGCCACCAGACCAATGTCCATCAGGAAAGCTTGCCACAGGCTGATGTTAAGCCACCATGCAATAGCAGGCAGCGTCACCCAAAGCAGTCCCAACTCAAACAGTACCGCATGAAGGATACGATGCTTTTGTTTCTTCTCGGTCCTGCCGGTCATTTTCACCATAGCTTTGTCAAACCACAGGTTATAAATGTAGTTCCAACCTGTCGCCAGAATGGAAAAAGCCACACCCAACACACCTGTGTGTGCGGCATCAAAACCAAACAGGGACAGAATGCTTACAATGAGGATAAGGCCTATCACCTCGAAGGCGATGGCGTGTCGAATACGGTCTGCTGCAGTTCTCATGGTGTGTTACCTCTCAATCAATGCCAGCATGATATCCACTAATAAGATTGAACATAGTTAATTACTATCCGTAAAAGGGATGGATTTTGGATGTTCTTTATTCGGGTTTGTAACAGTTTGATGATTTGCGGGAGTACGATTATCGGAGCGATTGATTTTAAAATTGGCTAGTGAAAAGCAATATGTCCTTTTAAATAGGCAAAACCTCGAACAGAATATGGTGAAACTTTACTCAAATTGTTTAATAAAGCACATGCCACTGAATTCATGGTTATATCAAATAACGCATTGATATATTGATCTAAATCATTAGTATTAACAGTGAATTTACAAGTGCGGAATACTCCGCAGGTTTACGCAGAAAGGAGGCAATAAGATGACAAATCAACTGTTTACATCCGTCATGACTTGCGCCACCCATCTGTGCGCAGATATGCGAAAACCTGTACACTAATCCGCACCATTTTAGCAAATGGGCCGCGGATATGACTGCGGCTCTGAGCGACACTTCCTAGTTAAGATCCCTCTCCCGCAATCTATCCAAGGCCTCCTGAAACTCAACAAGGAGTCCGTCATGAACCAATCTATGTACCTGCGCCTGGCCGTGTTTTTCGTCCGTATGGATATTAAACGTGAAGAGTCAGCCTGGAGAAAAGCCCATCGCCGAATTCGCTATGTTGGCGAGCCTTTGTCAGAGCATCTAATGCGAGATATTGGTTTCGAGAAAGATGGCTTATCTATCGGTCACACCGTTGCACCTAAATTTAAAGCCCAACGCGAAGTGGCACGAATGCGCAGAAAGTTAAGGTTGAACCTGACAACGTAATCAGAAGGGAGTCACTATCCTAGGTGACTCCCGAATTCCCTATAATCACATAATAAAAAAGCGCCTTACGGCGCTTTTTCTATTTGAAAACCCAAGGTCAATAAGCGCTATGGACAAGGATTGGAGTACTGCTGGCCAATCTCTTCAATGCGCTTCAGCAATTCTTCCGGCAATTCAACGTCTATGGAATCGATGTTGGTTTTGAGTTGCTCAAGCGTGGTAGCGCCGATGATATTACTGGCGACAAAGGAGCGGGTATTGACGTAAGCCAGTGCCATCTGTGTTGGGTCAATGGCGAATTCTTTAGCAAGATCAACATAAGCCTGCGTTGCTGCCTGCCCTTGCTCGGTGAAGTATCGGGCGAAACGCTCCCAGCGGGTGCAGCGTGCTCCTTCTGGTTTAGCGCCATTGAGGTATTTTCCGCTCAACACACCAAACGCGAGCGGTGAGTAAGCTAGCAGCTCGACGCCTTCCTGATGACTGATCTCTGACAGACCCACTTCGAAGCTGCGGTTGAGCAGATTATACGGGTTCTGGATTGACACAATACGCGGCAAGCTATGCTTTTCTGCCAAACGAAGATAGCTCATCACGCCCCATGGCGTTTCGTTCGAGACGCCGATGTGACGGATTTTGCCTTCGCGCACCAGTTCGGCGAGCGCATCCAGAGTATCCAGCAGGGTGACGCCTGAGTTTTCGTCCTGATGGTCGTAGTTCAATTGACCAAAGCTGTTTACATGGCGCTGAGGCCAGTGAACCTGATAAAGGTCGATGTAATCGGTCTGCAAACGGGCGAGACTGTCGTTGACAGCCTGACGGAGATTGCGTCTATCCAGTGACATGTTTTCACGAATGTACGGCACGCCGCGAGGACCTGCGACCTTGGTGGCGATAATCACCTTGTCGCGTTTACCTGATTTTTGCAGCCAGGTGCCAATATATTGCTCTGTCAGCCCCTGTGTTTCTGGGGTCGGTGGCACCGCATACATTTCCGCGGTATCAATAAAGTTCACGCCATGGTCGAGTGCGAAGTCCAGCTGCTGATGAGCATCTGCTTCTGTGTTCTGTTGACCAAAGGTCATAGTACCAAGACAAATCTTACTGACTTCCAGATTGGTATGGGGAAGAGTGTGGTATTGCATCCTTTCTCCTTGGGCTGCATCTCATGGACGACGAGAAACACGTTTTCGAGATGTGCGGGGTTTACCTTCCATCTTAGAAAGTTTTCTTGTCGGTACAAGCGAAAAAGTGGGGGACTTGGTGTAGATCCGGATGAAGGTTTTGAGATGTCGCAAATGGATTCCGTGGGAGCGATCAGAATTATCAGTTTTAAACCACACACACTATCCTGAGTCCTTATACTAGAATTAACATTCGATTAACAATGCGGGTAACGAAATGAAATTAAAGCAATTGAAGAGCTGGATACAGGCTCACCCGGACAACGTTCCCCATTGCTATGTGATTGCACATGCAGGTGGTGCACAGTATGTGGTGGAAGTGGAAGTCAGGCACAAGCTGGAGCCACTGAAAGACGACAATACGGATGAAGTGATGCATTTTGACAACATGGAACAGGTGTCAGAGAAGCTTCGCAAAGTGGGAGTGAAAAAAGCAACGTTACGTCTGCTGGATCCTTATGATGAGTTTGGGCCCGCGGATACTTCCTGCAATGAGGACATGGAAATTACGCTTTAAGGTCGACAGACCCTAGAGCTAACTTTCGCTTTCCGGCAGCATAAAGTGGCGGGCGAGTATCTTGCCCGTGAACTGAGTGCGAAGATAAAAGCCACGGGGCAAGGTTTTGATGGGTTGACCTTTAGCGCCATAGGCTTCAGTTTTGACTTTGCTGTTTGCCGCTTTAGGGCGAAGCTGTAAGAACTCACCGTGTCTGGCACTGATTTCATGCACTTTTCCCAGCACGATAAACTCCATCAATTCTTCCCAATCCGCTTTTAGCTGCGACTCTTCATCTTCTGAAGGCTTCCATAATAACGGCATACCTACATGACGCTCGCAAACCGGAATTTCCCTTTCACCTTCAACCGGGATCCAAAGCACTTTTGATAGCTTGTTGCGGATATGACTGTTTTCCCAGGTCAACCCCTGAACACCAGTCAGTGGCGCGACACAGACAAAAGTGGTTTCCAATGGTTTTCCTGTATGGCTGATAGGGATGGATTTCAGCTCGATCCCTAATTCCTGAAAATCCTGCTCGGGCTTGCTGCCTGCAGTCGCACCCAGACAGGTCTCAAGCAACATGCCTACCCAGCCCTTTTCTCGGCGCAGATCTACGGGGCATTCCAGTCCATGTTGTTCGGCCAGTTCACCGAGCGTAAAGCCCGCCAAAGCAAAGGCGCGTTCAAGGAGTTCAGCTTCTGAATTGGGTGCGGGGATCATCATGCCTCGGTGTCTTAGTTGTCTGCAGTGAACGCTATCAGCCTCACCATAATGGATCCACTAATTTTTGCACCCTTACGGAGTTATCCACAACGATCTAAGTGTCGGAGGTGTAAAAATGGATCATGGATGCTTATACAGTGGTTTTGGTCACATAAATAGGCGGCTTTTGGATCATTCTGATTGGAAAGTGAGCGAGTGGTGTGGGTAAGTCTTACTTTGATGGATCTTTGACCACTTTAAGATCGTTCTGTTTTTGTCCTCCGATTTTGCTTGGGAACATGAACCTAAATCTAATTATGTATATGAAATATATAGATATAATTTAAATTCCCCGCTTGTGTGGACACTTTTCATATCGGTCAAAGAGACACTTTTGTCCCGTTTAAAGTCTGTTCTGCACAAATGTATCCACAGAAAGCGTGAATAAATGTGCGCTTAGTCTCACCGGATTGTTTATAACTTAGTGGTGACCGGGGATTTATCCATAAAGGCGGTTGAAGCCCCCAAAAAATGCGTCTCATACACAATGTTTGTTTACCACTGTGCACATAGTGTGAAAAAATCACTGGTAATAGAGATTTATATTTGAGGTCGTCCAGTGATAGATGGCGATGGCTACCGTCCCAATGTGGGGATAGTTATTTGTAACAGCCACGGTCAAGTTCTCTGGGCTCGTCGATACGGACAACACTCCTGGCAATTTCCACAAGGTGGTATTGATGACGGTGAAACACCTGAACAGGCCATGTACCGTGAGTTATACGAGGAAGTAGGGCTCACGAAGAAAGACGTAAGAATTCTGGCTACCAGTCGTCATTGGTTACGCTATAAATTACCTAAACGTCTGGTTCGCTGGGATTCCAAGCCAGTGTGTATCGGTCAGAAGCAAAAGTGGTTTTTGCTGAAGCTGGAATGTGACGAGTCAAAGGTGAATATGCAGCGCGGGGGGACACCGGAATTTGATGGCTGGCGTTGGGTCAGTTATTGGTACCCTGTGAGGCAAGTGGTGTCGTTTAAACGCGAAGTTTACCGACGCGCGATGAAAGAGTTTGCGCCAATGGCGATGCCTTTTCGCGAAAGAAAGACCAAACGAAAAGGTAAGCGGGGCACAGCAAAGAACTAAGGATGAACGTCGAGGGCGCCGATGCTGACGAAACTGAGGGATATCGTTAACAATGTAGCGTCGTCCACCGACGTCAAACAGGCGCTTAATGTCTTAGTACGTGAGACCTGTTCTGCGATGGAGACGGAGTGCTGCTCGGTTTATATCGCGGATCATGACCGTGAACAATATGATCTTATGGCGACGCAGGGACTCAATGCCCGTGCTCGCCGTGTTTCTCTCTCCTTTGATGAAGGCTTGGTGGGGTTAGTTGGCCGTCGTGCC
This sequence comes from Grimontia sp. SpTr1, assembly GCF_947387585.1. Taxonomy (NCBI): domain Bacteria; kingdom Pseudomonadati; phylum Pseudomonadota; class Gammaproteobacteria; order Vibrionales; family Vibrionaceae; genus Grimontia; species Grimontia sp. SpTr1. Next base: position 95,592 of record NZ_CANDOD010000015.1, read on the forward strand.
GAACCCATCAACCTTGCACTCGCCAGTTCGCATAGCGACTTCAAACATTTTCCTGATATCGGCGAAGATATTTTCCAAGCCTTTCTTGGCACACCGATTATTTATCGCCGAAAAGTGCTGGGAGTTTTGGTTGTCCAGCAGCGCGATTCTCGCCAGTTTGATGAAAGTGAAGAATCTTTTCTGGTCACGTTGGCGGCCCAACTTGCGGTAGTTTTTGCTCACGCCAAGGCGCAAGGCTTTTGGCCCAACAACGCAAAAGGCGCCTTACTTTTAGAAGGTGCTGCTGCATCTCCTGGGGTTGCTATAGCCAAAGCCTGGTGTGATGTATCCCAGCCACGGTTGGATTTGGTCTTTCCGGCATCTTGCCTTGATACACAAAAAGAACGCGACAGATTGGATGGTGCTATCAGCGCAGCCATTACCGAATTCCGCCGTTTGCGAAAGCGTTTTGACAGTGAACTGAATCAGGACACGCTGGCGATCTTTGATCTTTTTATCCACCTTCTGAATGATCCCATGCTGCGAAAGGCGATGAATGAGCGCATTCAGAATGGCGATTTGGCAGAGTGGGCGGTAAAGCAAACCATTGACGCGTTTTCTGAGCGTTTCCAGAACATGTCAGATCCTTATCTTCGCGAACGTGCTAATGACGTGAAAGAACTGGGTCAACGCTTGCTTTATTTCCTTGAGAATCAGGAAATAAAGCAGTGGAATTTTGACGAGCCTATTGTGCTGTTTGCCCGTGAATTAACGGCAGCCATGCTGGCCGCCATCCCACGCGATCGTCTGGCGGGTGTGGTTGCAGAAGAAGGGGCAGTGAATGCGCACGCTGCCATTTTGGCAAGAGCCTTGGGTATTCCAGCTGTCATGGGCGTGGAATTCAGCCCGCAGTTGGTGCACCGCAAGCAAATCGTGCTGGATGGTTTCAAGGGGCGTTTGCTGGTTGAGCCAGCACCTCAGGTTCTTGAAGAGTATGAGCGTCTTCGTGACGAAGAATTGGAGCTTCAACAGGAAGTCGAAAGTACTTTCACGAAGAAGACAGAAACGTCTGATGGTGTGCGGGTAGAAGTCCATTTGAATGCGGGACTCAGTGCTGATACCAGCATTGCTATCAACCGTGGAGTAGATGGCGTTGGTCTCTACCGCACCGAAGTGCCGTTTCTGATGCAAAGAAGTTTCCCATCGGAAGACGATCAGGTGAATCAATACCGTGCGATTCTGGATTGCTATCCCAAGCAGCCAGTGGTCATGCGCACACTGGATATTGGCGGTGACAAACCATTGCCTTATCTCAAAATCGAAGAGGACAATCCCTTCCTTGGCTGGCGCGGGATCCGTTTTACTCTGGACCATCCAGATATCTTCCTGATTCAGGTTCGAGCTATGCTGCGTGCCAGCATCGGACGCGATAATCTCTCCATCCTGCTGCCGATGATCTCTGGTTTGTCTGAGCTGTTAGAAGCCAAAGCACTGGTAGAGAGAGCCTTTGCGGAAGTCATGGAAATGGCGGATGCGCAAGGTGAGACCTTGAAGCTGCCAAAACTTGGGATCATGGTAGAAGTTCCTTCCGTGCTCTACCAATTGGACGCCATTGCTCCTCACATCGACTTTCTCTCTGTCGGTACCAATGACCTCACACAGTATTTGCTGGCGGTGGACAGAAACAACGCCCGCGTGGCAGAGGTCTATGATACATTCCACCCTTCAGTGTTGGCGGTGCTTAGGCAAATTCTCGACAACAGCAAGCGGCTTAAATTACCTGTGAGTGTCTGTGGTGAGTTTGCTGGTGATCCTATCGGTGCATCACTGTTGGTAGGAATGGGGTACAGACAGCTCAGCATGAATACGCGGAGTGTCGCGAAAATCAAATACGTTTTGCGCCATATTCCAAGTAAGCAGCTTGAGTCGCACGCGGCGACTGTCCAACAACTGTCATTAGCGCGTGATATAAGAAATGCTTCAGAAGCCTTTTTAGAACAGTACAATCTCGGCGGTTTGATCCGGGTAGGTAAGTAGCCACAGCGATACTCGGACGTAAAGCTCAGGGCAAATAAATAAGGTGATCTGGCTGTTTAAAAAGTGCAGCACCAATAGGAATATTCCATGTTAGAAGCCACATTGTGGTTGTTTGGCGTTTGTCTTGCCGTCGGGGGCGTTGTTGGTCTGTTAGCCGGGCTTTTAGGGATCGGCGGTGGCCTGATTGTCGTGCCAGCGCTTAGCGTGCTTCTGCCTTGGGCGGGGATTTCTTCCAATCTCGTGATGCCCATGGCACTCGCCACATCGCTAGCAAGCATTGTGATCACGTCATCTTCCTCCGCTTATACACACTATCGCCTCGGCAATGTTCAGCCTTCCATCATTAAAACCTTGTTACCGGGTATTTTGCTGGGCGGGCTGCTTGGCAGTGCGATTGCCGACAGAATGCCAACGGAATATTTGCCGAAAGTCTTCGGGATTATTGTGCTGTTGCTTGCTCTGCAAATGGCGCTGTCACTTCGGATAAAATCAGCCAGACCACTACCTTCTCCGCTTGGTAGCATGACCAGTGGGACTGCGATTGGTATGATAGCGAGCCTTGCGGGAATTGGTGGCGGCTCATTGACCGTGCCTTATCTTAACTATCATGGCGTCGAAATGCGCAAAGCCATTGGCAGTGCATCATTGTGCGGTGTCTTTTTGGCGCTTTCCGGTGTCATAGGTTTTATCTTTTTCGGGCTGACGCAACCCGAGACACTACCACCTTATAGTGTGGGGTATGTTTACTTGCCAGCATTGATTGGTATTGTAGTCACTTCCGTAATGACAACGCGTTACGGGGCGAGACTTGCGACCCGTTTACCGACACCCATTATAAAACGCGTATTCGCGGTATTCTTGCTCCTGGTGGGCGCAAGCATGTTTTTTAGCTAAGGAAGACGAATTCATGTCACTGACATTCCCTCAAATAGATCCTGTCCTGATTGAAATCGGGCCGCTTGCAGTACGCTGGTATGGCTTGATGTACCTCGCCGGTTTTGCCTTTGCTCTTTGGCTGGCAAACCGCCGTGCAGATAAGCCGGGCAGCGGATGGACGCGGGATGAAGTCAGTGATCTACTCTTTGCGGGCTTTCTGGGTGTGGTGTTGGGCGGCCGCATTGGCTATGTGCTTTTTTACCAATTCGACGCATTTCTTGCAGATCCGCTCTTCCTGTTCAAAGTCTGGACGGGCGGCATGTCTTTCCATGGTGGATTGCTGGGTGTGATTGCAGCCATGGCTTGGTATGCCCGAAAGACCAAGCGGACATTCTTTGCGGTATCTGATTTTATCGCGCCACTGGTGCCATTCGGTCTGGGCGCAGGTCGTCTGGGCAACTTTATCAATGGCGAACTCTGGGGACGTTCGACAGACATGCCATGGGGCATGATTTTCCCAACGGGAGGACCGATTGCCCGTCACCCTTCGCAGCTTTATGAGTTTTTGCTGGAAGGCATCGTGTTGTTCCTCATCCTGAACTGGTTTATTAAGAAGCCACGGCCTGCCGGTGCCGTTTCCGGTCTATTCCTGATAGGTTACGGGGCATTCCGCTTTATTGTCGAGTTTTATCGCGAGCCTGATGCACACTTGGGCCTATTTGGCGATTGGATCAGCATGGGACAAATATTGTCGACGCCAATGATTATTGTGGGTGTGTTGATGGTAGTCTGGGCCTATCGCAGAGACCCAAGCGCAGCGCGCTCCGCATAACATTTTCAGTTTAAGCCGCAGATCCCTGCGGCTTTCTTTATATTTGTGATTTGTCACCCCGCTGTAGCGGGTAGTAAACGAAAGGAAGAACCATGAAGCAATATCTTGATTTGATGCAGGATATCATTGATAACGGCACAGACCGCGGTGACCGCACCGGTGTAGGTACACGTTCAGTTTTTGGTCGTCAGATGCGTTTTGATCTCAGTGAAGGCTTTCCGCTGCTGACAACCAAGAAGCTTTACACTCGTGCCATCATTCATGAGCTGCTGTGGTTCCTCAATGGCGATACCAACATTAAGTATCTGCAAGACAATAACGTGACAATCTGGGACGAGTGGGCAACAGGCGAGGGCGATCTGGGCCCGGTGTATGGTGCTCAGTGGCGTTCATGGGCATGTCCGGATGGTTCTACTGTTGACCAGATTGCCGAGCTGATTGAGCAGATCAAAACTAAACCAAATTCACGCCGCCATATCATTACGGCGTGGAACCCTGCTGACCTGCCTGACGAGACTATCAGCCCGCAAACTAATGCAGAGCAAGGAAAAATGGCACTGGCTCCTTGCCACTGTTTGTTTCAGTTCTACGTAGCTGATGGCAAGCTATCTTGTCAGCTTTATCAGCGTAGCGCCGATTACTTCCTGGGTGTGCCGTTCAACATTGCGAGTTACGCGCTGTTCACCCATATGATTGCGCAGCAGTGCGATTTGGAAGTCGGTGATTTCGTTCATACCTTCGGTGATGTTCACCTTTATCACAATCACCTGACCGATGATATCGTTTACGAGCAGCTCAAGCGTGAGCCGGGTAATCGACCAACCCTGACAATCAAACGTAAGCCTGACTCTATCTTCGACTACAAACTAGAAGACTTTGAGATTGAAGGTTACGAAGCGCTGCCATCGATTAAAGCGCCGATTGCGGTTTAATAGGGTTAAGGGTTCTAGGAAAAGAAGATCCTAGGTCCTAGAAAGAGCAAGAGCAGATCCTAGGAATAGAAAAAGCGGCAACTGATCACCAGTGCCGCTTTTTTAATGTCTCGATGTTCTTGAATAATTGCTCCAGGACCCTAAATACAAAAACGCCCGCATCAGCGGGCGTTTTCAAATCAGTTTGTCAGTATTGCTTACTGGGTTACCAGCATCACCAGCGAAGGAATCGCGATAAATACCAGACCTAAGTAAGCCACGACAGCCATCTTGTTCTTCGCTGCCGCTTCACCCAGCATTTCCGCACACTTCAGTGGGATTTCGCGCAGGAATGGTGTACCGAAGATCAGCAGGGTTGCCATGATGTTGAACGCCAGGTGTACCAAAGCGATCTGCAGGGCAAACACTGCGTTAGGACCGGTCACTGCCGTAGCTGCCAGCAGAGCAGTGATACAGGTACCGATGTTCGCGCCCAAAGTGAACGGATACACGTCACGTACTTTCAGTACGTTGGTACCTACCAGTGGAACCATCAGGCTGGTCGTCGTAGAAGAAGACTGAACCAGAATGGTAACCAAAGTACCTGACATGATGCCGTGGATAGGACCGCGGCCAATCGCTTTGTGCAGCATTTCTTTTGCACGGCCTACCATCAGAGAGCGCATCAGCTTGCCCATCATGGTGATAGAAGCGAAGATCAGTGCAATACCCAGCAGAGCCAGTACGATGCCACCCCAGCTACCTGGCAGTGTAGACAGCATATCTTTAGTGCCATTAACCAGTGGCTTGGTGATTGGACCCATAAAGTCCAGACCTTTCATGCTCAGGCTGCCTTCAAACATGAAAGGCGCTACCAACCAGCTTGAGATCTTGTCCAGCAAGCCGAACATCATTTCCAGCGGCAGGAAGATAGCTACAGCAATCAGGTTAAAGAAGTCGTGAACAGTTGCACAGGTGAATGCACGGCGGAATTCATCTTTGCAACGCGCGTGACCCAGGCTTACCAGTGTGTTGGTCACGGTAGTGCCGATGTTTGCACCCATCACCATAGGAATGGCTGTTTCAACTGGCAGGCCGCCAGCGACGAGACCAACAATAATAGAAGTTACAGTACTGGAAGACTGGATGAGCGCTGTCGCTACGATACCAATCATAAGACCTGCAACTGGATGAGATGCGAATTCAAACAAGGTTCTCGCCTCGTCACCCGCAGCCCATTTGAAACCACTTCCAACCATGGAAACTGCCAGAAGCAGTACATAAAGCATAAGTGCCAGGTTGGCCCAACGTACCCAATTCTTAGAGCTGTTAATCGGTGCAGCAGTAGAAGCTTGGGAGGTCATAAGAGAAATCTCCGTGACAGTTAAATGTCAGATTTGTGTCAGTGAAAGAATCTGGCGCGGATATTAGGTACGAAATATTTCACTAATATGACAGTTATAAGGTGGTGTATTAGCCATTGATAAGAAAGGGTGTAAAGACTTTGTGTCACGTGTCCGTATTTCTATAAAAAACATAAAGATAAGTTACTTTTGTGAGGGGTGAAATCGCAGTATAAAAAATAGGCACTTGAACCGTATTAAGGCTTGATGCAGGCTGGGTCGGAGCGTTTATTACAAAGACACCGATTTTCTTTGCGAAAAAAGTAACAATTTTGATTGGATACTTCGGATATTTCGATGTTTAATCTCCGAAGAACCGATTTTTCTTTATCGATGATCGGCGCCTAGACTAGTAGAGATTAACTAATTTAACGGAGTGCTTTTAATGACTGATGCGATTCGTCAGTTTATGAAGATGGAATCAGCTGGTGGTTTAGTGCTGATCGTTGCTGCGATTCTGGCGATCATTATTGCCAACTCGCCTTTGCAACCACTGTATGACGGTGCGCTTCATAGCTACATAGCAGGTTTGTCTGTTGCACATTGGATTAATGACGGCCTCATGGCCATCTTTTTCTTACTGATTGGACTTGAGGTTAAAAGGGAGCTGATTGAAGGCGCTCTGAATACCAAAGAAAAAGCCATCTTCCCTGCTATTGCTGCTGTCGGCGGTATGGTAGCACCTGCCGCGGTATATTTGGCATTTAATGCTGGCGACCCTGTCACCCAAGCGGGTTGGGCAATTCCAGCCGCGACGGACATTGCATTCGCACTGGGTGTGATGGCGCTGCTGGGCAAGCGCGTTCCGTTGGCACTGAAAGTCTTCCTGCTCGCGTTGGCGATTATTGATGACCTTGGCGTTATCGTGATTATTGCTTTGTTCTATAGTAGTGATCTCTCCATTACAGCACTGACAGTTGCCTTCCTGGCTACAGCAGCACTCTTCCTGATGAATGCCAAAGGTGTCACTCAGACCCGGTGGTACTTACTCGTGGGGGCGATTCTCTGGGTCAGCGTTTTGAAGTCAGGTGTTCACGCGACACTGGCGGGTGTGGTGCTGGGCTTTGTGATTCCGCTTGAAGGTGGAAAGGACGGTAAGTCACCACTGAAAGAGCTCGAACATGCGATTCACCCGTACGCTGCTTTCTTAATTCTGCCTATCTTTGCGTTCGCAAATGCTGGTGTGTCACTGGAAGGCGTATCAATAGAAAGTCTGACCAATACACTTCCATTGGGGATTGCACTAGGTCTGTTGATTGGTAAGCCTCTGGGTATCTTTACCCTGAGCTGGGCGTCAGTAAAACTGGGTATTGCTCGCCTACCTGAAAACGTAAACTTTAAGCAAATCTTTGCCGTGTCATTGTTGTGTGGTATCGGCTTTACCATGTCCATCTTCATTTCGTCTCTGGCGTTTGTTGGTGTGGATGAAAGCTATATTACCTTCTCACGACTGGGCATTTTGATTGGTTCAACTATCTCGGCTGTGGCAGGTTACGCCTTGCTGAATGCTGTATTGCCGAAATCGAGTGAGGTGGAGGAAGATAGCGATGAGAAAAAAGTTAGCATTGATTATTAGCGGAGTGCTTTTTGCTACACCGGCATTGGCTGCGAACAATTACTCGCACTGTTTCGATGATAATTCGACAGAAGTATGTAAAGCGTTCTTAGCCGGGCTGGAAACAACCCAACCGGAGGTTGTAGAAAAAGCATCGCTGACAACAACGCCAAGCGTCGACAAAGACACCTTATTAGGCAGAGCGCTGGAACAGCGCGCCGGAGGTCGCTACAAGACCTCCACCATTGCCAAGAAAGGATAAGCTACCAGTTCAAAACGCCAGCCGCGGATAACGTGTCTGGCGTTTTTTCGTTGAGAACACATGTCACATTTAAATTATAACCACCTCTATTACTTCTGGATGGTCTGTAAGCAAGGTTCAGTGTCCAAGGCGGCTGATGCCTTGTTTCTGACGCCACAGACTGTTACAGGGCAAATCAGGGCGCTAGAAGAGCGGCTCAAAGGTAAGCTGACCAAACGTGCAGGAAGAAACATTGAGCCCACAGAGCTTGGACAGCTCGTATTTAAGTATGCGGATAAGATGTTTGGCCTGAGCTATGAAATGCTCGATATCGTGAATTACAGTCAACGTGAGCATCAGCTGTTTGATGTTGGGGTGGCAGACGCACTTTCGAAAAGCCTAGTGAGTCGTGTGTTGCTGAAAGCATTGCCGGAAGATGATGGCATTCATCTACGTTGCTTTGAATCGACCCATGAGTTGCTGTTGGAGCAGCTTAGTCAGCATAAGCTGGATATGATCCTGTCTGATTGCCCGGTTGATTCAACACAAAGCCCTGGGTTATTCAGTGTGAAGATAGGCGAGAGCATGATGAGCTTTTTCTGCTCAGGGGATATCTCCAAGAAGCGTTTTCCTGCTGTCATTGAAGAGCATAAATTGTTAATCCCCAGTACACGCACGGCCATGGGGCGAAAGTTAATGCATTGGTTTGATAGCCAGGGTATCACGCCCACCATTCTGGGAGAGTTTGATGATGCGGCATTGATGAAAGCGTTTGGCTCGAATCATAAAGCCATGTTTGTTGCGCCGACATTTTACTCTTCAGATGTGCTGGAATTACCGAATGTGATGGAAGTAGCGAAAGTTGAAGCACTTAAAGAGGAATACTACGTGATTTTCGCTGAGCGTATGATCCAGCACCCTGCAGTAAAACGCATATGTGAAGCTGATTTCAGCAAGTTGTTTCACTAATTCTCAACTTCTTTATAGCATTCTTAGTTGCGAACCGTTGTTACTGACCTGAACAGTGTTAAACTTAAGTCAAACACAAACAAACCTTTAGATGTAATTTTTGCAGGCAGTAAGTATGGAACTAGAAAAAATGCAAGAAGCTGGGCCAAAGGCAGTGCAGTTGCTAAAAGCAATGGCAAACGAGCGCAGACTCTTCATACTTTGTTATCTGCTGGAAGGGGAAATGTCTGTTGGTACGCTGAGTGAGAAGCTCCAGCTCAGTCAGTCTGCATTATCTCAGCACTTGGCTTGGTTGAGACGCGATGGTCTGGTAGCAACAAGGAAAGAAGCGCAGACCGTCTACTATTCGCTGAAGAGTGTTGAAGTGCAAACCATCATGACTACGCTGCACCAGTTGTATTGCGCGAAGTAAAACGTTGAACAAATAAAAAAACCGGCCATGAGCCGGTTTTTTTATTTCAAATCGGAGCGCTATTACAGAGCTTTGATTTGAGCAGCCAGAGCAGCTTTATGACGAGCAGCCTTGTTCTTGTGGATCAGGCCTTTAGTAGCCATGCGGTCCAGGATAGGTTGCGCTTCAGCAAATGCTTTAGTAGCCGCTTCTTTATCGCCTGCTGCGATAGCTGCGATAGTTTTTTTCATGTAAGTGCGCATCATTGAGCGACGGCTTGCATTGTGCTGGCGACGCTTCTCAGATTGGATTGCACGCTTCTTAGCAGATTTGATATTCGCCAAGGGTCTAACTCCCAAATCTTATATTCGGTGACAATTTAAGGCCGAGGAATATGCCTCGTTTTACCCGAGTTGTCAATTCATTTGTGCAAATATCCGCCGCACTCACCTTAAGATTGGCGTGCTGCGAACATCGCGGTTAATATGGCGGCAGATTCTACCAGCATTCTTTACTTGAAGTAAGCCTTTTATCTGTGCTTTTCGTGCTATTCAAGATGCCTCCTTTCTTTTTATAACTACAGGGGGCGCGGGCGACAGGCAGGCAGGTTTACTTCCTTTTGTTTTTTAAGGGGATATAGGTGTCAAAGCGATTACTTCGCTCTGGATTGATTGTCAGTTCAATGACCATGATTTCGCGTGTAATGGGTCTTGTACGCGATGTGGTGATAGCGAATTTAATGGGGGCAGGCGCGGCGGCGGATGTTTTCTTCTTTGCCAACAAAATCCCTAACTTCCTGCGACGTCTTTTCGCTGAAGGTGCATTCTCACAGGCTTTCGTCCCAGTGCTGGCAGAATATCAAGCCAGTGATGATAAAACCAAAACCCGAGAACTGATTGCGTATGTGTCGGGCACACTGGGCCTGTTGGTGACAATAGTCACCTTGATTGGTGTGATAGCCTCACCGGTTATCACGGCACTGTTCGGGATGGGGTGGTTCCTCGATTGGGTAAACGATGGCCCATCTTCACACAAATTTGAATTGGCCTCTCTGATCCTCAAGATCACCTTCCCATACCTTTGGTTTATCACTTTTGTGGCGCTGGCTGGCTCGATACTGAACACCTTGGGTCGGTTTGCGGTCTCCTCTTTTACGCCGGTATTCCTGAATATCGCCATGATTTCGGCAGCGATTTGGATATCACCGAACATAGACCAGCCAGAGATAGGTTTGGGTATTGGTGTTTTTCTTGGTGGCCTGATCCAGTTCGGTTTCCAAATCCCGTTCCTTTATCGCGAAGGGATGCTGGTTCGCCCTAAGTGGGGCTGGTCGCACCCAGGCGTGGCAAAAATTCGTACCCTGATGATTCCTGCATTGTTTGGGGTTTCAGTTAGTCAGATTAACCTCTTGCTCGATACCTTCATTGCGAGTTTTCTGGCAACAGGTTCTATCAGTTGGCTTTACTACTCTGATCGCTTGCTAGAGTTTCCATTAGGTTTGTTCGGGATTGCCATCGCGACAGTGATTCTTCCTGCGCTCTCCAAAAAACATGTGGAGCAATCTTCAGGGCAATTTGCGTCCACCATGGATTGGGGGGTGCGCATGGTGTTGTTGCTTGGTGTTCCAGCGATGGTGGGTATGATTGTGCTTGCCAAGCCTATGTTGATGGTGCTTTTCATGCGAGGCGAGTTCGGCGCTGATGATGTGAATGCAGCAGCCATGTCACTGATTGCTTATTCGTCAGGCCTGCTTAACTTTATGTTGATAAAGGTGTTGGCACCTGGCTACTACGCTCGGCAGGACACCAAAACACCCGTGCGATACGGCATTATCGCCATGGCAAGCAATATGGTATTCAATCTGATTTTTGCCTATTTCTACGGTTATGTAGGCTTGGCGATCGCGACGGCGCTATCTGCTTTAGTCAATGCAGGCTTGCTGTATCGTGGTCTCCACAAACAACAGGTTTACCGCGTCAGCAAAGATACGGTGATTTTCACCTTGCGCCTTATCTTGGGTGTGGTGCTCATGGGGGCGGTGGTTTATCACTTTATGCCAGTATTTGAACAGTGGCTGGTGATGGATTTGTGGCAAAGAGTTTATACACTGACCGGCTTAATTGCTGCGGGCGCAATCACTTACGTAGTCTCGCTGGTAATTTTGGGCCTGAGACCGCATCAACTTCGCGCGGAAGGCTGATTGCGGCTTCTGATTAGTATATAATCCGTCGGTTTTTTAAGGGGAAAGCTGTTTTACCGCTATGGAATTAATTCGGGGTATCCATAACATCCGCGACAGACATCGTGGTTGCGTGCTGACAATCGGTAACTTTGACGGTGTCCATTTGGGTCATCAGGAAGTGCTGCGCCGCGTGGTGGAAAAAGCGCGTGAGCTTGGATTGCCTTCAACGGTAATGCTGTTTGAGCCTCAGCCGCGAGAGCTATTTTCAGGAGAAAATGCCCCGGCAAGGCTCACCCGACTTCGCGATAAGTATGTTCAACTGGCCAAACTGGGTGTTGAGCGTCTCGTCATGGTTAACTTCAACGCCAAATTCGCCTCTATCACGCCGCATGACTTCGTTCATCGCTTGTTGGCTGAACAATTGGGTGTTAAGTTTCTCGTGGTTGGTGATGATTTTCGCTTTGGCGCTAAGCGTCAGGGCGATTTTTGTTATCTGCAAAACGAAGCGACAACGGCTGGCTTTGAAGTGGTAAGTACTGACAGCTTTACTGTCTCTGAGCAACGTGTCAGCAGTACAGCCATTCGTAACGAATTGGCTGCAGGGCATCAAAGTGAAGCAGAATCTATGCTTGGCCGCCCTTACAGCATCAGCGGTCGTGTTTCCCACGGTAAAAAATTGGGTCGAACCATCGGCTTCCCGACCGCAAATGTTCCGCTCAAGCGTCGTGTATCTCCGGTTTCCGGTGTCTATGTGGTGCGTGTTGGTGGAATTGAAGAAGAACAATGGCTGGGTGGTGTAGCGAATGTCGGTACACGGCCTACTGTCAACGGTGTGCGCCAACAACTGGAAGTACACCTTTTTGACCTGGAGCGTGATCTCTATGGTCTTCAAATCGAAGTGCAGCTTTTACATAAACTGCGTGACGAGATGAAATTTGGCTCGCTCGATGAGTTGAAAGCCCAAATCGGAATTGATGCCCAGACAGCGCGTGCGTGGCTGGCTGAGCATGATGAGAAATAATGTCTAAACGTCCATATACGGAATGAACAATCAATGAGTGACTTTAAAGATACCTTAAACCTGCCGGAAACCGCGTTTCCGATGCGAGGTAATCTTGCACAGCGCGAGCCACAGATGCTCAAGCGCTGGTACGACGAAGATCTTTACGGTGAAATCCGTAAAGCTAAGAAAGGCAAAAAATCTTTCATTTTGCATGACGGCCCTCCGTATGCGAACGGCAATATTCACATTGGTCACTCCGTAAACAAAATTCTTAAAGACATTATTATTAAGTCCAAAACCCTTTCGGACTTCGACGCACCTTACGTACCAGGTTGGGACTGTCACGGCCTGCCTATTGAACTGATGGTTGAGAAGAAAGTCGGCAAGCCAGGCCAGAAAGTGTCTGCTGCTGAATTCCGTCAGAAGTGTCGTGAGTACGCCGCGAAGCAGGTTGAAGGCCAGAAGGCTGATTTCAAACGTCTGGGCGTGTTGGGTGAGTGGGACAAACCATACCTGACCATGGATTTTGATACTGAAGCAAACATCATCCGTGCACTGGGTAAAATCGCCGGTAACGGTCACCTGCACAAAGGTTTCAAACCTGTTCACTGGTGTACTGACTGTGGTTCTGCACTGGCAGAAGCTGAAGTCGAGTATTACAACAAAGTTTCTCCTTCAATCGATGTCATGTTCGGTGCTGTCGATGAAGCAGCAGTGCTGTCTAAGTTCAACCTGAACGAAGGTCATGCAGGTCAAGGTGATGTGTCTATCGTTATCTGGACCACCACACCTTGGACTCTGCCAGCGAACCGTGCAGTTGCGGTTTCTGATGCGCTGGAATACGTGCTGGTTCAGGTGGAAGGTGAAACGCCACGTCGTCTGATCATGGCAGCAGAGCTTGCGAAAGATGTGATGGATCGTGCCGGTATCGAGCACTTCCATAATCTGGGCTTCTGTAAAGGTGATGCGCTGGAACTGCTGCGCTTTAACCACCCGTTCTACAGCTTCGATGTTCCTGTGATCCTGGGCGATCACGTAACGACTGAATCAGGTACCGGTGTTGTTCACACGGCACCTGGACACGGCCAGGAAGACTTCGCGGTTGGTCAAAAGTACAACCTTGAAGTAGCAAACCCAGTAGGTAGCAACGGTGTTTACTTGCCAGACACAGAGCTGTTTGCAGGTCAACACGTATTGAAAGCGAACGATAACGTGGTTGAAGTGCTTAAAGAGCACGGTGCGCTGCTGCATCACCACGCTTACGAGCACAGCTATCCACATTGCTGGCGCCACAAAACGCCAATTATCTTCCGTGCAACGCCTCAGTGGTTTATCTCTATGGAGAAAGCGGGCCTGCGTGCAAAAGCACTGGAAGAAATCAAAAACGTACAGTGGATCCCTGAGTGGGGCCAGAACCGTATTGAGTCAATGGTAGAAGGTCGTCCTGACTGGTGTATTTCACGTCAGCGTACTTGGGGTGTGCCAATTGCCCTGTTCGTTCATAAAGAAACGGCAGAGCTTCACCCGAACACCGTTGAGCTGATTGAGCAAGTAGCTCAGAAAGTTGAACAGTCTGGCATCCAGGCATGGTGGGATCTAGAGGCTGAAGAGTTGCTTGGTACAGAAGCGGCGAACTACGAGAAAGTGCTGGACACTCTGGACGTATGGTTCGATTCAGGTGCAACGCACTATGCAGTGGTTAACCAGCGTGAAGAGTTTGCTGGCAATGAAGCAGATATGTATCTGGAAGGTTCAGACCAACACCGCGGTTGGTTCCAGTCTTCCCTGATGACCTCTGTAGCGATCAAGAACCACGCCCCTTACAAGCAGGTTCTGACGCACGGCTTCACTGTTGACGGCCAAGGCCGCAAGATGTCGAAGTCTATCGGTAACGTGGTTTCACCTCAGGACGTGATGAACAAGCTGGGTGGCGACATCCTGCGTCTGTGGGTGGCATCGACTGACTACACCGGCGAGATGACAGTTTCTGACGAAATCCTGAAACGCAGTGCAGACGCATACCGTCGTATTCGTAACACCGCGCGCTTCCTGCTGGCGAACCTGAACGGTTTCAACCCTGAAACTGATATGGTTGCAGCGGAAGATCTGGTAGTTGCAGACCGCTGGGCAGTGGGTAAAGCACTAGAAGCTCAGGAAGAGATCGTGAAAGCGTTCGAAGAGTGTAACTTCCACGCTGTTACGCAACGTCTGATGCAGTTCTGCTCGGTTGAGATGGGTTCATTCTATCTGGACATCATTAAAGACCGTCAGTACACCGCGAAAGCGGGTGGTCACGCACACCGTAGCTGTCAAACCGCGCTATTCCACATTGTGGAAGCACTGGTTCGCTGGATGGCGCCAATCATGTCGTTCACTGCAGATGAAATCTGGAACGAGATGCCAGGCAACCGTAACAAGTTCGTTTTCACCGAAGTATGGTATGACGGTCTGTTCGGTCTGGGTGAAGACGAGCAACTGAACAACGCATTCTGGGCTGAACTGCTTCGCGTGCGCGGTGCAGTGAACAAGGTTCTGGAAGCTGCTCGTAACGAGAAAACTATCGGTGGTTCTCTGGAAGCTGAAGTAACGCTTTATGCCAAACCTGAGTTTGCCGCCAAGCTGCAGGCAATGGGCGATGAACTGCGCTTCGTGCTGCTGACTTCAAAAGCTGAGGTCGTTGCTACTGATGCAGCACCAGAAGCGGCGGTAGCGACTGACGTTGAAGGTCTGTCTGTTGCTGTTGCCAAGTCTGACGCAGAGAAGTGCGATCGTTGCTGGCACCATGTTGCGGATGTTGGCACCATCGAAGGTCATGAAGCGATTTGTGGCCGTTGCGTAAGCAACATCGATGGCGAAGGCGAAAAGCGCCAGTTCGCGTAACAGGCAACGATAGGAAAGCTGGATGAAAGATCTGACAGCGAAACAATCAGGATTGCGTTGGCTATGGCTAGCGCTTCTGGTGTTCGTTCTGGATATCGGCAGCAAATTGCTGGTGATGAATACCATGGGTTACGGCTGGTCGAACCGCATTGAGGTCCTGCCGTTTTTTAACCTGCTTTATGTTCATAACTACGGCGCCGCGTTCAGCTTTCTGAGCGATGCAGGTGGCTGGCAACGTTGGTTCTTTGCCGCCATCGCGCTGGGTGTTTCTGGCATGTTGGTTTACTGGATGCGCCAAACACCCTCGACGAACCGTATACTGAATGTTGCGTATGCTTTGGTCATTGGCGGCGCTATCGGTAACTTGTTTGACCGATTGGTACATGGCTATGTGGTCGACTTTCTTGATTTCTACGTCGGTAACTACCACTGGCCAGCGTTCAACCTCGCTGATACGGGGATTGTGATTGGTGCGGTATTGATTGTGCTGGATAGCATCATCGCATCAAAAAAGCCTCAAGCTGAAGCTGAATAACCTTCGCGCTATGCGACGAAGGGATAATCATTGGCGCTGACTGCTCTGTGGTCGGCGCCAAGTCGTATAAACACCTTGATAACCCAAGTTAAATTGGGGATTTAAGGGCTCTGTTGCTTTTGGTAAATTGCCCGCCAACAAAGGATGTGAGTTAATGGCGCAAATTATTGCAAACAGCGAAGTCATCATGCACTTCACTATCAAACTCGAAGATGGCTCTGTGGCCGACAGCACCAAAACCTCTGGTAAGCCAGCCAAACTGGTGATGGGCGATGGTAGTCTGACGGAGAACTTCGAAAAATGTCTGCTGGGCCTAACTGAAGGTGAATCCGCAAGCTTCACGCTTGAACCTGAAGATGCCTTTGGTCAACCAAACCCAGACAACGTCCAGCACATGGACAGAAGCTTGTTTGCGGGTGATGCTCCAGCAGAAGAAGGCACCATCATCGCCTTCTCAGGCCCAGGCGGTCAGGAGATCCCAGGCTTAATCACAGAAGTGGCGGGCGAGTCTGTGACAGTGGATTTCAATCACCCGCTGGCGGGACACCGTGTTATCTTTGACGTTGAAATTGTCAGTGTTGCTTAAAAAGGCTATTCCATGAAAGTCATGCTAGCTAACCCTCGTGGTTTTTGTGCCGGTGTTGATCGAGCGATCAGCATCGTTGAACGTGCTCTGGAACTCTACCAGCCACCGATTTATGTGCGTCACGAAGTGGTACATAACCGCTTTGTCGTGGAAGGCTTGAAAGCACGCGGCGCGGTATTTGTTGAAGAACTCAGTGAAGTGCCAGACGACAGCATTGTGATTTTCTCTGCGCACGGTGTTTCTCAAGCAGTACGCAATGAAGCGAAAGCCCGTGCGTTGACCGTGTTTGATGCTACTTGCCCATTGGTGACCAAAGTTCATATGGAAGTGGCACGTGCTAGCCGTCGTAATATGGAAGTAGTGTTGATTGGCCATGCCGGTCATCCAGAGGTGGAAGGCACCATGGGGCAATATGCCAGCGAAACCGGTGGCATGTATCTGGTAGAGAAACCGGAAGATGTCTACAAGCTGGACGTGAAAGATCCTTCAAACCTTCATTTCGTCAGCCAAACGACCTTGTCTGTGGATGAGACGGCAGAAGTGATTGAGACGCTGCGCAAAGTCTTCCCGGACATTCAGGGCCCACGCAAAGACGACATTTGCTATGCGACCCAAAACCGCCAGGATGCCGTTCGCGATCTCGCGACCCAATGTGACGTTTTGGTAGTTGTGGGCTCGAAGAACAGCTCGAACTCAAACCGTCTGCGTGAACTGAGTGAGAAACTGGGGACTCCCGGTTATCTGACCGATTGCGCTGAAGACGTGAAAGCTGAATGGTTTGACGGCAAATCCAAAGTCGGAATTACGGCTGGTGCTTCTGCGCCGGAAGAGTTGGTGAACCTCATTATCGCCCGTATTGAAGAGTTGGGCGGTACTGCGGTGGAAGAGCTGAAAGGTCGTGAAGAGAACATGTTCTTTGAAGTGCCACGAGAGCTTCAAGTAAAAGAAGTGCATTGATCGATAAAACCGAAAGGGAGCGAAGGCTCCCTTTTTTACGCCGCCATTCCCGCGATTGAACGCGCAGAGGTTGATTCACATCACGCGGCGAAAAGGGTAGAGTGGTTATCCAGTTACGAATATAACGCGCACAAAGTGGCGTGATGACAGGAAGTTAAAAGGGGAAATAGATGGTTCGCATTGCAATTGCGGGCGCTGCCGGACGCATGGGCCGACAGCTTATTCAGGCGACTGACGCGATGGAAGGCGCGGTTCTGGCTGCAGCAAGTGAGCGTCCTGAGTCGAGCTTGATTGGTACCGACGCAGGTGAACTGGCAGGTATTGGTAAGCGCGATGTAGCAATCGTTGATGATTTGGCGAAAGTGGCCGATCAATTTGATGTCATCATCGATTTCACTGCACCAGTAGCGACACTGGCAAACATTGAGCTTTGCCGTGCTCATGGTAAGCGACTGGTGATCGGTACGACTGGCTTTAGCGAAGAGCAGCGCGCACAGATTGATGCGGCGACCGATGTTGGTATCGTCATGGCGCCAAACTACAGCGTCGGTGTGAACCTCGTTTTCAAACTGCTCGAAAAAGCTGCCAAGGTGATGGGCGGCTACTGTGACATTGAAATCGTTGAAGCGCACCACAGACATAAAGTGGATGCACCATCAGGCACAGCAATTGGCATGGGTGAGGCAATTGCCGGTGCTATGGGTAACAAGTTGAGTGATGTTGCTGTATATGCTCGTGAAGGTATCACTGGTGAGCGTACCCGGGATGAGATTGGTTTTGCGACCATCCGAGCGGGCGATATCGTCGGCGAGCATACTGCTATGTTTGCAGACATTGGTGAACGCGTGGAAATTACCCACAAAGCGTCTAACCGTATGACCTTTGCCAATGGTGCTGTTCGCGCTGCGGTGTGGTTGGCTGCAAAAGATGCGGGCTTCTATACCATGCAAGACGTGCTTGAACTGGACACCCTGTAAGTCGCTCGTTTTTCCAGTTAACACGCTTTCATATAACTATGCAGTATCTTTCTGTATGCTGCATAGTTTTTCTCAATAAATGGCGATTTTATTTAAATAGTCACTATTTGCAAAAATCCTCCAACTTAACTGTGTTTTAAGTGTCATCGGTTTGGGATTCATGGTTAAGCCATCAAAAACCAAACTAAACTCTGACAATAAAAACGGTTGCGTGATGACCTGACTGTATTTCTTTCCCGTCTCATCCTTCCTTCCTTAAAGTGTTAACCTGTACGATGAAATTTCGTATGGAATCCTCAGATAATACTCACTTTTGCCCGTTTGAGAGGCAAAATCTCAGCTGCAGGCCATAAGTAATATTCTTTTTTTTGCCACTTATTGACAGCTTGTGAATCGATCTCTAGAATGCGCGCAATTTGTCAAAATTCAGCTTTAGTGATTTTTGGCACTTGTATGGAATGCTTTGATGCAAGATTATATAGTTTTTCTGCATCTTTATTGATTTGGAGGTTGTCTTGAGCAAGTCTGCGCTCTTAGTCCTGGAAGACGGGACTGTATTCCACGGTGAATCCATTGGTGCTGATGGAACCGCTGTTGGTGAAGTTGTTTTCAATACCTCGATGACGGGGTACCAAGAAATTCTCACCGACCCTTCCTATTCCCAGCAAATCGTTACTCTCACTTATCCCCACATTGGCAATACCGGTACTAATACCGAAGACGAAGAATCCTCAAAAATCCATGCTCAAGGCCTGGTAATCCGCGACCTCCCTCTTATCGATTCTAACTTCCGTAATCAGCAATCCCTTTCTGATTATCTGAAATCCCAAAACATCGTTGGCATCGCTGATATCGACACCCGTAAGCTGACCCGTTTGCTGCGTGAAAAAGGCGCTCAGAATGGTTGCATCGTTGCGGGCGACAACATCGATGAAGCGCTGGCACTGGCAAAAGCTAAAGAATTCCCTGGCCTGAAAGGCATGGATCTGGCGAAAGAAGTGACGACAGCTGAAGCGTACGAGTGGAAACAAGGCTCATGGACGCTGGAAGGCGGCCTGCCAGAAGCGAAAGATGACAGCGAACTGCCTTATCACGTAGTGGCTTACGATTTCGGTGCGAAACGTAACATTCTGCGTATGTTGGTTGACCGTGGCTGCCGCTTGACTGTGGTTCCAGCTCAGACTTCAGCAGAAGACGTGCTAGCAATGAACCCAGACGGTGTGTTTCTGTCAAACGGCCCTGGCGACCCGGCACCATGTGAGTACGCGATTGAAGCGACCAAAGTGTTCCTGGAGAAAGGCTTGCCAATTTTCGGCATCTGTTTGGGTCACCAAATCCTGGCGTTGGCATCAGGCGCACAAACCGTGAAGATGAAGTTTGGTCACCACGGCGCAAACCACCCGGTTAAAGACTTGGACCGCAATGTGGTGATGATCACCAGCCAGAACCACGGCTTTGCAGCAGACGAAGAAACGCTGCCAGCTAACCTGCGCGCGACGCACAAATCTCTGTTCGACGGCTCATTGCAAGGCATCCACCGCACGGATAAGCCGGCATTCAGCTTCCAGGGCCACCCTGAAGCGAGCCCAGGTCCGCACGATGCGGCACCGCTTTTCGACCACTTTATTGAACTGATCAAGCAACACAGCGCGTAATCCGGAGTAGCAGAGAATGCCAAAACGTACAGATATTCAAAGTATTCTTATCCTTGGCGCAGGCCCGATTGTTATCGGTCAGGCGTGTGAGTTCGACTATTCAGGTGCACAGGCGTGTAAAGCGCTGCGTGAAGAGGGTTACCGCGTTATTCTGGTGAACTCTAACCCTGCCACCATCATGACTGACCCAGAGATGGCTGATGCGACTTACATCGAGCCAATCCAGTGGGAAGTGGTACGCAACATTATCGAAAAAGAGCGTCCAGATGCGGTTCTGCCTACCATGGGTGGCCAGACAGCACTGAACTGTGCATTGGATCTGGAAAAACACGGCGTACTGGCTGAGTTCGGTGTGGAAATGATCGGTGCAACGGCGGATGCGATTGATAAAGCAGAAGACCGTTCACGCTTCGACAAAGCCATGAAGTCTATCGGCCTGGAATGTCCACGCGCTGACACGGCGAAGACCATGGAAGAGGCTTACAAAGTCCTCGATATGGTGGGCTTCCCATGTATCATCCGTCCTTCTTTCACCATGGGTGGTACCGGTGGCGGTATCGCATATAACAAAGAAGAGTTCGACGAAATCTGTCGCCGCGGTCTGGATCTGTCTCCAACCAATGAGCTGCTGATTGACGAATCTCTGATCGGTTGGAAAGAGTACGAAATGGAAGTGGTTCGCGACAAAGCGGACAACTGTATCATCGTGTGTTCTATCGAGAACTTCGATGCCATGGGTATCCACACCGGTGACTCCATCACGGTTGCACCTGCTCAGACCCTGACTGACAAAGAATACCAACTGATGCGTAACGCATCGCTGGCTGTTCTGCGTGAAATCGGCGTTGAAACTGGTGGCTCTAACGTTCAGTTCGGTATCAACCCGAAAGATGGCCGTATGGTTATCATCGAAATGAACCCACGTGTATCACGCTCTTCTGCACTGGCATCGAAAGCAACGGGTTTCCCGATTGCAAAAGTGGCAGCGAAACTGGCTGTTGGTTTCACCCTTGATGAGCTGATGAACGACATCACTGGCGGTGCAACGCCAGCGTCTTTTGAACCGACCATCGACTACGTGGTTACCAAGATCCCACGCTTCAACTTCGAAAAATTTGCGGGCGCAAATGACCGCCTGACTACCCAGATGAAATCTGTGGGTGAAGTCATGGCTATCGGCCGTAACCAACAGGAATCACTGCACAAAGCGCTGCGTGGTCTGGAAGTTGGTGCGACCGGTTTCGACGAGATGGTTGACCTGGATGAACCAGATGCACTGACCAAAATCCGCCACGAGCTGAAAGATGCAGGCGCAGAGCGTATTTGGTACATCGCAGATGCATTCCGTGCGGGCATGTCCGTAGACGGCGTGTTCAAACTGACCAACATTGATCGCTGGTTCCTGGTTCAAATCGAAGAGATTGTGAAGCTGGAAGCGGAAATCAAAGAAGGCGGCTTTGCTGGCCTGAATGCGAAAGTACTGCGCAAACTGAAGCGCAAAGGTTTCTCCGATGCACGCCTAAGCAAGCTGCTGGGTGTGAGCGAAAGCGAAATCCGCAAACTGCGCGACCAGTACGACATTCACCCTGTGTACAAGCGTGTTGATACCTGTGCAGCGGAGTTCTCTTCTGATACGGCGTACATGTACTCATCTTACGATGAAGAGTGTGAAGCGAACCCTTCAGATAAAGACAAGATCATGGTTCTGGGCGGCGGTCCAAACCGTATCGGTCAAGGTATCGAATTCGACTACTGCTGTGTACATGCATCACTGGCACTGCGTGAAGACGGCTTTGAGACCATCATGGTTAACTGTAACCCTGAGACGGTTTCGACTGACTACGACACTTCAGACCGTCTGTACTTCGAACCAGTAACACTGGAAGACGTACTGGCCATTGCGCGTGTTGAAAAGCCTAAAGGCGTTATCGTTCAGTATGGTGGCCAAACACCACTGAAACTGGCGCGTGCGCTGGAAGCAGCAGGTGTGCCAATTATCGGTACTAGCCCTGATGCTATCGACCGTGCAGAAGACCGTGAGCGTTTCCAGGCGGCGGTTGAGCGTCTGGGCCTGAAACAGCCTGAAAACGCGACAGTAACGGCACTGGAGCAAGCGGTAGAGAAATCCCGTGAAATCGGTTATCCGCTGGTGGTTCGTCCTTCTTATGTACTGGGTGGCCGCGCAATGGAAATCGTTTACGACGAAAGCGACCTGCGCCGTTACTTCAACGAAGCGGTAAGCGTATCTAACGAATCACCAGTACTTCTGGACCGTTTCCTAGATGACGCGACCGAAGTTGACGTCGATGCAATCTGCGACGGTGAGCGCGTGGTGATTGGCGGCATCATGGAGCATATCGAACAAGCGGGTGTTCACTCCGGTGACTCTGCATGTTCACTGCCTGCTTACACGTTAAGCCAAGATATTCAGGACGAGATGCGCCGTCAGGTAGAGAAACTGGCTTTCGAGCTGGGCGTTCGTGGCCTGATGAATACTCAGTTTGCAGTAAAAGACGGAGAAGTTTACCTGATTGAGGTGAACCCACGTGCAGCGCGTACCGTACCTTTCGTATCAAAAGCGACCGGCGCACCACTGGCGAAGATTGCTGCTCGTGTTATGGCGGGTCAATCTTTGGAATCACAGGGTTTCACTCAGGAAATCATTCCTCCTTACTACTCAGTGAAAGAAGTGGTTCTGCCATTCAACAAGTTCCCTGGCGTTGACCCACTGCTTGGCCCTGAAATGCGTTCAACCGGTGAAGTTATGGGTGTGGGCGACACGTTTGCAGAAGCGTTTGCGAAAGCAGACCTTGGCTGTGGCAAAACCTACACTGAGCAAGGTCGTGCACTGCTGTCTGTTCGTAACAACGACAAGCAACGTGTCGTTGATCTGGCAGCCAAGCTTATCAAGTTGGGCTTCGAGCTGGATGCAACTCACGGTACTGCGGTTGTTCTTGGTGAAGCGGGTATCAACCCGCGTCTGGTGAACAAAGTACACGAAGGTCGTCCTCACATTCTTGACCGTATCAAGAACGGTGAGTACAGCTACATCATCAATACCACCGAAGGTCGTCAAGCGATTGAGGACTCGAAGGTACTTCGTCGCGGCGCACTGGCAGAGAAGGTGAACTACACCACTACGCTGAACGCAGCCTTCGCAACCTGTATGGCTCATGCAGCAGCTGACCTGTCGAAAGTGAATTCAGTACAAGAACTGCATGCACGCGTGGCAGAAAAGTACGGTAAATAATTAACAAAACTGCCCCGAACGATTTGGAGTTGACGCTTTGAGTTGTGAGGGGAGACTAATGAGTCGGCAGTAAGCCGACCGTTACGATAACCTCCTTGCCCGCCTTAATGGCGGGCTTTTTTATGTTTTTAGTTTTTCACACTTGATATTTTTTGCCTTGTTTTTAGTTGAGTTCTTGTACGTTCCACATAGAATTTACGGGTCGCAATGCTGCGACTGAAATGGAGAAAACCATGAACGTTATCGACCAGCCTCCGAGTTGCAAGGGAAGCCTGTAATCCCAGACGGTAACGTTCGTGATCATTTCGCGTTTCAACCGTCCGGTTGGAATGCTCCGCTTTAAAGCTCCTTTTTATTCCCTGTGCTTCCCGAAAATTCTGAGTGAGAAAACTGACTGCATTCGTATGTCGTTAAAAGGCTTCTGCACTTTTTCGTCTGAAATCAGTCGCTTTTCTTTGGTCGTTACACCTAGCCAATCGGGAGGTTCGCTATGGCGGTAATGAACGCTACTTCGCTGGGAAACCAGCCAACTGCTTTTGCTGCGAGAGAAATTGAAGCAGCAAGAAGCGCATTTTTATTTCATGAAAACAATGAGCGTGTTCGCTTACTCTCTGTGATGCCCGTTAGTGAGGCGATTGCAGTATTAAATCAGTGCCCGGTGGCATTGGTTCGACGGCTGCTTGATGACCTGGCTGAAACTGGGGAGGTAGTGCGTGTGAGGCAAATTGCCACTGGACTTGGGCTTATCAGCTCAGAAGCAGAGCCTGATGGCAACTACTTGACTAACTCGGTATTGAGCCATGTCCGTCAACGGATTGGTTGGATTGTCGGATTAGCACTGCTTGGTATTGTTTCGGGACTTATCATCTCGCATTACGAAGATACTTTGAGCCAGTTGGTGTTGCTGGCTATCTATATGCCAGTCATTGCAGCCGCAGGCGGTAATGCAGGTTCACAAGCCGCGACACTGGTGGTCAGGGCGTTGGCGATGAATGAAGTCAGACCGGGGCAGTGGCTTCAGGTGATGTGGAAAGAAGTGAGGATCGCGGCGATCATCGCGATCGCACTGGCGACCGTCATCATGGCGAGGGTGATGTTATTCAGTGATGACAGTGCGCTGCCAGCAGGCATGACCTTAATTGATATCGCCATAGCCATAGGCCTGGCATTGAGCATTCAAGTAACAATTTCGACCACCCTTGGTGGAGTGCTGCCTTTGGTGGCAAGAAAGCTAAAGCTTGACCCTGCTGTGTTGGTTAGCCCTGTATTGGCATCAGTGGTCGATATCAGTGGAATGGCTATTTACTTCGTCACTGTTAACGCATGGTTAGGCTTGACGTAAGAAGTGCCTGATAAAGTTCCCGTTCAAATTGGGTGATCGGGCTGGCGACATTGGCTGGCCTGTCATCCGATTTGGGGATGTGATAGTTCGTCACTAGTTGCACGACCAAGATATCTTTACCTTGCTGATTTTTCAGTACGCCAGCGAGGTTATGACTGCCATATAACGAGCCTGTTTTTGCAGCGAGTCTTTGTTTTAAAGGCGCATGGCGCACACTGGAGCGGTATTTCAGGGTGCCATCGACGCCTGAAACTGGCAGCATGGAAAGCACGCCGAGACTCGGGTTTTCATAAACGTAATGCATGACGTTCATCAGCTGAGAAGCCGTCATGCGGTTGTTACGTGACAAACCAGAACCATCAACTATCACTGCATGGGTTAAATCCAGCCCAGCTTTTTCCTGCAAAATCGCTTTCACCGCTGCAGCGCCGTTTGCAAAAGTACCGGGTTGACCGTAATAACGGTGCCCCATGGTTTTTAAAAGGTTGTCGGCCAACAAGTTATCAGAGCGCTTCAGCATGACCTTTAGGAGTGCATCCCGCGGATCCGATGTATGTCTTGCTAGCAATGTGCGGTCGTCCTTGGCTGCGCCCTGTCGAATCTTTCCATCCAATTTGATAGCGGCACTTTTGAGCTCTGAAGCCAACACATCTTCGACATATTTCTGTGGATTCTGAATCGCAAACTTTAGAGGGAGCGGATTCGCACGGTGTTGTAAGCACCCGCTTAGTAAATACTGGTTGTTGTTGTCGTAATGAAGCTCTAAATCACACAGATTGGCTTCCTGCTCGCTTTTGGTCACGGCGAGCGCGTCAGTGTTGACTTGTACAGGCTGGTGTTCAGGGACAAAGACACGGGTGAGTTTTTGATTTTTTTCACTGTATATCGAGCCTTGAACACAGTTTCGTTCCAATGCAACTGCGCTGGAAGGGGCGCTATAACAAACGCCCAGGATATCCCACGGCCATCCTACTGCTCTCTCGTAGCCTGCAAACACAGTCCCATCCAGCCAAACATCGCCTCTGATTCGCTTCACGCCTTTGGCTTTAAGGGCGCTAACCATAAGCTGGAGGTCTTTTCGCGTTAAAGTAGGATCACCCGAAAAGGTAAATACGATGTCATTGCCAGCCTGTTCAACTTTTGTTTCAAAGGCAAAGTCTTTAGGAAGATAGAGGCTGGCTGCAAGGGCAGTGACCACCTTCTGGGTACTGGCTGGTGGTAGAAGAATGTCGTCGCCGACTGACACAATCTCAGAGCCAGAATTTGCATCATGGACAGAGAGTGCCAATTGGCTTCCTGCGGGGAGCATTGCCTGAATTTTATTGAGCGGGACGGCGTGAGTTGAGAAAGAAAGCGAGATGAAAAATAGCAGAGTAAGAAGGCGCACCATGAATTCTCCGGCAAAGAAGGCAGATCCAGTATGGTACAAAAAACGCCTACACGTAGGTAGGCGTTTTGATATTCAATATTAAGTATTTAACTTAACAGAGAATTAGAAGTCGTAACGCAGGCCAACAACAAATTGATCTTCTGCTTTTTCAGGCTTACCAATCTCCACTTCGTTTTTGTCTAGCAGGTTGAAGTTGTAAGACGTGTAAGCACGGAAGTTGTCGTTGAAGTAATGAGTTGCGTCGATTGCGATTGCTTCAACATTTTCAGCACGAACAGTGTGACTACCGATCTTACCTTCTGCGTTGTTGTAAGTCGTAGTGAACTTGGTTTGGCCCATTTTGTAAGCGGCCGCAATTTCGTAACCAGTCAGGTCAGTTTTCACACCTGCTTCTTTACTTTCACCATCTTTATATAGACCTGCGAAGTAGAAATCACCAATGGTGTAAGACATTGCTGCTTGCATTTGGCTTTCAGCAGCACTGTTCAGAGTGTCTTTACCTTGGTCAGCGTAACCCAGACCAAGAGCCAGACCGTTCTCCATCGCGTAAACCGCAGCCATAGAGTAACCGCCGTCAACAACCAAGTCGCCGTTCAGGTCAGTGGTTTCGCCCACGTAGTTTGCTTTAACAGTCAGGCCACCAAACTCACCCATGTAAGCCAGGTTGTTTTGAATACGGTCAGCAACGGCGATTTTACCGCTCGCGCCAGCACCGTGGTAAGACATGATGTCGGTAAAGTCAGTGATCATGCCCAGAGAGCCGTCAGTTTTACCGTAAGCGATTTTGCCGAACTCGGTACCGATACCCGCGAAGCCGTAACGTACTTCGTCAGTAGTCGTTGTGTACTCGTGCTCGAAGAAACCAAAACCAGTGACGTTCTCAGCAATTTCAGTTTGACCCAGGATGTTCATACGAGCACGACTCTTGTCAGTCATGTCGCCGTCTTGCATCAGGGCGCGCGCTTCGATACGGCCACCGATAGCCATAGAAGAAGTGCCGTCGTTAAAAACTTCTGCAGCAGAGACAGAGGTAGAAGCTACAGCAGCTACAGCAAGAGCAATCAACTTTTTGTTCATTACGTTGTCCTTTATATGAATTTGATTTTCGGGACGTTATCTCCAAACGTCACGATGCCTTGTTTGTAACCGCTCCCGATTTGGGACTGTTAGTAAAACAATCAAAAAACAAATAGAAAACACTGTTTTTTATGTGAGTGAAGATTGTTAATGGCTTTAATAACAGGTGGTTATGTCGTCTTGGCAAAGTTCATTGGATGTGGGGTGATTTAGAATTTTTTATATTTAATTGCGAACTAAATCTCTACGGTGTTGGTTTAATATGTGATGTGCATTTGAGAATTGCACTCTAAAGTATGTTTTGGCTTTTCCGCTCACGATTTTGGGAAGCTAGGCTTTCAAATCGTTGGTGACCTGAACAGATAACTTGTTTACACTGAGATGAAAGTAATTCGTTGGCTGCGCTCAAACTCTGTCTGGGCGTGGCTTTGTTTTTGCCAAAACATATGGTTTTGGTCACAGAGGTAATGTCATTTATGGATAAAGTACCAATGACTGTGCGTGGCGAACAGCAATTGAGAGAAGAGCTGGATCGCCTGTTGAAACGCCGTCCGCTTATTACTCAAGCGATAGCAGAAGCTCGCGAACTTGGTGACCTGAAAGAGAATGCGGAGTACCACGCTGCTCGCGAAGAGCAAGGCATTTGTGAAGCACAAATCCGTGATATCGAGTACAAGCTTTCTGTCGCTCAGGTGATCGACATTGCGAAAATGCCAAATAACGGCAAAGTCATCTTCGGTTCAACCGTAACGCTAATTGACTGTAACACTGACGACGAGGTGACTTACCAAATCGTGGGTGATGACGAGGCGGACATCAAACAGAACCTGATTTCCATTAACTCGCCAATCGCACGTGGTCTTATCGGAAAAGAAGAAGGCGACGAAGTGTCTATCACTGTGCCTGGCGGTGTGAAAGAGTTTGAGATCGACAGCGTCCAATACGTGTGATGATTAGGTGCTTGCGAACAATAAAAATGTTAGTGATTGTTACAAGCACCAGATGCAAAAAAGGCCGCTAAGCGGCCTTTTTTATTTGCGTGGCAATTCGATCTTGCGCTCTTCGCTTTGACGGTACAGAACCAGAACTTTACCGATAACCTGTACTTTCTCTGCTTTAGTTTCACGAACGATTGCGTCTACAATCAGGTTCTTAGTGTCGCGATCTTCTGATGCCACTTTCACCTTGATCAATTCGTGATGATCGAGAGCGATTTCAATCTCAGCAAGCACGGCTTCTGTCAGGCCATTCGCACCCATGAGTACAACCGGCTTCAGGTTGTGTGCAAGACCTTTCAGATACTGTTTTTGTTTTGTGCTTAGATTCATTGATGACTCGATTTATTGTTTTATCGGGGTTGAAAACGTGACATTCTACCGCCATCTCTATCCAAACTGAACAAATATCCCCCTGAATCGACCGCAAGAAATTTGTGGCAGTATTGTGGGCTAGGTAAAACATGAGCAAAAAGAAACACTCAGCGAGCTCTGGTCGCTGGTTGAAAGAACATTTTGATGATAAATATGTTCAAGAGGCCCAGAAAAAAGGCTTTCGTTCCCGAGCCATTTTTAAGCTCGATGAAATCCAGGGTAAGGATAAACTGCTAAAACCGGGCATGACGATTGTGGATTTGGGTGCCGCTCCTGGCGGTTGGTCTCAATACGCAGTAGAGCAAGTCGGTGATAGTGGACAGGTGATTGCCTGTGATATTCTGCCTATGGACTCGCTTCCAGGCGTGGCCTTCTTGCAAGGTGATTTCCGCGAAGAAGCGGTGCTGAATGCGTTACTTGACCGTATCCAACCGGACATGGTGGATGTGGTGATGTCAGACATGGCACCTAACATGAGCGGTAATTTAGCGTCTGACCAACCACGAGCCATGTATCTTGTTGAGCTTGCATTGGATATGTGTCGTGAAGTCTTGGCACCGAATGGTTCATTTATTGTTAAGGTTTTCCAAGGTGAAGGCTTTGATCAGTACTTGGCCGAAGTGCGTAAGATGTTTAAAGCGGTGAAAATCCGCAAACCTGATTCCTCCCGTGCGCGCTCGCGTGAGGTCTACATTGTGGCTACAGGGTATAAACTGTAGTACTCTACCATTATTAATATAGTTTTTGCGGGGCTAACACCTTGAGTGACATGGCAAAAAACTTGATTTTATGGCTGGTTATCGCTGTTGTATTGATGTCTGTGTTCCAAAGTTTTGGACCAGGCGACAGTGCTGGCCGTCAAGTCGACTACACAACGTTCGTCCAAGAGATAGGACAGGATAAAATACAGGATGTACAGTTCGATAACCGCGAACTGAAAGTGACACGTCGTGATGGCACTGGCTATGTCACGTATATGCCTGTACTTCAAGATCCTAAGCTGCTTGACGATCTGATCAACGCGAAAGTTCAGGTGCGTGGTACACCACCTGAAGAACCAAGCATTCTAGCGTCTATCTTCATCTCTTGGTTCCCAATGCTGCTACTTATCGGTGTATGGATTTTCTTCATGCGTCAGATGCAAGGCGGCGGTGGCAAAGGTGCGATGTCTTTTGGTAAGTCAAAAGCGCGCATGATGAGCGAAGAGCAAATCAAAACGACTTTCGCAGACGTTGCTGGTTGTGACGAAGCAAAAGAAGACGTCAAAGAGCTGGTTGATTACCTGCGCGACCCAAGCCGTTTCCAGAAGCTGGGCGGTAAGATCCCGACCGGCGTCCTGATGGTTGGTCCTCCAGGTACCGGTAAAACTTTGCTGGCAAAAGCTATTGCCGGTGAGGCGAAAGTACCTTTCTTCACCATTTCCGGTTCTGACTTCGTTGAAATGTTCGTGGGTGTGGGTGCATCGCGTGTGCGTGACATGTTCGAACAAGCGAAGAAGGCATCACCATGTATCATCTTCATTGATGAGATTGACGCAGTTGGCCGTCAGCGTGGTGCGGGTTTGGGCGGTGGTCACGATGAGCGTGAGCAGACCCTGAACCAAATGCTGGTTGAAATGGATGGCTTTGAAGGTAACGAAGGCATCATTGTTATTGCAGCAACTAACCGTCCAGACGTTCTTGACCCAGCATTGTTGCGTCCTGGCCGTTTCGACCGCCAAGTTGTTGTTGGTTTGCCAGATGTTCGTGGTCGTGAGCAGATCCTGAAAGTTCACATGCGTAAAGTGCCATTGGGTAGTGATGTTGAAGCGTCACTGATTGCTCGTGGTACCCCAGGTTTCTCGGGTGCAGATCTGGCTAACCTTGTCAACGAAGCAGCACTGTTTGCTGCGCGTGGTAACAAGCGCGTTGTTTCAATGGTTGAGTTTGAACTGGCGAAAGACAAAATCATGATGGGCGCAGAGCGCAAGTCTATGGTGATGTCTGAAGAGATCAAAGAATCAACGGCATACCACGAAGCAGGCCACGCTGTTGTTGGCCGTCTGGTGCCAGAGCATGACCCTGTGTACAAGGTATCGATCATCCCACGTGGACGTGCGCTGGGTGTAACCATGTACTTGCCCGAGCAAGACCGTGTCAGTATGTCCCGTCAACACTTGGAGTCGATGATTTCAAGCCTGTACGGTGGCCGACTGGCTGAAGAGCTCATTTACGGTGTAGACAAAGTGTCTACCGGTGCATCTAACGACATCGAGCGAGCGACAGATATCGCCCGTAAGATGGTGACTCAATGGGGCTTCTCTGAGAAATTAGGTCCACTGCTATACGCAGAAGACGAAGGTGAAGTATTCCTGGGTCGCTCAGTGACACAGAGTAAGCATATGTCTGATGAGACAGCTCGTCTTATCGATGGTGAAATTCGTGAACTGATTGACCGCAACTACCTGCGTGCACGTAAGATTATTGAAGAAAACATGGACATCATGCATGCCATGAAAGATGCGCTGATGAAGTACGAAACTATTGATGCGGCGCAAATCGATGACCTGATGGCGCGTCGCCCAGTGCGAGAGCCAGCTGGCTGGTCAACTGACGACAGTTCAGACAATACACCGACCAAGCCAAGTGCTGAAGCGAAAGCATCTGACGTTCCTCCTTCTTCTGATGATGTCGAGTCTGGCAATAAGTCAGTCGACCCAGACGGCAAGTCGGAAGCGTAATTGGTGACTCATACCGACAAAACCCCGGGATAACTCGGGGTTTTTCTTTTATCTGTAGAAAATTATCTTCCCGAACAAAGCCTTCATATGAAACTCGTCAGCAAAAATAAGATTCTCGATCTGTCTTCACCACAGGTAATGGGGATCCTCAATGTGACACCGGATTCGTTTTCTGACGGTGGAAAATTCAATCGACTGGATACAGCGCTAAAGCATGCAGAAGCCATGTTGAAAGCGGGTGCGACCATACTCGATATCGGCGGCGAATCGACCCGTCCTGGTGCCGCAGACGTTTCCTTGGAAGACGAGTTGGAACGTGTGATTCCTGCTATTGAAGCCATTCGTTCTCGCTTTGACTGCTGGATATCCATTGATACCAGCAAAGCAGCCGTCATGCGTGAAGCGGTAGCTTCCGGTGCCGATATCATCAACGACGTCCGTGCACTTCAAGAGGCACAGGCTTTGGAAGAGGCTGCAAAAGCCAACGTGCCAGTTTGTTTGATGCACATGCAGGGGCAACCGCGCACCATGCAAACCAATCCTACCTATGATGATCTGCTTGGCGATATTTTTACCTTCTTTGAAGGTCGTATTTCGGCCTGTGAACATGTTGGGATCGAGCGGGAAAAAATTATTCTCGACCCTGGATTTGGCTTCGGGAAAACACTGACACATAACTACCAGCTACTAGCAAAGCTGGAAGACTTTCATCAATTTGGCCTGCCAGTTCTGGCGGGAATGTCACGAAAGTCTATGATTTTTAAATTATTAGAAAAATCCCCGACCGAGATTCTCGGGGGGAGCTTAGCTTGCGCCACCATAGCTGCGATGAAAGGGGCTCAAATCATCCGCGTTCATGACGTGGCTGAAACCTCTGATGTCGTCCGTGTTGTGAATACAATGCGAGAAGCAGCTGGTTTATTTGGAGATACACAATGACAGAACGTAAGTACTTCGGCACTGATGGTGTCCGCGGTAAGGTGGGTCAATTCCCAATCACGCCTGACTTTATCCTGAAGCTTGGTTGGGCGGCAGGTCGCGTACTGAGTCAGCAGGGCACTAAGAAAGTATTGATTGGCAAAGATACCCGTATTTCTGGTTACATGCTGGAATCGGCACTCGAGGCTGGTCTTTCAGCAGCAGGTCTACAGGCTGCTTTTACTGGCCCAATGCCAACCCCTGCTATCGCTTACCTCACGCAAACGTTCCGCGCTGAAGCGGGGATTGTGATTTCAGCTTCACACAACCCTTACTATGATAACGGCATCAAGTTCTTTTCATCAGAAGGAACTAAGTTGCCCGATGCTATCGAGCATGCGATTGAAGCAGAGCTTGAAAAGCCACTGACCTGTGTCGAGTCGGCGCAGTTGGGTAAGGCGAAACGTATTGTCGATGCAGCAGGGCGCTATATCGAATTCTGTAAAGGCACTTTCCCTTCTGAAATGAACCTGAAGGGCATGAAGATAGTTATTGACTGTGCCCACGGTGCGACCTATCACATTGCACCCTCCGTGTTTAAGGAGTTAGGTGCTGATGTTGTCGCGATGGGTGTTGAGCCAAACGGTACCAACATCAACGATGAGGTAGGTGCAACTGATGTACGTGCGCTTCAGGCTCGTGTAGTCGAAGAACAAGCTATGCTGGGTATCGCCTTCGATGGTGACGGTGACCGAGTCATCATGGTCGACCATGAGGGTAACAAAGTTGATGGTGATCAGATCGCTTATATCATCGCCCGAGAGTCACTGCGCCGTGGTGAACTGAAAGGCGGGGTAGTGGGTACGTTGATGACCAACATGGGCATGGAAGTGGCGCTGAAAAACCTTGGTATTCCATTTACCCGAGCCAAAGTGGGCGATCGCTATGTGATGGAAAAGCTGTTGGAAAACGGCTGGACGATCGGTGCGGAAAACTCAGGTCATGTCATTTTGCTGGATAAAGTGACGACCGGTGATGCGATTGTGGCTGCGTTGCAAGTACTGGCAAGTATTGTCGGTACGGGTATGTCGCTGAAAGAGCTGTGCGATGGCATGAGCATGTTCCCACAAGTACTAGAAAACGTGCGTTTCAGCGGTGACAGCGATCCTCTGGAGTCCGACGCCGTGCTGTCAGCGAAAGCGTCTGTAGAAGCCAAACTTGGCGAGACAGGTCGCGTGTTGTTGCGTAAGTCTGGCACTGAACCGCTGATCCGCGTTATGGTGGAAGGCGAAAATGCGGAAGACGTAAAAGCCTACGCATTAGAAATTGCAGATGCAGTGAAAGCAAACTGCTAATTTCAAAGTCCTTACAAGGATGGTGATGGGGCGGGAGTGTCCGGTTGGTTACAAGATGTGCAAACGAAATGAAAAGTGCTGTTTTTTTGCATTTTTCACTTGTTTCACCTGCTGGCATTCGTTAGTATTCTCCCGCTCCCAATGATGGGAGTTGCGCTGGTGAACTTGAAATGGTCATCTGGCTCAACAATTTGGAACATAGGTGGAACCCATGTACGAAATTCTACTTGTGATTTATCTGTTGGCCGCACTTGCTGTTATTGGCCTGGTTCTGGTTCAACAAGGTAAAGGCGCAGATATGGGAGCCTCATTTGGGGCTGGGGCATCAAACACTGTGTTTGGCTCTGGCGGCTCTGGAAACTTCCTCACCCGAATGACCGCGATCTTCGCGACGATATTTTTTATTCTCAGCCTAGTGCTAGGTAATCTGACTGCAAAGCAGACCAATGCCGGCGGAGAATATGACGACTTGAGTGTTCCAGTGGAACAGATCCAGTCAGGTGATGTGCCAGCTGCTGGTAACAACAGCGACATCCCGAACTAATACCTTTCGCTGAGGTGGTGGAATTGGTAGACACGCTGTCTTGAGGGGGCAGTGCCTTAACAGGCGTGCGGGTTCAAGTCCCGCTCTCAGCACCAATTTAAAAGTCCTGAATAAGGCCATCGTACTTGAATTAGTACATGAGGCGACGATATAATGTGCGCCGTTCGGACGCGGGGTGGAGCAGCTTGGTAGCTCGTCGGGCTCATAACCCGAAGGTCGTCGGTTCAAATCCGGCCCCCGCAACCACTTTGAGGTGATTGTTTATAGAGACCAAAACAGTCACTGGTCATGAGAAATCATGACATCAGGGTCCAGTTACATTAAACCCCGACATTCGGGGTTTTTTGTTATCTGAAGATGACCATTCGGATGGATAACTGGGCTTTTAGGCCCTTTTTTTATTTCTGGGGTTTGTATGACCGGACTAGAGAAACAGCTTCATGCCTTGCTTGAAGCGCCTGTAGAGGCATTAGATTACGAACTGGTCGGGCTCGAGTTTGTTCGTGCAGGACAACACTCCACCCTTCGTATCTATATTGATCACGAAAACGGCATCACAGTTGAAGACTGTGCTGAAGTTAGCCGCCAGGTTAGCGCAGTAATGGACGTAGAAGATCCAATTACTGTGGCTTACAACCTGGAAGTGTCGTCTCCTGGTTTGGAGCGACCACTGTTTAAAGCAGAACATTATCAGCGCTTTGTTGGCCACGAAGTGAACATTGTGCTGAAGATGGCCATGCAGAACCGCCGCAAGTGGAAAGGTGAAATTCTTTCTGTCGAAGGCGAAACCGTCACCATCAAGGTCGATGGCAACGAAGAAGCGTTCGCCCTGAGCAATATCGCCAAGGCCAACCTGGTTCCTTCATTTTAAGGTTAAATGAGGCATTAGTTCATGAACAAAGAAATCTTGGCTGTCGTAGAAGCGGTATCCAACGAAAAAGCAGTTCCACGTGAGCGCATTTTTGAAGCACTGGAAACGGCGCTGGCTACAGCTACAAAGAAAAAATACGAAGCTGACATCGATGTACGTGTTGCTATCGATCGTAAAACTGGTGAGTTTGACACCTTCCGCCGCTGGTTGGTGGTAGAAGAAGTGGCGCTGCCAACGCGTGAAATCACGTTGGAAGCGGCACAATTCGAAGATGAGACACTGGATCTGGGTGGTTTCGTTGAAGACGAAATCGAATCAGTGACGTTCGACCGCATCACGACCCAAACTGCGAAGCAAGTGATCGTGCAGAAAGTACGTGAAGCCGAGCGTGCTCAAGTGGTTGAGCAGTTCATGGACAACGAAGGTGAGTTGATCACCGGTGTGGTTAAGAAAGTTAATCGCGATGTGATTATCGTTGACTTGGGTAACAACGCAGAAGCGGCAATCCAGCGTGACGATCAACTGCCACGTGAAAACTTCCGCCCAGGCGACCGCGTTCGTGGTTTGCTGTATGCTGTACGCCCAGAAGCGCGCGGTTTCCAGCTTTTCATGACCCGTTCAAAGCCAGAAATGCTGATCGAACTGTTCCGCATTGAAGTGCCAGAAATCGGCGAAGAGATGATCGAAGTGATGGGCGCGGCTCGTGACCCGGGCTCTCGTGCAAAAATCGCGGTGAAAACCAACGACAAGCGTATCGACCCAGTAGGTGCGTGTGTGGGTATGCGCGGTGCGCGTGTTCAGGCAGTATCTGGTGAGTTGGGCGGCGAACGTATCGACATCGTGCTGTGGGACGACAACCCAGCGCAATTCGTTATCAACGCAATGGCACCAGCAGACGTTGCTTCCATCATTGTGGATGAAGACACCCACACGATGGATATCGCTGTTGAAGCTGACAACCTGGCACAGGCTATCGGCCGTAACGGTCAAAACGTACGTTTGGCGTCTCAGCTGACAGGCTGGGAATTGAACGTAATGACCGTGGAAGATCTTCAGAAGAAACACCAGGAAGAAGCTGGTCAGTCTATCGAACTGTTCAGCAAACATCTGGACATCGATGAAGACTTCGCTGCAGTGCTGGTTGAAGAAGGCTTCACGACGCTGGAAGAAGTGGCTTACGTACCAGCAGCAGAGCTTCTGGAAATCAATGGTCTGGATGAAGACACCGTTGATGAATTGCGTAACCGTGCGAAAGAAGCACTGACCACTATTGCGTTGGCAAAAGAAGAAATCCTTGATGGTGCAGAGCCAGCAGAAGACTTGCTTGGTCTGGAAGGTTTGGAGCGTGAAATGGCGTTCCGCCTGGCGTCGAAAGGCGTTTGCACTCTGGAAGATCTGGCTGACCAAGGCACAGATGATCTTCTGGATATCGAGGGAATGGATGAAGTTAAAGCGGGCGAGCTGATTATGGCTGCGCGCAATATTTGCTGGTTCAGCGACGAAGCTTAAGCGCAGCAAAGGAGGAGCAGAATGTCAGAGGTTACAGTTAAAGCACTGGCGAGCGAAATTGACACGCCGGTAGAACGTTTGCTGAAGCAATTTCAAGATGCAGGCATTCAGAAATCGGCAGACGACAATGTAAGCCAAGATGAGAAACAAACCTTACTGTCTCACCTTAAGCGTGAGCATGGTGATGATGGTAGCGCTCCAACTCGACTGACGTTACAGCGCAAAAAACGCAGCACATTGAGTGTTTCAGGTGCTGGCGGAAAGAGTAAGGATGTTCAGGTAGAAGTGCGCAAAAAGCGCACCTACGTGAAGCGCAGTGAACTGGAAGAACAGCGTGTAGCTCAGGAAGCTGCACAACGTGAAGCTGAAGAAGCAGCACAACGCGAAGCCGAGGAAAAGGCACGTCGTGAAGCTGAAGAAGCAGCGAAACGTGAAGCTGAAGAGAAAGCAAAACGTGAGGCTGAAGAGAAGGCCAAGCGCGAAGCAGAAGAAAAAGCACGTATTGCGGCTGAGAAAGCAAAAGCTTCGAACGAAACTGCGGAAGAAACTGCAGCTCGTGAAGCAGCTGAGGCGCAAGCAAAGAAAGAAGCTGATGAACTCAAGCGTCGCCAGGAAGAGGAAGCCAAGCGTAAAGCTGAAGAAGAAAGTCAGCGCCAGCTAGAAGAGGCACGCAAAATGGCAGAATTGAACGAAGAGCGCTGGAGTCAACAAGACGCAGCTGCTGTTGAAGTAATGGAAACAGCTGATCACCACACCACGACGTCGAAATACGCACGTGAAGCAGAAGATGAGGCAGATCGCCGTCAAGAAGCTGCACCACGTCGTCGTAAGAAGAAAAAATCAGCACAAGAGAAAGATGACTCTTCATCTTCTCGTCCACGCGGTGGTAAGGGTGGCAAGATCAAAGGCCGTATGGCTAAGCCAACCTCAATGCAGCACGGCTTCCAGAAGCCTGCTCAGAAAGTTACCCGTGATGTAGAAATCGGCGAAACCATCACTGTTGCTGAACTGGCAAACAAGATGGCGGTTAAAGCGACGGAAGTGATCAAGGCCATGATGAAGATGGGTGCAATGGCAACCATCAACCAGGTTATCGATCAGGAAACCGCTCAGCTGGTAGCTGAAGAAATGGGCCACAAGGTTGTTCTTCGCAAAGAAAACGAGCTGGAAGAAGCAGTACTGTCAGATCGTGATGGTGATGCGGTTCGTGAACCACGCGCGCCAGTTGTTACTATCATGGGTCACGTTGACCACGGTAAGACGTCGCTGCTGGACTACATCCGTAAAGCGCACGTTGCATCGGGTGAAGCGGGTGGTATTACCCAGCACATTGGCGCATACCACGTTGAAACCGACAATGGCATGATCACCTTCCTGGATACTCCTGGACACGCAGCGTTTACGTCTATGCGTGCTCGTGGTGCGAAAGCAACGGACATCGTTGTTCTTGTTGTTGCTGCAGACGATGGTGTAATGCCACAGACTATCGAGGCAATCCAGCATGCGAAAGCGGCTGAAGTTCCTCTGATTGTTGCAGTGAACAAGATCGATAAAGAAGCGGCTAACCCAGATCAAGTGAAGAATGAGCTGGCACAGCACAACGTTATCCCGGAAGACTGGGGCGGCGAGAACATGTTTGTTCACGTTTCTGCGAAGCAAGGTCTGAACATTGATGCGCTGCTGGAAGCTATCCTGCTGCAATCAGAAGTTCTGGAACTTGAAGCAGTACGTGACGGCATGGCGAGTGGTGTGGTTGTTGAATCACGTCTGGATAAAGGCCGTGGTCCAGTAGCAACTGTTCTGGTTCAGGAAGGTACGCTGAAGCGTGGCGATATCGTTCTGTGTGGCCTGGAATATGGCCGTGTTCGTGCGATGCGCGATGAGAACGGTAAAGAGATTGAAGAAGCAGGTCCTTCTATCCCTGTGGAGATCCTGGGTCTGTCAGGTGTTCCTCAAGCAGGTGACGAAGCGACTGTTGTACGTGACGAGCGTAAAGCACGTGAAGTTGCACTGTACCGCCAAGGCAAGTTCCGCGACGTGAAACTGGCTCGCCAGCAGAAAGCGAAGCTGGAGAACATGTTCTCTAACATGGCTGAAGGC
Source organism: Grimontia sp. SpTr1 (assembly GCF_947387585.1). NCBI lineage: Bacteria > Pseudomonadati > Pseudomonadota > Gammaproteobacteria > Vibrionales > Vibrionaceae > Grimontia > Grimontia sp. SpTr1. The sequence goes on from NZ_CANDOD010000015.1 coordinate 134,006, forward strand.
GAAGTGTCTGAACTGAACATCGTTCTGAAAGCAGACGTACAAGGTTCAGTTGAAGCGATTGCTGATTCACTGGTGAAACTGTCTACTGACGAAGTGAAAGTGAAGATTGTTGGCTCTGGTGTGGGCGCAATCACTGAAACTGACGCAGTACTGGCAGCGGCATCTAACGCGATTCTGGTTGGTTTTAACGTGCGTGCTGATGCATCTGCACGTAAGACCATCGACGCTGAAAGTCTGGATCTTCGCTACTACTCAGTGATTTACGCGCTGATCGACGAAGTGAAACAAGCGATGAGCGGCATGCTGGCACCTGAGTTCAAACAAGAAATCATGGGTCTGGCAGAAGTACGTGACGTGTTTAAGTCACCGAAACTGGGCGCAATTGCAGGCTGTATGGTTACTGAAGGTACCATCAAGCGTAACAACCCAATCCGCGTACTGCGCGATAACGTGGTTATCTACGAAGGTGAGCTTGAGTCACTGCGTCGCTTTAAAGACGACGTACAAGAAGTGGCGAAAGGTTACGAATGTGGTATCGGCGTTAAGAACTACAACGATGTACGTGTAGGCGACCAAATCGAAGTATTCGAAATCGTTGAAGTGAAACGTACTATCGAATAATAACCGACCGTAACAGGTTGTTTATAAACACCATGGGGGGAAGTGCTCAGCGCTTTCCCCCCATTTCTTATGAGAGAAGAGCGTTATGGCAAAAGAATTTAGCCGCACTCAACGCGTGTCGCAGCAGCTGCAAAAAGAAATTGCCCTGATCCTGCAACGCGAAATTAAAGACCCACGCATTGGTATGGTCACAGTTTCCGGCGTAGAAGTGTCCCGTGATCTGGCTTACGCAAAAGTATTCGTGACTTTCCTGACCATGGGTGAGCAAACCCCACAAGGTGGTCTGGAAGCGCTTCAAGAAGCAACTGGCTACATCCGAAGCCTGCTGGGCAAAGCGATTCGTCTGCGCGTCACTCCTGAAATTACTTTCTTCTTTGATGAATCACTGACAGAAGGTATGCGTATCTCTAACCTGGTTTCTCAAGCCGTGAAATCAGACGAAGAGCGCCGTGTGGATGAAAACGGAGACGAAGAATAATGGGTCGCCGTCCACGTCGTCGCGGACGCCCTGTCGACGGTATTATCCTGCTGGATAAGCCGACAGGCATTACATCGAACTCCGCACTACAGAAAGTAAAAAACATCTACTTCGCTGAAAAAGCAGGCCATACCGGTGCGTTGGATCCACTGGCAACCGGTATGCTGCCAATTTGCTTCGGTGAAGCGACCAAGTTTTCACAGTTCCTTCTCGATTCTGACAAACGTTACCGTGTGATTGCCAAGCTTGGCGAGCGCACGAACACCTCAGATTCTGACGGTGAAGTGGTCGAAACCCGCGAAGTGAAAGTGAGCATGGGTGATCTGGAGCGAAGCATAGCGTCGTTCCGCGGTGAAACCATGCAGGTTCCTTCTATGTTTTCAGCATTGAAGTACGAAGGTAAGCCGCTGTACGAATACGCACGCAAAGGCATTGAAGTACCGCGTGAAGCCCGTAAGATCACTGTGTACGAAATCTCACTGCTGCGCTTTGAAGGCCAGGAAGTCGAGATGGAAGTCCATTGCTCGAAAGGCACTTACATCCGCACTATCGTTGACGATCTGGGCGAGATGCTGGGCTGTGGTGCGCACGTGACTATGCTGCGTCGTACCGGCGTTTCAGGCTATCCATATGAGAAAATGGTGACACTTGAGCAACTGGAAGCACTGCTTGAACAAGCGCGCGAGCAAGACATTCAGCCGCGTGAGCTGCTGGATCCACTGCTTCTGCCATTGGATACTGCTGTACAGGATTTGCGTGAAGTGAACCTGCTGCCAGTGGTGGCGAGTTACGCACTGCAAGGCCAGGCGGTTCAAATCCCCAATGAGCCAGCAGAAGGCGAAGTTGTCCGTGTGACCATGGGTGAAGACAATACCTTTATCGGTGTCGGTGAAATCGATGCTGAAGGCATGTTGAAGCCGCGCCGTTTGGTGCGTACGCACGACGTATAAATTTATGGCGTGATGAAGCCTGCGGCAGTTGCCTTATGTTGGGAATCGCTGTAGAATTCGCCGCCTCGGGTGTCGGCTGAATCAGAGATTGGCTGACACAAATTAAAACCTTTTACATTTAGGAAAAGACTATGTCTCTGAATGCAGAAACTAAAGCAGCAATCGTTGCTGAATACGCGCAAGGCGCAAACGACACTGGTTCTCCAGAAGTACAAGTAGCTCTGCTGACTGCTTCTATCAACCACCTGCAAGGCCACTTCGCTGAGCACAAAGGTGACCACCACAGCCGTCGCGGTCTGCTGCGCATGGTTTCTCGCCGTCGTAAGCTTCTTGACTACCTGAAAGGTAAAGATGCTGACCGTTACCTGGAGCTGATCAAGCGTCTGGGTCTGCGCCGCTAATAAGCCTCTGGCTTTTAAGTATCGCATTCCGAAAAGGAGCCCTTGTGGCTCCTTTTCTCGTTTTTGCTCCCCGAAACCTCCTCCCTTCGACTAGGCTTAGCCTTCGGTGCGCTTTCCTCACAATGCCTAAAAGGGCGATTGTGGATAAACCTTCAACATCCGTAGATTTTTGTGGCATTTACGCACGAAACTTACGGTCTCACGTTACCGTTCATCGTGTAGCCGTGTATAATGTTGGCGCTTTCATCGGACTCACAGTCAACGAAGTCGACCATCAGGTCGCGACTATTGAGAAAGCTTTCCAGCCAAGGCGAAAACTTTCTCATTAGTCGCGATTGGTGAGACCTTTGAAAGAAAAGTAAAACCGCGCGTATTCGCGCACAACTACAAGGAATCTCTCGTGAATCCAATCGTAAAAACGTTCCAGTACGGTAACCACACCGTGACTTTGGAAACTGGCGTAATGGCTCGCCAGGCGACTGCTGCAGTTATGGTTAGCATGGACGATACTTCGGTATTCGTTTCTGTTGTTGGTAAAAAAGAAGCGGTTGAAGGTCAAGACTTCTTCCCTCTGACTGTTAACTACCAAGAGCGTACTTACGCGGCAGGTAAAATCCCAGGTGGTTTCTTCAAGCGTGAAGGTCGTCCTTCTGAAGGCGAAACCCTGACTGCGCGTCTGATCGACCGTCCAATCCGTCCGCTGTTCCCTGACAACTTCAAAAACGAAGTGCAGGTTATCGCGACTGTGGTTTCTGTAAACCCGAACGTTAGCCCAGACATCGTGACCATGATTGGTACTTCTGCGGCGCTGGCGATTTCTGGCATCCCATTCAACGGCCCAATCGGTGCTGCGCGTGTTGGTTTCATCAACGATGAGTTGGTACTGAACCCAAGCAACACTGAGCTTGAGAACAGCCGTCTGGATCTGGTTGTTGCTGGTACTGAAGGCGCAGTTCTGATGGTTGAATCAGAAGCTGACCGTCTGTCTGAAGAGCAAATGCTGCAAGCGGTTGTGTTCGGTCACGATCAACAGCAAGTGGTTATTCAGGCTATCAACGAGTTCGCAGCAGAAGTTGCTACTCCAGCTTGGGATTGGACTGCACCAGAAGTAAACACTGAGCTGAAAGCGCGTGTTGCTGAACTGGCTGAGGCACAATTCACCGAAGCGTACCAAATCACTGAGAAAATGGCGCGTTACGACCGTGTTGGCGAAATCAAGTCAAGCGTGAAAGAGCAACTGCTTGAACAAGACGAGACGCTGGACGCACGTGAAATCCAAGGCATGCTGTACAGCCTTGAAAAGAACGTAGTACGTAGCCGTATCATTGCCGGTGAACCACGTATCGACGGCCGTGAGAAAGACATGGTTCGTGCACTGGACGTTCGTACTGGCGTTCTGCCACGTACCCACGGTTCTTCACTGTTCACCCGTGGTGAAACTCAGGCGCTGGTAACGGCAACTCTGGGTACTCAGCGTGATGCGCAAATCATCGACTCAATCACTGGTGAAACAACGGATAACTTCCTGTTCCACTATAACTTCCCTCCATACTGTGTAGGTGAGACCGGCTTTGTTGGCTCTCCTAAGCGTCGTGAAATCGGCCACGGTAAACTGGCGAAGCGTGGTATCCAGTCAGTGATGCCATCTCAGGAAGAATTCCCGTACACAGTTCGTGTAGTATCTGAAATCACTGAATCTAACGGTTCTTCTTCAATGGCTTCTGTTTGTGGTTCATCGCTGGCGCTGATGGACGCAGGTGTGCCAATCAAGAAATCTGTTGCGGGTATCGCGATGGGTCTTGTGAAAGAAGGCGAAGACTTTGTTGTTCTGTCTGACATCCTGGGTGACGAAGACCACCTGGGCGACATGGACTTCAAAGTAGCGGGTACTGATGACGGTGTGACTGCGCTGCAGATGGACATCAAGATCGAAGGTATCACCAAAGAGATCATGCAGATCGCTCTGAACCAAGCAAAAGGTGCGCGTCTGCACATCCTGAGCGTGATGGATCAGGCTATCTCTTCTGCACGTGACGATATCTCTGAGTTCGCACCACGTATCCATACCATCAAGATCAACCCAGAGAAGATCAAAGATGTTATCGGTAAAGGCGGTGCGGTTATCCGTGCGCTGACTGAAGAAACTGAAACCACTATCGAAATCGAAGACGACGGTACTGTGAAGATCGCAGCAACCGACGGCGAGAAAGCGAAAGCGGCTATCGCGCGCATCGAAGCGCTGACTGCAGAAGTGGAAGTAGGTCGTATCTACACCGGTAAAGTCACCCGCATCGTAGACTTCGGTTGCTTCGTGTCTGTTATCGGCACCAAAGAAGGCCTGGTACACATTTCTCAAGTGGCTGATAAGCGAATCGAGAAAGTGTCTGACTACGTTGAAATGGGTCAGGAAGTACAGGTTAAGGTTCTGGAAATCGACCGTCAGGGTCGTATCCGCTTGTCAATGAAAGAAGCGGTAGAGCAAGCGCCGGAAGCTTCAGAAACTGACGCACAGCCAGAAGCTGACGCATAACGGTTTACGCTTTAGCGTGAAACACGGTATAACAAAGGGGGCAATGCCCCCTTTTTGTTTTTCAGGAGAGAAGCGCGAATGCGAAAACTTAACTGGCTGCCACTGACGGTTCTAGGCTCTGCACTGCTGTTATCAGGCTGTGTGACCTCGGGCAACTCAGTGAACAACAACCAGCCTTGGCACATGCTGCCAATGGCGGTACCACTGCAGCCAACCACGCAGCAGGAAGTGCAGCTGGCGCGTATCGACCAAATTTTACTGCGTGATGACTTAACCGAAAAAGACAGGGCGCAGCTTTTCTACGAGCGTGGCCTGATTAATGACAGTCTGGGTCTTCGCGATCTGGCGCGTCTGGATTTTAACCGTTCACTTTCCTATAACCCTGCTCAGCCAGATGTGTTTAACATTCTGGGTGTCTATTTTACCCAAAGTGGTATGTATGACGCCGCCTATGAAGCTTTCGACTCCAGCCTTGAACTGAACGAGCAGCACCAGTTTGCCGAGCGAAACCGCGGTATCGCTTTGTATTACGGCGGCCGTTACGACCTGGCTGTCCGCGATCTACTCAAGCACTACAACGATAACGAGAATGACGCCTACCGCGCACTGTGGTTGTATCTTGCTGAGCTCGAAAAAGATGGCCCGGAAAAAGCGCAGCAGGGTTTGAGAGCGCGCTATGACCGCTCAGATAAGCTTGATTGGGGCTGGTTGCTGGCAAGGATGTATCTGAACGACATCAGTGAAGACGCTTTCTTCCGTGAAGTGATGAATACCAGTACGGACAATGCTCAGCTTGCAGAACGACTCTGCGAAGGTTACTTCTATCTTGCCAAGCGCTATCAGGCGCAGGGTGATATTAATTCCGCTGTGGCCCTTTATAAGCTTGCAATGTCTGGCAATGTGTATGACTTCGTTGAACACCGCTACTCCATGTTGGAGTTGAGCCGTATCGCTTACGACCTGAGTCATCCACCATCTTCATGATGGGGTTTTAGACAAAGAAAAAGCCGCGTTCGCGGCTTTTCTCGTTTTTCAGGCGGCTCAATACCAATCGTAGTAAATATCTACTCATCCTAGCTTGTTAAAATGCTCGATAACAGCGTTGGAAAATTTGACTGTAGAATAACTACTTATCGAAAATTTCCGCCTTATTCTCGAGCATTTTTCCTGCGCTATTTCTGATCACCTATTTACTGTGATTGGTATAAGGTTGTGTCGCCATCCCTTCAATGCTGTGCCAGTAGCCATTGCAGAAATGACTTTTCGGTGCAAAGCCTGACTCGCCACGTTTAAAGCCAGCAAGCACATCAAGCGTTGCGTCGCTTTGCGGACTGATACGTACGACATCCACCAGACCTTCCATCGATGCCATATCTGCACTTAGGTCATAACAGTAGCCAGATTGAGTCTGGATACCATTCAGAGTGAACACGGATTGGCCTTCCTGGCTTTTTACTTCAAGACCTTGCGGATAGTTGATGCAGCAGGTTTCGCATTTATCCTTTGGGCGATTCTCAGCACGTGCGCTGAAGCAGCGGGCGGAATAGGCCAGTGGCAAGTTGCCGTAAGAGAAGACTTCCACTTCAAACTGATCGCGAATCTCCATCGCTTTTGCTTCTGTCAGCACTTTTTGCAGCCATTCACGTGACAACTCAACAGGCATACACCAGCGGGTCATACCTTTTTTCAGCATCACTTGAAGTGCTTGTGCGTTGTAAAGGTTAAGTGCAGGCCCAGCGACAAAAGGGATGCCTTTTTCGTGCGCCAGTTGGATGGCGGAGACATCATTGGCTTCAACAATGAATTCGCCATTGTCGATATAGGTCTGCATCACTTTCACTTCGCTTGGCGCTTCCAGCAGCGCCATAGTGGAAAGCACGACTTGTTTGCCACTGGCTGCCAGTTCGCGGCCTAAGTTCATCCAGTCTGCAGGACGCATCTCACGTCGCTTGGAGCACACGGTTTCACCGAGATAGACGATGTCGGCATCACTACGTACCGCTTTTTGATAGAAGGTTTCTACATCGTTTTTTGGCCAGAAGTAGAGGAGTGGGCCAAGTGAGTATTTCATAGAAGTCTCCTTTACTGCCATTTACGGTGATAAGCACCAAGGGTGGTCTGCGCGCCTTCTGAAACGCTGTCCAGACACTGATTCCATTGAGGTAGCACCTGATAACTTTCCGGATTGCGTTGATAGCTGTCGATTGCCTGACGCCAGGTGCGGGTGACCTGCTCAACATAGGCAGGGCTGCGCTGACGACCTTCGATTTTCACTGATGCGATATTCGCTTCAAACAGTTCAGGCAGAATCGATAGGGTGTTGAGGCTGGTGGGTTCTTCTAGTGCATGGAAAGGCTCACCATCAGTGACGAAGCGGCCTTTACACAGCGTCGGATAACCAGCGTTTTCGCCCGCTTTATAGCGATCGATCAATATGTCATTCAGGCGTGATTCGAGGCCTTCTGAGGTTTCTTGCCAGCGTACGTACTTAGCCGGAGAGCATGCACCAACAGTATTCGGGGATTCACCGGTCAGGTATGACGACAGGTAGCAGCGACCTTCTGACATGATGCAAAGGCTACCGAAGGCAAACACTTCCAAATCTACGTCTGTGGTGCGTGCCAGTTGCTTAACCTGATGCATGGACAGCACGCGTGGCAGCACTACACGTTTAACATTGAAATGGTCTTTGTAGAACTTGATAGCTGCGCTATTAGTGGCCGATGCCTGTACCGAGAGATGGATTTCCATATCAGGGTGCTTGGTGGCGGCATAATCAAGCACGGCGAGATCGGCAATGATCAGTGCATCGACGCCCAGATCCACTGCCGCATCTACGGCGTCAGTCCAACGTTGAAAGCCATCTGGATGCGCGAAAGTGTTTAGCGCAACATGGATATGTTTCTGGCGGTCGTGAACGTAAGAAACGGCCTTTTCCAGCTTCTTACCATCAAAGTTCAAACCAGCAAAGTGGCGGGCATTGGTGCCGTCTTTAAAGCCAATGTATACCGCATCCGCGCCATTATCGATGGCGGTTTTCAGGGCAGGAAGGTTACCTGCCGGGCAAAGCAATTCCATATTTCTCCCCACGTCGCGTGGTCAGCATCAGGCTGGTTATTCGTATTTCGATAAACCCTGAATTGTAGGGAGTGTTGGGGAGAGGGATTTTGATGTAAGGCAGGTTAGTGCCAACAAACGGATAAGAGGGAGGGGAAAAGAGGTGTCAATGGCACCTCTCTAGTTGTAATCGTTAAGACGCAATTTTTGCTTTGCGGTTGTTGTTCAATAATGCTTCAAACTCAGCCCGAGGCATGGGTTTGTAGAAATGGAACCCTTGAATCGTGTCGCACTTTAGGTTTGCAAGCACACTGGCCTGTTTCCCGGATTCGACACCTTCGGCTACCACGGACATGTTCAGCGAGCGGCCAAGATTGATGATATTTTCAATCAAAGTGACCTGCTTGGGGAAGGTTTCCATGTCGCAGATAAAGGCTCGGTCAATCTTAATCTCATCCAATGGGAACTTGGCGAGATAAGAGAGCGAGGAGTAACCGGTACCAAAATCATCAATCGATAGTGAGAAGCCAAGATCTTTGATGGCGTTGAGCATCTGGATTGCGTGCTCGCCGTCATTCATCACCGCACTCTCTGTAAGCTCAAAGGTTATGAGCGAAGGATCGGTTTGGGTCGCCGCTTGCAGCTTTTTCATGTGTGAGGTCAGGTTCGGGTTACGGAACTGCTGTGGTGACAGGTTGATGGCCACGCGGCCCGGCAGTACTTTCATGTTCTGCCAGCGACGGACAGTCTGGAACACTTCACGCATGACATTGCGACCCAGCAGTTCAATCATGCCAGAGCGTTCAGCGACCGGAATAAAGCGCCCAGGACTGATGTACCCTTCCACTGGGTGCTTCCAGCGTACCAGTGCTTCTGCCCCATTAATGGTGTAGTCTTTGGCGTTCACCTTAGGTTGATACCAGACTTCCAATCCGTTGTTTTGCAGCGCTTTTTGAAGTTCTATTTCCAGCCAAAGACGCATGCGCGCTTCTTTGTTCATGTGCTGGTTGTAAGTCACTACACGGTTGCGACCCTGCTCTTTCGCCTCGTACATCGCGGTATCGGCATTTTGCAGCAGGCTGCGGGCATCTTTACCGTCGCCGGGGAATTTCACCAAGCCAATAGAGCAGGCGAGGTACTTACTGAAATGGTAGAGGTCAAAAGGCTGGCTTATCACGTCGACCACCTTCTGTGAAAGCTCTTCAGCCACTTCATCGCTGCTTTGTTCTGGTAGCAAAATTGCGAATTCATCACCACCAAGGTGCCCAAGAATGGTATCTGCAGGGAGTTGCTTTCGAAGACGTTGTGCAATGTCCTGCAACACGCGATCGCCAATATGATGACCAAGGGAATCGTTGATGTTTTTGAAGTTGTCGACATCAAGGTAAAACATCAGAAGCGGCGTATTACTTTTGATGAGCTGTTCCAGACGTCGGGAGAAGCCATGACGGTTGTAAAGACCCGTTAAGGCGTCAAATTGTGCCAGCTTCTCAATCGTCTGTTTGTGGTCAGTGACGGCTGCGGTGCGGGAAAGCGTGATGATCGCACCACTGCCACCCAGCAGACTCACCGAGCCATAAGACACATTAATGGTTTGACTGTCACCGGTTCCTTTAGTCTGGCATACCAGTTGTTGCCCCGATTTCAGTGAGGTCAGGGAGGCGACGACCGATTGGCCTTTCACTGGGGGCACCAGCAGGTTTTCGATGTCTTCGCCGAGAATCTCATTCTGGCTGTCAAAGCCAAGCAGTTTCACCGCATGCTGATTGGCGCTCAGAACCACACCGTCGTCCAGCACACAGCATCCCTCACCAACGAGTTGGCAAAGGTTATTGAATCGGCTTTCTGAAGATTCGAGTGCGCTAGTCAGAACCTGCCTTTCTGAGGTATCTGCCGCATGGAAAATGACCGCGCCATCGGCCCACTCGCTGTTGGTGAGTGGCGTAACGCTGAAATGGAAGCTGGAGTCATGAATGCCATCGTTCAGGACGATTTCTCCTTCAGTGGCTTCGCCACCAAAGGCACGTTCGTAGTGAGGCTTTAGCGCATCATAAAAACTGGCGCCAAGGATTTCTCGATCCTGTTTTCCTACCAGCTCGTCCTGATCCAGTCCGCTGATTTCACAATAGCGCTGGCTCACCCAGAGGTATTGGTGATGTTTATCGAGAACGGCAAAGAGAAACGGACTGTTTTGCGTAAGACGTGAAAACCAATAGGTCAACTGCTCAACGGGCATTTAGGCACCATACATCGTAGCTAGTGAAGCTATATCCAAATTCAACTCCATTATTGAGACAACACTATATAATGTGAGAGCTCAACGTTAAACCTTTATGGGGAAGAGCTTTGTTTTTTTGACTCAAGGCATGAAAAAACACGCGAGCAGTGTCATACAATGGCGAATACTTTCGGCCCATTCATATTGGAACATCACTTTGTTCGACAAACTCCATTCAACGCTGGTGCAACAGGCACCTGGATTTCTGCGCTTTCCTGTAAAGCTTGTTCCTGCTTCGGTTCAGCAAAAAGTTATGCTGGAAACCCTGAAGCGTGTTTTTCATGAAGCTCTGGATGATGGTGAATTCGAGTTTCTTGAAAACCGTTGGCTTGAAGTGCATGTGCGCGACATCAATTTGAAGAGCTTCATCAGTTTTGTCGATGATAAGCTGGTGGTGCGCAGTGACATTGATAATGCCGATGTGCGTTTTAGTGGCGATATTAACGACCTGATCCTTATTGCCGCTCGAAAGGAAGATCCAGACACTCTGTTCTTCCAACGTCGATTACTGATCGAGGGTGACACTGAGCTGGGTCTGGAAGTGAAGAATCTGATGGACAGCGTCGACTTGGATTCACTGCCTTCCGCATTGCGCCAAGCTCTATTTACATTGGCAGACTTCGTACAAAAAGGGCTACAATCGACACCCAATGTCAACGAGGCCCAATATGCTCATAAGATCTGAAGCGCTGGCTGATCAGCTGGCCATTGATAGATTGCTGAAAAACGTATTCCCGACCGAGGCGGAAGCAGCTTTGGTCCGTGCGCTGCGTGAGAATGGTCATAACACCTTGTCACTGGTTGCCTGTAACGATGACGGTGAAGTGGTGGGACATCTTATGTTCAGCCCTGTACAAGTTGGTGAGACTGATACTGGCGTTCAGGGTTTAGCCCCTTTGTGTGTGCACCCTGATTATCGCCAACAGGGCATTGCGGCTCAGCTGGTTCGTGAAGGCTTTGATACACTGAACGAATTTGGTTATCCCGCTTGTGTGGTGCTGGGTGACCCGGCTTACTACAGTCGATTTGGCTTTAAGCCAGCAGCCGACTTCGGCCTTAGCTGTACATGGGATGTACCGGCAGAAGCCTTCATGGCGTTTGAATTTGCTCAAGGTGCATTCGAGCAAGCCAGTGGTGAAGTGGCTTACTGCCCAGAGTTTGATGCGCTGTAAGTCATCTTGGTCTAACTGAAAATGTTAAGGGCTGCATCGGCAGCTCTTTTTCTTTGTGTTGTTCTCCCTTAGTTTTGATAGCATTTATTCACACAGCAGAGTAAGCGAGGCAGGTATGAATGATTTACAGAGGCTCAAGGAAATGGGGATCACAGTATGGGATGTGAGACGCCCTGAGTGTTATCCCGGAGTGTCTCCTCAGCTTGTTTCTTTGCCTGATGATTGTAAGCTGCTGCTGGTGTGTGAATCCAAGCCGACTGAGCAGGAAGCTTGGCTATTCAGTAAGGTGCTTGCCAGCATGAAGTTATCTGTTGAGCAGGCACTTTATCTTCCTCCGCAGGCAGTTAATTTACTTGGAAAGCACCAGTTGGATTGGTGTTGGTTTGCTGGCACCCAAGATGCAGATATTGAGGGTGTAAAGCGTTTAATCTCTCCCTCATTGTCCGCCCTCGATAATGATCAACTCGCCAAAAAACAGCTTTGGCAGCAGATAAAGCAATATGAATCCTGAAATTCTTCCGATGGACAGCCAGTGGCTGGATGAAGTCGTGCGCGTAGAAAAAGCTGCACATACCCACCCTTGGGCTGAAAGCCTGCTAAGAAAACCCGAAACCAAATTTGGCTGCAACCGCGTATTGGTTCTTAATAATCAACTGATAGGCTACTTCTTTGCTCAATGTGTGGTGGGCGAAGCATCCTTGTTAAATATTGCTGTTTCTCCAGAATGTCAGGGAAAGGGGTATGGCAAGCAGCTACTTCAGGCATTTCTTGATTGCATGCGCGAAGCGGGTGGAGAAGAAGCCTGGCTGGAAGTGCGAGAGAGTAATCAAGCGGCCATCAGGCTATATGAAGCACTCGGTTTTAACGAGTTTGACCGCAGGTATGATTATTACCCGACAACATCCGGCAGAGAAGATGCGCTCATCATGAGCTACTGGTTCGAATAAATCGGCCAGATGCCTTAAAAGAAAACCCGCACTAGCGGGTTTTCTTGTTTACGCGGTTTGTTCTGGTTGGCTGATTGGCGCTGGTGGGTGAATAAATCCTTGGTAAGCATCGATGAAATTGGCATTTATCCTCGATTTACTTTCATCGTCTTTTACGCCAGTGGCAATCACAATGATGTTTTTTGACTCAGCAATGTTAGCCAGCGTTTCAGTAAACACGCGGTTCTGTGCATTCTGGTTCTGGCTGAATGCCTGGTCCAACTTCACGTAATTTGGCTTCAATGCAGACAGATATTCGACCTCCTGCAAATAGCGCCCAAAGTGATCGATGCCTATCGTGGCGCCGACTTTTCGCATTGCTTCGCTAAAGCTGATGCAAGCCGTGAGATTATTCCGGGCACTGGCTTCACTGATCTCAAAACAGATTTTATCTGCTGGCAGTTCACTTTTCAGCAAGTCCTGAAGCCAACTGGTGAAAAGTCTGTTTTCCAGACTTTCATCTGTCAGGTTCAAGGCAAAAGGTTGGGTAATAGGGGCTTCTTTGTGAAGTTTCACTAACTGCTCCACCACCACACGATCAAACTCAACGCCTTTCTCAAACAACTGGATATAAGGCATCAGTCTGCCACCGGATTGCCAGGTTCCTTCAATATTGGCCTGAGTAAAGACTTCTTGGTGTAGTGGCTCTGTTGTGTTGCCAGATAAACGATATACGGGCTGGGATAACAGGCGAACAGCCTTATTTTTCAACGCACCATTGAGCAATGAACGCCAGGTTTCTCGGTCGATAACCTGCTCTTCTGAACCACGGTTAAACACAAACACATCATGCTGTTTTATAGCGCGTTGCAGAGCGTTGTCAGCTAATGACATCAGCTTCGTTCCTGGCAAACCATGACCATGCACCACACCAATGTGAAAACCCTCATTGGTATCAAACCCTGCCATGTTCACTTCGTTGTTGAGGGTACTGATAAGAGTGTGAAGACTATTGCGGCTTTGCTCTTCGCTGCACTCGGGAAGGATCAGTGCAATTTCCGTTTCGCTGATGCGTGCCACGCACACATTGGGGAAGGCACTGAAAGCTGATTGCAATGAAGTGGACAGCAGGCGCCAGGTTTCATCGCGTGCGGCATAGCCATAGCGGCGGTAGATGGTGTCCAGCCACCCCATATTAGCGATCACAACAGCACCCGGGACACTTTCATCATCGCCCATCCAACTGTTGAGCTGGTGAATAAAAAACTGACGGTTGGGGAGACCGGAGGCAGCATCATACATCATGCTGTTGTTCAGGGTTTTCAGTTCTTTGTGGAGCGATTGGATCATCCGCTGGATGTGGGAAGAAAGGTTATCCAGTGCGGCATCCAACGATTGCACTCCAGAACGTTGCTTTGCCTGAGAGGACGTGAAGTCTTGTTCAGCCAGGCTATTTAGTGTTTTAGTGACGCGTGCTACGGCTCTCTTTCCACGGTTGAACGCGAGTGTGAAAATAGCCAGCAATGCAGCAATCGCCGCACTCAATGTCAGTGCGCTTTGATTGAAGTCTTTCGCAATTTGCTGGTTGGCGAAATGGGATGAGAATGACAGAGTCAAGGTCGCCACTTCTGAACCATCGTGGCGCAGTTGAATAGCCCGCTCGATAGGCTGCACTGAATCCAGTTTTTCAAACCAGAAGGCTGTTTGGACAACGGCGTCTTCCCTAGACCAAATACCTTGCTCCGCCGTGATCTGGTCGGTCAATGTTATTTGGGTCAATTCAGATGAAAGAGTTGCTTCAGTGATACGAGAAATTGCATCTGTGTCGTAATAAGCCACCAAGGTAGGCAGAACCTGGTTCAACTGGCTTTCGACAGTGTCAGCATATCGGGTCAATTGTTGTCGTTGTTGACTAATGCCGCTCGACAACATGGCGAGTAGCGACAGCATGAGTAACAAAATGGCCGACAGGTAAACCCCAACCAGTGGCGAGCGTCGTGTAAACATAGTGAATCTCTAATTAACACACAGTAAGTGCAGGCCGGCATGGGCTGCCGGCCTTTACCCATCAATTGGCTGTGAAAATGGTCCAGCGCATGTCCGTAGTGCTGTAGCTACCTGAAAGGGTTGCCATGACACGTCGGTTCACATCATGTGCATATTCAGAGTCTTCGTCGATCAGTGGTACGGTGTCGCCGTAGCCAATGGCCTCAACACGAGATGCATCGATACCGAAGTCGTTGACTAATGCTTTCGCTACTGCGTCAGCGCGACGTTGAGACAGTGCGAGGTTATAGTCGGGACTTCCGACTTTGCTAGCGTGGCCTTCGATGGTGACATTGGCATCAGTTTGATCGTTTAGAAAATCCGCCAACTGCTCAAGTTTGGCATAGTTGCTTGGACGTAATTCTGAAGAGTCATTCGGGAATGTGACATTCAGACGAAAGCTCTGCTTAACGGTTTTATCTTTCGGGCAACCATCGTTGTCGACAGCTGCTCCATGCAGTGTCTCTTCACATTTTTCACGGGCTTTGATCACGCCGTCATAGTCAAGGTCGCGAAGATCGTTCACTTGTGGTGATTCGTCCTGCATGGTCACGATGTCTTGTGAGCTGCAGCCTGACAAGAGCAGTACTGAAAGAATAGCTAGTGTCTTTTTCATTACTGTACCCCTCCTTCGTAGTTCTCGTCACCTTTCCATACTTCGGGGGTGGTGATGCGCAGTGATGCCAACAACTGCCCGATGGCATTCAGCAGTCGATATTGGGCAATCAGATCATCATATTCCGCTGTTAGATATTCCCGACGTGCCTGGAACAGTTCATTTTCTGAATCCAGCACATCAATCAGTGTGCGTTGACCCAGTTTGAACTGATCTTCATAAGCATTTCGTGTTTCTGTTGCTGCTTCAACGTGCTGGCGGAGGTACTGCATTTGCTGTTTCAGGAAAACGCGGGCATTCCAAGCTAGGGTGGTGCCTTCTTCAATGTCCCTGTAGGCATTGAGCTGAACTGCTTTTGATTCATTGATGTTGTATGCCGCTTCACGCTCACGGGCTTTGTCTGCACCGCCAGAGAACAGGTTGTAATTGACACGAACCATAGCAAGGATTTCATCATTGTTTCCGCCAACATCAGGACCACCACTCAAAGAAGTGCCGTCGTTACCATCTAGGTTGTCATCCCAGCTGGCTGACAAGTCAAAAGTCACTTCCGGATAGTAGTTACCTTTTGCGGCCGCGCGTTGTGCTTTGGCTGCTTTGATGTCATTGCCTGCAGCTCGTAAGGTTGGATGCACTGCTTTTGCCATTTCCATTGCTGATTCCAAAGAGGTTGGCAGCATCACGGCATCCGGCACCGGAATACGAGTATCTTCTGGCGCGCGGTTCACAATGCGTTGGTAGGAAATTTTGGCATCAGAGAGGTTGTTCTGCGCTGAGATTAGGTTTGAGTGTGCACGAGCCAGTCGACCGGTGACTTGGGACAAGTCAGCGGTTGAGCCAAGACCAGAGTCGGTTTTCTGTTTGACCTGATCATAGATAACCTGATGGCTTTCCAAGTTATGTTGTGCGAGCCCTACTATTTGCTCTGCACGCAAGAACTCGAGATAAGCGCGCGAGACTTCTAGTGCCAAATCTTCTGCAGTAGCGTATAGGGTCCACTGTTCGGCACTGGCTTCGAATTCGGTCCGTTTCACTTCATTAGTGGTTTGGAAACCACTGAAAAGCACCTGACGAAGTGATACGCCGATTTCGCGGCGCGTCAATTCAACTTCTTCATCGACACCGTAGGTTACAGAGTCTCGTCTGGTAGACGGACTTTCCGTCCACTCTCGGCCAATACCAGCATCAAAGTCGATGGTTGGATAGTAGCCCGCATTGGCTTGATTGACTTGCTCTTCGCTTGCCTTAAAGCGATTGAATGCTTGCCTGATTTGCGGGTTGGTATCCAGTGCTGTTGCTACTGCCTGCTCGAGTGATTGAGCAGCAGCCGCTGCAGGAAGTAAGGTCGCCGCAACTGCCAAAGCGGTAACACTTCTTCTGAGCGAGTGGCCAACACTGTTTTTCATTACTCTCTCCTTGTTATTATTATCAGCGCTCACGGAGCGCTGACTCTTTCGCTCTCAGTATGGGATTTAGCAAATAGTCGAGAACTGTCCGTTTACCGGTAATGATGTCGACAGAGGTCAACATGCCCGGAATGATCGGCAGTTCGCTGCCATCCTTTTTCTCTAGACTGGATTTCTCTGTCCTGATCCTAACCAGATAAAAGCTGTTACCCTCTTCATCCTGCGTAGTGTCCGCGCTGATGTGCTCCAACGTACCGTTGAGGCCGCCATAACGCGTAAAATCGTATGCCGTTACCTTAACGACGGAAGGCAGGCCCGCGTGCAGGAACGCGATATCCTTCGGTGCGATCTTGGCTTCGATAAGAAGCTGATCCTCGGCAGGAACGATTTCTATCAAATCAACACCCGGCTGAACGACGCCTCCAAGGGTATTGATATGAATGGTTTTGATAGTGCCGGTGACTGGCGCAGTGATAACGGCTTTGTCTACTTTATCTTGTGCGCCTACCTGGGCTTGGCTTAAGCGAGAAAGACGGGTTTCCAACTCACTCATCTTTGAGCGGGTTTCATTGCTGAATGCAAGAACCGCTTCGCGACGTTTCAAAATGGCTTCATCGACCGTCGCTTTGATTTTCGGCTGCATTAGGCGAAGGGAGTCCAACTCGCCTTTGAGATCATTGACCTGGCGCTCGAGTTTGAGCAAATCGACTTCTGAAACGATGCCTTTTTTCGCCAATGGAATAGTAATCTTGAGTTCACGCTTTATCAGGCCGAAACTGTCTGACAAAGTGCGAATTTTGGATTCGACTTCCTGACTCTCTTGCTGTTTTTGTAAAATTTGGCGAGCCAAAATCTCAAGGCGGTTTTTCAGATCCAATAAACGGCCTTCGTATTCCTGACGCTGCCCTTCAATAAGCGCAGGCTCTGACTCTTCAAGCTCGCTAGGAAACTCAAGCGGAGACAGGGTGATGGCAATTTGTTCCCGCCAATTTGGCGCGGTAGGAGACAGCTCAATGCTGCGAAGCTCTGATCGCATACGAATAATGTTGGCACGTAGGCTGGAGACTTCTTCTTCTTGCTGCGCAAAGTCAGAACGGAAGCGGGTATCATCAATGCGGGCTAGGGGCTCGCCTTGTTTGACTAACTGGCCTTCTTGCACATACATGGCTTGTAAAATACCGCCATCCAAGCTTTGAATGAGCTGGACCTGAGAGGAAGGAATAACCTTGCCTTCACCGCGGGTGACACGGTCTAAAGAAGCAAATGCCGCCCAGGCGATAATGGCAGCGAAGAAAGCAAATACGCCCCAGATAACAAGACGGTAACGCACCGGCGCGTCTGTCAGCATGGCACCATAGACGTCATCGGTCATTTCAATGTCATCACGCTTTAGTGCGTTAGTCATTTTGACCTCCTCCGTTGGCGTTTAGACGCTCAAGCACCTTATCCCTTGGTCCATCCATGACAATGCGGCCTTTGTCCATCACAATCACACGGTCAACCAATTGAAGCAGCGCCATCTTGTGAGTGATCATCACCAAAGTGCGGTCTTTCGAGGCGAACTTCATGGCATGAATAAATTGGTTTTCCGCATGGGCATCAAGGCTGGCGGTTGGCTCGTCCATGATGAGTAGTGGCGGGTCATTGAGCAGAGCACGAGCCAGTGCGACAGATTGTCGCTGACCACGGGAGAGGGCCTCACCACGTTCTCCCACCTGCTTATCAAGTCCTTCACTGTCCTGCGAGGTAAATATCCCCACACCTGACAGTTGTGTGGCACGGATTAACTGGTGCTCTGTCACCTGTCTTGTGCCAAACATGATATTTTCGCGTATCGTACCGTGAAATAACGTTACATCCTGCGCCAGATAACCCACATTGCGACGCAGATCTGCTGGGTGAATTTGCTTGGCATCGATACCATCAAATCGCAAGCTCCCTGCAGTTGGCTGATAAAGGCCTGATAGCATTCGGATAAGGGTACTTTTACCTGTACCGTTCTTACCAAGAATGGCAATTTTCTCGCCAGCGTTGATGGTCAGGCTGGTGGGGTGGAGGGTTGGTTTTTCTGACTCTGGGTAGCTAAAACCAATATTGTCTGCGTAGATATCACCTTTAAGGCGCTTGCGGCTAACCAAGTGGCCTTTGTTTGCAAACTCATCTTCCTGATCCATCATGGCATTGAGCTGACGCATACCGGATTGTGTCTGATTCCAGCGGCTCATGAGACCTGCCAGTTGCGCCATTGGCGACACGGCTCGGCTTGAAAGCATTACCGCTGCGATAATCCCACCCATGGTAATTTGCGCATCTGCTACGCGATAAACACCGAGGACAACAACCGCAACAGAGGTGACCTGCACAATAAAAGAGGCAAAGTAGGAAACTGAGTTGGTGATTTGTTTCACCTTGAGGTTCCAGTTTGCCGTGTGAGCGGTCATCTGCTGCCAGCTCTTTTGAACTATTCCTTCCGCGACATTGGCTTTGATGCCTTCCAGTGCCGAGAGACTTTCAATCAAATGGCCATGCTTTTGGCTGGCATATTTGTTTGATTCTTCAATGGCGGCTTTGAGCTTTGGCTGAACCAGCAGGGCATAGCCGACAATAAGAATGCCAGCGACGACAGGGACAGCTGCCAAATCACCAGCGAAGATATAAATCACAAACAGGAAGAAAAGCGCGAACGGCAAATCTACTAAGGTGGTGATGGTGGCAGAGGTCAGCATATCTCTGATGCCGTCAAATTCGCCAAGCTGCTTCGCCATACCGCCGACACTTTTTGCTCGCTTCTCAAGTGGGATCCCCATAAGGCGAGCGAACAGACGAGAAGACACAATGATATCGACTTTCTTACCTGCAATATCAATCAGGTAAGAGCGCATCTTTTTCATCAGAAAGTCAAAGCTAAAGGCTATCAGCGCACCGGTTGCCAGTACCCAAAGTGATTCAAACGCAAGGTTAGGTACCACTTTGTCGTAGACATTCATGACAAACAGAGGTGAAACCAACGCGAAAATGTTTACCAGCACAGAGGCAATCAGCGCATCGCGATAAATGGGCGAGGCATCCTTAACGGTCTGCCAGAACCAATGGATTTTGGTGTCGTGGAGGTGCAGATCGATGCTGTTGTCACCACGGTACTGGCGTTTAACCAAAAACGCATAGCCGGTATACATGGCTTCCAGATCTGCTAAGGAGATTTCTTCCTCGCCTCCAGTCTCAGAAGTTTGGATTAATGCTGTACCTTCTTTGGTGCTTATCTCACGAAGAATACAAGCTTTTTTGTCGGTCAAAAGAAGTATGCAGGGCAATAAAAGCTTTGGTAGTGCTTTTAATTGCCTGCGGGAAAGCTTGGCCGTCAGCCCTGCACGGGCTGCAGCCTGAGGAAATAAATCCGGTGTCAGCAGGGCATCTGTCATCGGAAGACCTGCCGTTAAGGCATCTCCCGAGCACGGCGAACCATAGTGCTCAGTCAAAAAGACCAAGCAATCTAACAACGGGTCGTCTACCGCTTGCGTTGACGCACTAATGCGCCATTGCTGCGGTTTGCGTTCGGCAATCGCTGCGTCAGTCACCTATTTCTCTCTATGAAAAAATAAAAACAAAAAGAGTTAACGAAAGAGCATCGGCCACATAGCCGATGCTCCAGAACACCATCTTTGAACTATGGCAACTCTTCAGGTGCGGGCATCGGCGAGATAACCTGCACACTTAATTCGCCACCACTATCAGTAATAGCGAGTCGCTTTTCTTCGCCATTAATCAAGGTATTGATAACAATTCCATCATTTTTCAGGCTGCCGTCGCTCTCGTAGATTGTCGAGTTGTGGACACCACCTTGGCTGAATTCATCCAACACAATATGTTGTGTCACTTCTCCATCGGCTTCGGCGTTGCTGCCGGTCTCGTCGATACCGTCTACATCGATGGAAATGACAATCCGAGATTCAGCATCGTATTTGACAGTCATGTTTTCCAAAGTGTTATCGTCGCTTAATACAACCAGATCGCTAAGGTTTAATTTGTCCTCGTATTGATTGAAATCACCAATAAAGTCAGTGATATGGTCGTATCCGCCTACCGTGCCAATGTTGACTAAATCCTCTTTCATCCAAAGGAAAGTATCTGAACCGGCTCCACCCTCAAGTCGGTCCCCTTCGCGGGCTCCGACGTTGCCAGATGAGCCGTGTCCGTTTGAACCACCTCGGATGATGTCAGCACCGTCTCCTCCAACAATGTTGTCGTTACCACCACCACCGTTAATGTAAGCGCCCGTTAGTGGGTCATACTCGGTCTTAACGATGGGTTGAGGGAGCTCCCAGCCGTGTTCTGATTCCGTCCAACCAGCCTCTCGAAGTGCTTCTTCCGTATACGCTTGCCCTGAGCCTGTAGGGAAAGCACCGCCGACAAATCTAATGTCAGAGTTGTTGTCGATGGTAATGCTATCGTCTGCACCAAGCCCTGACGTTGTTGGTGTTGGTCCTTCTGGTGATGGAAGTTGAAGGACATCGGAGAATTCAACGGTCACTGAATCCGAGTTAGTGTCTCCATCTTTGTCGGTGATCTGGATATCAAAGCTGAATGAATCTCCATCAATGGCTTCATACTGCTCAAGCTCCCATTCTGGTGGGGAAATATTGGTGTTTAGCGTTATTTTAAATGCAGGCTGGTTTTCATCTTCGTTAATCAAACCGACCAAATTGCCATCAATTAGCTTCACGATAACAGCTTCACCAGCGACGGTTAGACTTGGCTGAGTAGCTGGCAGCAATAGTTGCAAGGGCAACGTCGCCGCTTCACCATCACCACCAAAGTTGGCAGTGATAGAACCAGACTGTTGATGGGAATCAGTTTGAGGCTCAGTAAATATTTCAAGATCTTTTAGCGTAAAGTCACTGTTGTCACGGTCGTTATCGTTATTTACAGCGATAAGTTCGACACGATCGAAACCTTGAGTTGTGCTGATAGTGACAGAACCAAACTTATCAGGTCCTTTCGATGTAAACTCCAGATCAGATTCACTCAATTGCATTTGGCCGATGACTGAACCATCTTTGTAGAAGCGGACAATAAACTCGGTCTCAAATGAGTCATTCTCCTGAAGAGAGCCCAGAGTGATTTTCGCGCTATAACCCGTTTCAGGTAGCACCGCCTCTATCGATTCAAAGCTATCAGTACCCAAATACTGTACTTCATGCTTGTTTGAAGCATTTTCCCCATGATCATTTCCCGAAACGACGCCATACCCATGACTACCGTGAGAATCGACGCCATGGCTGACATCTATTTTTTGATAGTTTGAGGTATACACATAACCTTTTAACGTTATTCCTCCGTCGTTGTCGCTAAGTTTGAATGAACTGCTATCGTTCGAATCATACGTCGGGGATTGTGCTGAGACTGAAGGCCCGTGATCCTCAACTTGAATATTCAAGTCGGCGGTATCCGTCAGAACTCCGTCAGTCACAGTGATTTTTACTGGGATATTTAGGACATCGTTAGATTTATTCGTATGAGAATGCTTAATGGCTTCATGCAATGTGACGTCATAACTCCATTTACCTTCAGCATCTTTCTCTGGTGGTGTTAGCGCAACGGTGACAACAGCCACCTCGCTTAGGGTTGCATCTTGGTAATAGCCTACAAGCTTGGCAGTCTCGCCATTTTCTGCAGGTATCCATTTCCAAGACAATGTTTCACCGGAGGCAGTTTTAATAGATTTGTCTTCAGGCAGATTGATACTTAGCGAAACGCTACTTTCTACCAGCTCTGAATCGGGATCTGAGATATCAATTGTTCCCGATACGATTGGCAATGCGACATCGTTATCTGCGAGCTTGGCTTCTTGAAGTGACTCACTAGGTGGGGAAATTATAATCTCAGGTGCTTGAGGCTTTACAACGGCTTCCTTACCAATAATGTCTATATATACTTTCGCCGTATCGGTATCGCCCTTCGCGTCTTTGATGGTGTAGTCGAAGGTAAAGGTATCGGTTTCACCTTGACCCAACTCATCACGATCATTGGCTGTGAAACTAAACTCTCCCGTCACGCTATTAATGGTCAGTGTCCCTTCATCAAAGATGACAGTCGCTTCATCACCGTTAAAGGTGAGTGGTTCGCCGTTGACCTCAGTGATGCTAAACGTGTGGTCTTCAGGATCGATGTCGTTGCTAAACAGAGAGCCTTGAATAGTTGCTGTGGAATCTAACGTGTCACCTTCGACAACTTGATAAACACCCGTGCTATGGACGGTGATTTCAGTAATAGTGAAATCCGTAGAGTCGCCACTGTTTCTGTCACCATCATTTTGTCGTTCAGCAGACTCAAGAACGACACGATCAAAAGGAACATCTGAGCTGATATTGATGATACCGGCGTGTCCCTCATCAAATGAGAAGGTCACTTCATCAACTAACACATCACCGTCGTAGATCAGGTATTTACCGACTTCACCACCGTTTTCTGTAGCAAAGAGCCTCGCAATACCCACATCCATGCTGAACGTCGGATTGTTGAGGTCAATTTGAATGGCTTCAGAAACATCATACTGATGGTTGTGTTCAATTTGGTGTGACGCACCTGTGTGCTCAGGGCGTGCAGTATCTGCCACACCAATACCCGTGCTGTGAATGTGCTCAGAGCCTTCCGTGACTAACTCGCCGTCTTTAACGCGTTTACCGTCATCACCAATTTTCAGGGCTTTGATGGTGAAGTACTCATTCCCATCGAGGTTCTGCCATCCGTCAGCACTGCTGGTTGTGAACGCAGAGGTGAGGCCATCATTATCCGCAAAAACGGCATTCACAATGATCGGCACGTTGGCGATGTTTGAATAGCTGATACCATCAGTGACCTGATAGCTGAGGTTCACCTGTCCGCTATAGTCAGGGTTAGGGGTGAAGATGATGCTTTCCAGCGACTCGCCATCTTTCAGTTGGTAGTCTTTCGATACGGTTTTCGTTTCGCTTTCAGACACTTTCACAACAAGCTCAAAGTCACCCGCGTTAGGGTCATCAAGCTTGAGGCTACTTAAGACGATCTTAATCGCATCATTCTTATCGGTATCAGAGGCATTGCTGAGGATAAGGTTTGCGGGGATAGTGACGATTTGCCCCACATCATTGTTGGTCCAATACGCTTCACCGGTATCTGGGTTGTTCAAATTGTCCCCAGCTTGAGGCGCATCATTCTTACCATCAATCGTGATTGTTGCCGTGGTCGGCGTGCGAGAGATTTCTGTGTCGCCTTCATACTCAACAACATCGTAGGTATAGGTGATGACTTCTTTCTCTCCCTCACCAAGGTACTGATAGGCACTTGG
>NZ_CANDOD010000016.1:0-150166 GCF_947387585.1 Grimontia sp. SpTr1
CCCTTAGTTCAGTCGGTAGAACGGCGGACTGTTAATCCGTATGTCGCTGGTTCAAGTCCAGCAGGGGGAGCCACTTTCGAAAACCCAGCCTAGCGCTGGGTTTTTTTGTATTTGTTTTGTGGATATGACGCACAGAAATTGTTACTACCTATTATCTGGACTGTAAGCAATCGCCCAGATCCGGGCAAAGTTTGTCCGCTGTAGCAATTTTGATGAAAAACCCTTTCTCCTATCTGTTGTTATAGGCGCTTCAAAGGCCGATAATACAAAGATCTCTTTAAAATTTTCGAAGAATGGCATGACTGAGTATTTATTGCTTCTTGTCGGCACCGTCCTGGTAAACAACTTTGTGCTGGTTAAGTTTCTTGGCCTGTGCCCATTTATGGGCGTGTCCAAAAAACTTGAAACCGCCATTGGGATGGGGCTTGCGACCACGTTCGTACTGACACTCGCATCAGTGAGTGCTTACCTGGTCGAGACTTACATTTTGGCTCCATTGGGCCTTGAATACCTCCGAACACTGAGTTTTATCTTAGTGATCGCGGTCGTCGTGCAATTCACTGAAATGGTCGTGCATAAAACCAGCCCAACACTTTACCGTCTGTTGGGCATCTTCCTGCCGCTAATCACAACAAACTGCGCCGTGTTGGGTGTCGCTCTGCTGAATATCAATGAGCGCCACAACTTTATCGAGTCCATCATTTATGGCTTTGGCGCTGCTGCTGGCTTCTCCCTCGTATTGATTTTGTTTGCCGCGATGCGCGAGCGTATTGCCGCGGCTGATGTTCCTCAACCATTCCGCGGTGCATCGATTGCTATGATCACAGCTGGACTAATGTCATTGGCATTTATGGGCTTTACAGGGTTGGTGAAACTGTAATGACTGGAATTTTGATTGCGATTATTGCTATCGCTGTCCTCGCAGCTGTGTTCGGTATCTTGCTGGGCTTTGCTTCTGTGCGTTTTAAAGTCGAAGCGGATCCGATCGTCGATCAGATTGACTCCATCCTTCCGCAAACACAGTGCGGACAATGTGGTTACCCCGGTTGTCGCCCTTATGCAGAAGCCATTGCCAATGGTGATGCCATTAATAAATGCCCTCCAGGTGGTCAGCCGACTATCGAGAAGCTTGCTGACCTCATGGGGGTAGAAGCCACAGAATCTGCGCACGATGAAGAAAAGAGCGTAAAAAAAGTCGCCTTCATTCACGAAGACGATTGTATTGGCTGTACCAAATGTATTCAGGCTTGTCCGGTGGATGCCATCATTGGCAGCACCAAAGCCATGCACACCATTATCAAAGATGAATGCACCGGATGTGACCTTTGTGTCGCCCCTTGCCCGACTGACTGTATTGAAATGATCCCTGTTCAAACCACGCCTGAAACCTGGAAATGGCAACTTGACCAAATTCCGGTTGTTCAACTTTCTGTCGATGAAGATAAAGGGGTCAAACAAGCATGATCACCCTAATCGAAGAGATCAAACAGGGACATGTCTGGGATTTTCACGGTGGTATTCACCCACCAGAAAACAAACGCCAGTCGAGCGAAACTTCCATCTTGCCCGCAGATATCCCAAATGAAATTGTGTTGCCAACCAAACAGCACATTGGCACTGCTGGCCAACTGTTGGTAAATGTCGGTGATAAAGTCCTAAAG
Source organism: Grimontia sp. SpTr1 (assembly GCF_947387585.1). NCBI lineage: Bacteria > Pseudomonadati > Pseudomonadota > Gammaproteobacteria > Vibrionales > Vibrionaceae > Grimontia > Grimontia sp. SpTr1. The sequence continues at coordinate 1,662 of NZ_CANDOD010000016.1, forward strand.
GGCCAACCACTGACCAAGTCAGACGTTCTGCAATGCTGTCCGGTTCATGCACCAACTTCCGGTGAAGTGGTTGCCATTGAGCCTCGCACTATCGCTCACGCATCAGGCCTTACCGATAACTGCATTGTGATCAAACCGGATTTCGAAGACGCCTGGGGAGTGAAGAATGCACTGGCTGATTTCCGCGAAGTCTCTGACGAGGCGTTGATCGATCATGTTCGCATGATGGGTATCGCGGGCATGGGTGGCGCAGGTTTCCCAGCAGCCCGCAAGCTGCAAACTGGTCATGCGCGCACAGAAATTCTGATCATCAACGGTGCTGAATGTGAGCCTTACATCACCGCTGATGACCGTTTGATGCAAGAGCGCGCAGATGAAATTGTTCAAGGTATTGAGATCCTTCAACATATCGTGAGCCCGAAACTCACCGTCATGGCGCTGGAAGACAACAAACCAGAAGCGATTGACGCCCTGAAATTGGCGACACAGGGTAAACCTGACATCGTCGTTCAGGTAGTTCCGACCAAATACCCGTCTGGCGGTGAAAAGCAGCTCATCAAACTCATCACCGGTAAAGAAGTACCTGCAAAAGCCATCCCTGCCGCAATCGGCGTGATGATGCAAAACGTCGGTACAGTCTTCGCAATTAAACGTGCTGTCATCGACGGTGAGCCGCTGATTGAGCGTGTCGTCACCTTGACAGGTACCACGTTGAAAGAACAACGGAACCGTTGGGCGCTGCTTGGCACACCAGTCAGTTTCTTGCTCGATAAGCACGGGTATGAAGCAGACAAAAAAGTAGAGCGCGTGATAATTGGCGGCCCGATGATGGGTTACACCATTCCGCACCCTAACGTACCCGTCACCAAAGTCACCAACTGTGTGTTGGTGCCTTCACGTCGCGAAATTGCGCCGTCAGAGGGCGAGATGGCCTGCATCCGATGCAGCGCCTGTGCAGAAGCTTGCCCGGCTTCGCTGCTGCCACAACAACTTCAGTGGTACGCCAAAGATCAGGATTACGACAAGTGCGAAGAGTATAACCTCTTCGATTGTATCGAATGTGGTGCTTGTGCCTTCGTCTGCCCAAGTGAAATTCCACTGGTGCAATACTATCGTCAGGCTAAATCTGAAATCCGCGCGCGCGATGCGGAGCAGCAAGCTGCCGAGCGAGCTAAAGAGCGCTTCGAAGCCAAAAAAGCGCGTATGGAGCGTGACAAAAAAGCGCGTGAAGAGCGCCACAAGCAAGCTGCGGAAAACCGTCGTAAAGCGATGGAAAAATCCGCCGATGGCGACGCGATTGCCGCTGCCATTGCACGTGTGAAAGCCAAATCAGAAAATGAATCTGCAGCCACAGCAATGAAGCCAGCTGTAGCTGCTGCTATTGCCAAAGCAAAAGCCAAACAGGCTGAGGCTGCCGCACAAGGGCAGGCAGAGCCAGACAACAGTGAAATGGCAAAGCTGCGCGAAGAGCGCAAGCGTCAGGCGCGTGAACGTAAAGCACAAAAGGCGTCGGAATCCGAAACTGAAAACGCAGCAGACGACAAGAAAGACGCTGTTGCGGCGGCGATAGCCCGCGCTAAAGCACGCAAAGCGGCTCAGCAAAGCGAGTCTGAGCCCGCTTCTGATAACAGCGCTGCTGGAGAAGATCCTAAGAAAGCCGCAGTCGCTGCTGCCATTGCACGTGCCAAAGCGCGCAAAGAAGCGCAACAAGCTGATGCGGCTACCCCTGCTTCTGAATCTGAATCAGCAGAAAAAGCACCTGTTGAAGACGATCCAAAGAAAGCTGCTGTCGCTGCTGCTATTGCCCGTGCTAAAGCACGCAAAGAAGCACAACAAGCTGACACGGCAACACCTAATGCTGAATCTGTATCAGCAGAAGAAGCACCAGTTGAAGACGATCCGAAGAAAGCCGCTGTCGCTGCTGCCATTGCCCGTGCCAAAGCACGCAAAGAAGCGCAACAGGCAGAAGCAGCAACACCTGCTGCTGATTCTGCTCCGGTAGAAGAAGCTCCCGCTGAAGACGAACCGAAGAAAGCTGCTGTCGCTGCTGCGATTGCCCGTGCTAAAGCGCGCAAAGCCGCACAACAGGAAGAAGCTGAAACGCCTGCTGCTGATTCTGCTCCAGTAGAAGAAGCTCCCGCTGAAGACGACCCGAAGAAAGCCGCTGTCGCTGCTGCCGTTGCCCGTGCCAAAGCACGCAGAGCCGCACAACAGGCAGAAGCTGAAACGCCTGCTGCTGATTCTGCTCCAGTGGAAGAAGCTCCCGTTGAAGAAGATCCCAAGAAAGCAGCGGTTGCTGCTGCCGTTGCCCGTGCCAAAGCACGTAAAGCCGCACAACAGGCAGAAGCTGAAGCGCCTACTGCAGAGGCTGCTCCAGTAGAAGATACTCCCGTTGAAGAAGATCCCAAGAAAGCAGCGGTTGCTGCTGCCATTGCGCGCGCAAAAGCGAGAAAGGCAGCGCAAATGAAGAATAAGAATGAGGAATAGTAATCGTGGCCTTTTTTATCGCCAGTAGCCCGCATAGCCACAGTCGCAAGAGCACCAGCGACATCATGATGACAGTGATACTGTGTACTTTGCCGGGCATCGCTGCGCTTTGTTACTTTTTCGGTTGGGGTGTTTTACTTCAGGTCGTTATGGCGGCACTGACTGCGGTGGCTGCAGAGGCGGCTGTTGTGGCTCTGCGCGGCCGCCCTGCTAAACGCTATATTAAAGACCACTCCGCCCTGCTGACGGGTGTGCTTCTGGGTATCGCCATTCCGCCGTTCGCACCATGGTGGATAGTGATTATCGGTATACTTTTCGCCATCGTCATTGCTAAACATCTCTATGGTGGGCTGGGCCAGAACCTGTTCAACCCTGCCATGGTCGCTTATGTCGTACTGCTGATTTCGTTCCCGGTTCAAATGACCACCTGGCTGCCACCAAGTGAATTGTTGGTTCAGCCACTTGGCTTTACTGACAGCTTCGCCGCTATCTTTACTGGCCTCACCACTGATGGCTTTAGCGTGAACCAACTGCGTATTGCCGTGGATGGTTCAACCATGGCGACGCCGTTGGATACCATTAAGACCTCTTTGCTGGCTGGTGAAACTGTCTCTGAGGCGGTTGAGAAGTCAGTATTTGGCAGTTTTGCAGGTATCGGTTGGGGCTGGGTGAATGTCGCCTTCCTTGCTGGCGGTCTTATTCTGCTGAAGAAGAAGATTATCCAGTGGCAAATCCCCGTTGCTATGCTGGCATCTCTTTTTGTGTTCAGCTTGGTAGGTTATGCCATCAGCCCGGATGGCGTGGCTTCGCCATTGATGCACCTTTTCTCCGGTGCCACCATGTTGGGTGCGTTCTTCATTGCCACTGACCCAGTTTCCGCTTCAACCACTACACGAGGCCGACTGATCTTTGGTGCAATGATCGGCGCGTTGGTTTATCTGATCCGTACCTTTGGCGGCTTCCCTGATGGCGTAGCGTTTGCTGTGCTTATCGCAAACATGTGCGTACCGCTGATTGACTACTACACCAAACCAACCACTTACGGTTACAGGAAGGAAAGCAAATGATCCGCGCGATGCGAAATAATGGCGCAATCCTTGCGCTGGCGGCACTGCTTTCAACGGGCTTAGTCGCCGTCACCAATACACTGACGAAAGACACCATCGCAGAGCAGCAACGCATCCAGCTTTTACGGGTTCTCAATCAAGTGATCCCAGAAGACATGCATGACAATGCGTTGGCGAAAACCTGTACTTTGGTAACCAGCCCAAACCTTGGCACCAGTGAACCAATGCCAATCTACATTGCCACCAAGAATGGTGAGCCGACAGCCATGGCAGTCGAAGCCATTGCACCGGACGGTTATAACGGCGCTATCAAAGTCTTGGTGGGCGTCGATACCAATAACACTGTGCTCGGTGTTCGCGTGCTGAGTCACAACGAAACCCCGGGTCTTGGCGATAAAATCGATCTAAATGTCTCCGATTGGGTGCTGTCTTTCAATGGTAAAAATATTGAAAGTGAAGACGATAAGCGCTGGGCGGTTTACAAAGATGGCGGTCAGTTTGACCAGTTCACCGGTGCCACGATCACACCGCGTGCCGTCGTTAACGCAGCGAGAAATGCTGCTTGGTATGCCATGCAGAACAAAGACACTATTGTCCGCCAACCTCTGAATTGTGGAGCTGCATCATGAGCCAGAATAAAGAGTTAATGACAAACGGAATGTGGGCCAATAACCCCGCACTGGTGCAGCTTCTGGGTCTTTGTCCCCTGCTTGCAGTTTCCGCGACAGTGACCAACGCATTAGGGCTTGGCATCGCAACGCTGCTGGTTCTTGTGGGCTCGAACCTGACTGTTTCACTGGTGCGCGAATATGTACCAAAAGAAGTGCGTATTCCCATCTTCGTCATGATCATCGCGTCACTGGTAACCTGTGTTCAGCTACTGATGAATGCCTACGCATTCGGCCTTTATCAGTCGCTGGGTATCTTTATTCCCCTGATCGTGACCAACTGCATCATCATCGGCCGCGCAGAGGCATTCGCCTCCAAGAATACGCCATTACCTTCGGTGTTGGATGGCTTCTGGATGGGCATGGGCATGACTGCAGCGCTGGTCGTACTGGGTGCAATTCGCGAAGTACTGGGTAACGGTACTTTGTTTGACGGTGCTGACCGACTGCTCGGTGATTGGGCTGCAGGACTTCGTATAGAAGTGTTCCAGTTTGATAGTCCATTCCTGTTGGCGATGCTACCGCCGGGTGCCTTCCTGGCTGTGGGTTTCCTCATCGCTATAAAGAACGTGATTGACGAAAAACAAGCGAAGAAACAACCAAAAGAGAAAGCCGTGATCGAACGTGTTCGAATCACGTCCACAGATTAAAAGTTAAGCATTCAATGGATGAGCAATGAATAACGAAAAACGTGTTCAGATACTGGAGCGATTAAGAGCAGAAAACCCTCACCCGGAAACTGAACTGAACTGGAGTACACCGTTTGAATTGCTGATTGCGGTATTGCTATCAGCGCAGGCAACAGATGTAAGCGTGAACAAGGCGACGGATAAGCTCTATCCGGTGGCTAATACGCCGCAGGCGTTGTTAGACCTTGGGGTTGATGGCGTAAAGGAATACATCAAAACCATTGGCCTGTTTAATTCCAAGGCAGAAAATGTCATCAAGACCTGTCGCATCATCGTTGAACAACACGGTGGTGAAGTGCCTGAAAACCGCGAAGCGCTGGAAGCTCTACCAGGCGTAGGTAGAAAGACTGCCAATGTCGTGCTCAACACCGCCTTTGGTTGGCCAACCATTGCGGTAGACACTCATATTTTTCGCGTATCAAACCGCACCAAGTTTGCGATGGGGAAAAACGTCGATCAGGTAGAAGAAAAGCTACTGAAAGTCGTGCCAAAGGAATTCAAGGTCGATGTTCACCATTGGCTTATTCTGCACGGCCGCTACACTTGTGTGGCTCGCAAACCGCGTTGTGGCAGTTGTATCATTGAAGACCTCTGCGAATTCAAAGAAAAGATTTACCCAGACGAATAAAAAGAAGGCTGCCATTGGCAGCCTTCTTTATAAATATTTCTGATAGTTTTGGTTGTTACCATGACCACATTGCGGATCATGGATTCCAATATCTTTCTTCAAGTGGCAGTTCATTCCATCGCTCTTAATCACGACTTTACGCTCTCTGAAACCACTTCCTAACCCAATTATTTTAAGCACTTTTTCTATTATCATATTTCTAGCCCTCTTTGCTGACGGTCGCATCATTCGTTCTCTGTTGTTATGGTTTAATGTCATTTTGTTAGTATTTTGTACTCAACACGAACGATGAAATCTGACACCAGATATAAGCTGAACTTATGGACAAGCAACTTCGCTATCTCAGTGCACTCCGTTACTTTGAAGCTGCCGCGAGACTGAAAAGCTACAGCGCAGCAGCAAAAGAGTTGAATGTGACCCAGGCAGCCGTCAGCCAACAATTAAGGGGGCTGGAAGATAACCTGGGCTGTAAGCTGTTTTTTAGAAATGGGCGGGAAATGCAGCTCACCGATAAAGGCCACCAGCTGCTTGCCCCTATTACCGAAGGGTTTGAAAAAATTATCGTCGGTTTAAACCGTATTCAGACTGAGCCTCTGGAAGGCGTGTTGACCGTCACCGTCCCGCCCTCGTTCGCCTCATTGTGGTTAATGCCGAGACTATGGCGATTCACGTTAGAAAACCCCACCATCACCATACGTATTCATAGCGATATCAAACGGGTAGCCATCCTACACAGCGATATTGATCTAGCCATCCGGCAGGGGAAAATCACAGAGAGTGACATAGCGGGTAGCATTCGTTGCGAACATCTTTATCAAGAGGAGGTTTACCCGCTTTGCTCCGCCGAACTTGCCCGTTCTATACAGTTTGATTCTCCGGAAAAGCTCAAGCGGTGTTGGTTGATACATGGCGTGAATTCTAAAGAGATAGTTTGGTCAAAGTGGTTTGAAAAAGCTGGTGTGAAGTTCGACAACGGCGCGCTGAGATGGATGGAAGTACCTACATTCGATATGGCGCTCAATGCAGTGATTGCGGGCCACGGTGTATGTCTGGGAACGGAAAGTTTGTCGAAAGCACTTATCGATCAAGGTCTTCTGGTCAAACCTTTTGATATTGGGCTGACGCCCGGCATGCAGTTTAGTTTGTTGTATGACGGCGCATCTTCAAGGCTTCCGCGCATTGAAGCATTTCGAAACTGGCTGTTTCGCGAGTTAGAGCAATCACAATATCGCTGAAACCTTCAGAAGATCCGTTTGCTTAAGGCTCTTGGGGTTACGAAAAATTTGTTGGTAAACTGGGCGCGACAATACAATTAAGGAGAATGTCATGAGCACTGGTCGTATTCTGCATACCATGATCCGCGTTGGCGATTTGGATCGTTCAATTGCCTTCTATACCGACGTGATGGGCATGCAGCTTTTGCGTAAAAGCGAAAATGAGCAGTACGAGTACACACTGGCTTTTGTTGGCTACGGTGATGAATCACAGGGCGCAGTGATTGAGCTGACCTATAACTGGGGCACGTCTGAATATGAGCACGGCTCTGCTTTTGGCCACATTGCAATTGGTGTAGACGATATCTACGCGACTTGTGACAAACTGCGTGAAGTGGGCGCAAACATCACCCGTGAGCCAGGCCCTGTAAAAGGCGGCACCACTGAGATCGCATTTGTTGAAGACCCAGACGGCTACAAAATAGAGCTGATCCAAAACAAGAGTGCTTCTGCAGGCTTAGGTAACTAGCACTTCATTGATTTACTACACCTCTCCTTAGAGGTGTAGTGCTAATCACTTCGATTTATCAGTGCATTAAAAACGTCACCAATCTTAAACCTCACCTCTGCAAAAATTCTGATAGGCTTTTATTAATGTCTCATTGATAAGAAAGTCAGCATGTTGTGGAAAAAGAGTACGCTGCAGCTTCATATTGCCAGCATATTTTTCATCGTTGTTTCTATGCTCTCCGTTTTGCTGATCGTCTTGAGCTACCAGAACTCTAAATCGCTCAACGAACAATTGGCTGACGAGCGAATGACCCAGAATGCTGAGCAGGTCAAACTCGCATTTCAGAAGAAAGTAGTCCCCGTCCTCGCTGCATTAGAGACACTTGCCGCATCCAATTACGGGCATGATATTCATGCTTCCAACGATCCAAACTGGCTTGCTTCCGTTGAGGCCATCATGAAAGTGACACCGGATGTGCTTGCCGTCTATGTAGGCTACGAGGACGAAAGTTCAGCCTTTATCCGTTCCACGGTACCTGCATTTATGCGAGAACAGTTTTCAACGCCGGACAACTCTCACATCATGGTCGACATCAATCTGAGTAACGGTGAGCAGACCCGGACGTTCTACGATAAAAACCTGCAATACATTAGCGAAACAACGGACACCATCTCCTACAAGCCAACAACACGTCCTTGGTATAAGGACACCCCGCACAATGGCGACATATTTATTACAGACCCCTATTTCTATCTCTTCATCAAGCGAATGGGCATCACCATTTCAAAACGCATCCCTGCCAACGGTGGTGTATTGGCAGCCGATATTACCCTTTCGTCCATTAATGCATTTTTGAAATCTCTTCCCCATTCAGAAGAGGCCAAAATTATGCTGTTCGACGACAACAAGACCATTCTTGGCCAGACAGGAGTCCTTCCTGAAGCACCACTAAACACAACGCAAGACACCTACCTTGAGGCTGCACAACACTCCCCTTTGGTTTCCCTGCTTGAAAAAGATGACTGGCAAGAAACATCACATACCGTCAAGTTCGAGGAAGAAGACTGGCGGCTTAACCTGATGCACATAAGCTTTGGTAACAGGAAGGGATTATGGCTAGCCAAAGCGATCCCTGAGCGCACATTGATTGGCAGTGCAATTGAAGCAAGAAACAATCAAATAACTATCAGCTTCATTATCTTAGGCGTAGGTATGCTGCTGATTATGTGGGCCTCAGCGAAAATCGCGACCCCACTGAAGCTACTGAACAAAGCTTCCCATAAAATAAGAAACCTCGACTTCCATAGCGTAAAAACGCCCGACTCCAATATTGTCGAGGTTCGAGAGCTTTCTGACTCCATTTGTATGATGTCTGAAACCATTGGTGACTTTTTAAATACCTTACATCGGGTATCTAATAATTCAAATTTTGAGTCCTTGCTCTCTGACATGGTAGAGCACTGCTACAAAACATCCGATGCAGACTATGTCCTGATGTGGGCGACCGACATGGAGGATAGAAATAACCTCTCGCTCGCAGCGCACTATCCTGAGGCCATAAGTGAAACCCAGATAGACTTTAACCAACTTCTCGTTGACCTCCCCGAGATGGAAGAAGCGGTCGATAATCACTGCTTTTTTACTTTTACACCAGACGAACATCCTTCAGTAAGCGGTCATCTCCCTGACGAATTAGTGAGGGCCTGGGTGCTTCCCTTGCACAACAGAGAAAATGAACGAGTCGGCTTTGTATTCGTTGGGTTTAATCACGTGATATCACCTGAACAGGAGGAGAAGCTTGGATTTATTCAAGAGTTTCTAGGTTTTGCCTCGCTGATCAAAGAGAACTGGGACCACATCACGGCACAAAAAAATCTGTTCAAATCCTTTGTTGAAATGTTCGCATCGGCTATCGATACCAAGTCACCGTATACCGGTGGACACTGTCAACGCGTGCCTGAACTCACCTTTATGTTGGCCGAGGCCGTCAATGAAGATCAGAATCATTTCCCGGAATTTACGCTGGACGAAAAGTCCCGCGAGGCACTGTATTTCGCAGCCTGGCTGCATGATTGCGGCAAGGTAACAACACCAGAATACGTCGTGGACAAGGCCACCAAGCTTGAAACCATTTATAACCGAATCCATGAAATTCGGATGCGCTTCGAAATACTCAAACGCGACGCAGAGATCGAGTGTTGGAAGCAAATTAGCGAAGGAGCTTCTGCCGAGGATGCCAGAGCCACAATGCTCAAACAAAAACAGGAACTAGATAACGAATTTGCGTTTGTTGCCAAAACCAACATAGGCGGAGAGTTTCTGGATGATGGCAGTGAAGAAAAGCTCAAAAAAATCGCCTCAAGAACCTGGATCCGCACGATAGATGACACGTTAGGATTATCCTGGGAGGAGGAATTACGCAGAAATCGCAGAGGAGAAGATAAACTGCCATGCAAAGAACACCTTCTCGATAATCGACTTGACCACAAGATCCTCTGGACAGAACAGCAGCTCAAAAAGTTCGAAAACTGGCCCTTCAATATCATGGCTCCTGAACACAGATTTGACTTGGGCGAACTCTATAATCTGGGCATTAAGCGAGGCACGCTCACTGAGGAAGAGCGCTTCGCGATCAATGATCATATTATTCAGACTATCATCATGTTGCAGAAACTCCCTTACCCAGAGCATCTGAAGAGAATTCCAGAGATTGCTGGAGGCCATCACGAAAAATTAGATGGAAAGGGTTACCCACTAGGATTATCAGATACCAATCTTCCGGTGGACGCGAGAATTATGGCCATCGCCGATATTTTCGAAGCACTGACTGCCAGCGATAGGCCCTACAAGAAAGCGAAAAAGCTAAGTGAAGCGCTTAAAATCCTCGCTTTCATGGCGAAAGACAAACATGTTGATGCCCGATTGTTCAAAATATTTATCGAGCAGAGGATTTACCTAAAATATGCTCAGGATTTTCTCCCCGAGAGCCAATGGGACGAGGTCAACGAAGCCTACCTGTTGGACATTGTGTTCCCTAAAAAACCGGTAGACGAAAAAGCGCATCACTCATAACCGCTTTACGTTAAAGCAACTTATTTATTTGCGATGAATATTCGTGATTTAATTCAAAGCCCTCATTAAAAAAATTGGTAACCCATCACTGTCTGATAGTCTTAATCGAGTGTCTCATAATTAAGATAATGGATTATCATGGCAAGACGCCGCTATACACTTCAAATTCATATCGCAGGTATCTTTTTTATTGTTGTATCCCTGCTTTCAGTCCTTCTCATTGTATTGAGTTATCAGAACTCAAAAGAGCTCAATCAACAACTCGCCATCGAGCGCACTTCGCAAAATGCGGAACGTATTAAGCTCTCCTTTCAGAACCTGACATCCCCGGTCATCACTGCCATGGATGCGCTTGCAGCTTCCGATTTTGGTCATAGTCTCTATGCATCTTATGACACTGAATGGCTTTCCAGCATGAATGCCATCATGGAAAGAAACCCAGAAGTAGTGGCTGTATATGTTGGCTATCCGAACGAAAGTTCGGCGTTTATCCGTTCAACAAAAGCGGATTTTATGAAAGAGCAGTTTTCAGCACCTGAAAACAGCCACATCATGGTAGACATCAACAACAAGACGGGAAATCAAATACGTACCTACTATGATGACACCCTGAAACATATTCGCGCAGATACCGATAGAATTAAGTACAAGCCAACAGCACGCCCCTGGTACAAAGCCGCACCGGATGACGGCAGTATTTATGTCACTGACCCGTATTTCTACATGTTTATCCAGCGGATGGGTATCACTCTCACCCGGCAGTTTAAAGATATTAATGGCGTACTGGCAGTCGACATCACTCTCGATTCTTTGAACAAGTTTCTCTACTCACTGGTTGATACAGAAGAAACCCAGTTGATGCTCCTGGACGATAACAAAAGTGTTTTCGCACATACAGGCTTCCTTCCAGAATCATCCTCTGGTGTTAACCAGCGGATGTACCTTGAAGCGATGTCTGCATCTCCGTTCAATCATCTTTTCAAGACCAGTGATTGGCACGAATCGAACAAAACCATCCTCCATCAGGGTGAAAACTGGTCTCTCAACCTTGTCAGGATCAGCTTCGGGGGAGAACGAGGGTTATGGCTGGCTAAAGCTGTGCCTGAGAGGTTACTGATCCAAAGCGCGATAGAAGCCAGAAACAACCAGATTACCATCAGTATCTTTGGTCTTTTGATTGGCACCGTGATGGTACTTTGGGCTTCTAAGCGTATCGCCAATCCACTGAAAGTGTTGGTAGAGGAAACCCAAAAAATCCGCCGTCTGGATTTCTCCAGCGTCTCAACGCCAAGCTCTAAAATTGTCGAAGTCAGGGAGCTTTCCGAATCCGTCCACATGATGTCTGAGACGATTCAGAACTTTCTTCAGACACTTCACCGAGTCTCCAACAGTTCAAATTTCGACTCTCTGATGGCCGACATTGCGCTTCACTGCCAGCAAACTTCCGGCGCGGAATACGTGATGCTCTGGACCAATTCAGCAGAAGACAGGGAAAAACTCACGCTGACTGCCCAATATCCCCTTCAAACAGAAGGTAAGCAAGTAGATCTGCAGAAGTTGTTGGCTGATTCCCCACAGATGAAGAAGGCACTCCAAGGCCAGCATTTCTTCAGTTTTAAACCCTGTTCGACCGATATTGAACGTGGACTACTCCCTCAATCACTTAAGCACGCTTGGCTCGTGCCTCTCTACAACCGTGAAAAAGAGTGTGTGGGCTACGTCTTTATGGGATTTGATGCGTGTCCGGGGAACGATCAGAATGACAAACTACAGTTTATCCGCCAGTTCCTGGGCTTCGCTTCCCTTATTAAAGAGAACTGGGACCGTGTAGCAGCACAAAAGCAACTGTTTAAATCATTCATCGAGATGATGGCATCCGCCATCGATACCAAATCCCCCTATACGGGCGGTCATTGCCAACGTGTACCGGAATTGACCTTTATGCTGGCAGAAGCGGCCAGTAAAGATGAAAAACGCTTCCCCGAGTTCTCGCTCAACGATCAATCTCGTGAAGCGCTCTATTTCGCGGCTTGGTTACATGATTGCGGAAAAGTCACCACACCAGAATTCGTGGTGGATAAAGCCACCAAACTCGAAACCATATACAACCGCATCCACGAAGTCCGCACCCGCTTTGAAGTATTGAAGCGCGATGCAGAAATTACGTACTGGCAAAAACGGCTTGAAGGCGAAAAGGTTGAAGAACTTGATGCTTGGTTGGCGGAAGAGCACAAAACACTCGATCAGGAGTTCGCTTTTGTGGCTAAGTGCAATGTGGGCGGTGAGTTTATGGATGCCAGCAATATCGAAAAACTTGAGAAGATAGCTCAGCGGACCTGGATGCGCACAATCGACGATGTCCAAGGATTATCTTGGGAAGAAGAAGCAAGACGTTCAGCACGTGGCAGTTTCCTTCTACCATGCAAAGAACAAATCCTATCTGATACTGTTGATCAGATGATCCCTTGGCTCCCTCAACAGCTGAAAACCTTTGAAAACTGGGAGTTCAAACTGCCGGTTCCACCGCTTCAATATAATCGCGGTGAACTCTATAACCTGTCCATTCAGCGCGGAACGCTGACGGATGAAGAGCGCTTCATCATCAATGACCACATCATACAGACCATTAATATGCTTCGTAAGCTGCCTTATCCTAAGCATCTGAAACGTGTGCCGGAAATCGCCGGGGGACACCACGAGAAGTTGGACGGCAAAGGGTACCCTTATGGGTTGGACGAAAGCTCGTTGTCTGTCGATGCACGTATCATGGCAGTAGCGGATATTTTCGAAGCACTCACCGCCAGCGATCGTCCCTATAAGAAAGCGAAGACACTCAGCGAAGCGCTTAAAATTCTTGCCTTTATGGCGAAAGACAAGCATGTCGATGAGCAACTGTTCCGGCTCTTTATCGAGGAGAAAATCTATCTTCGTTACGCCGAACAGTTCCTTCCTAAAGAACAACATGATGAGGTCAATGAAGACGCCCTGTTGGCAATCATCACGCCTAAGCCCGAAAAGGAAACAGAAACCGCCTAAAACTGAAAAGCCCCGCAACAACGAGCGGGGCTTTCTTTATCTTTCAGAGAAACATGTCTGGTTAGATAATCGTTCTACCCAAAGAGATCACGACACGACGGTTCTTGTTACGACCTATCGGGCTTTCATTTTCTGCAATTGGGCGACGCTCGCCATAAGCTTCAACCTGAATCCTGTCTTTCGGCAAGCCGAGCGACATAAAGTACTGTTCCAGTTTTTCGGCGCGGATTTCAGACATTCTCTGGTTCGCCGCCTTTGCACCACGACCATCTGTGTAAGTCGCCATCAACACTAAATCGATGTCTGGGCTGTATCGCACGAACTCTGCAATTTGTGCCAGCCTCGCCATGGATGCCTTGTTTAACTCATCACCATTTTCATTGTAATGGAGCACGGTGAAAGCGATGTCATCAAAGGCGTAAGGCAGCAAGCGTGCAACACAGCTGCTGAATTCATTGTAAGGCTGTTGGAACGACACAGAAGACAATGCGATATCGACACGTTTTCCCTTGCTTTGCCACTCTTTGAAGCTAAAAGTCGGATAGCGGCCATTTTCCAGCTCAGACAACATACTCCAAGCCGTTTGCCCGTCAACATAACCGTTAAACTGTTTGTAGAAACGCAGACGGTCGATATATTCCGCAGGCTCACCAGCGAACCAAACTGGCGGCATAGAGACGAGAGAGACATTCTGCGTTTCACCCATCGGGCGACGCATCTCCAGCTCAAAATCCAAGTTGATTTTCTTGCTGGCTCGGGAAGTAAATGTCGCCATGCCATAGTTCGGGATCATGTGTTCAATACGACACTCGATCGGTGTATCTACTGTCACCTTCCACACAGATTCTGTCGGCTTCGCTCCGTAATACTTGCTCGCAGACACCGAGAGCGGTGCAAGGCTTGCAGCAATGCATAATGTCAACAGCGATGCTTTCTTCATACTGTGCCGGTTCCTGTGAATCAGTGGAAAGGTATTGCTTATCTTATCGGAAGCCAGTCCCTTATCTTTAGTCTTATTTTAATTCTTCATGCCAAAACTAGAAAATGAAAATCCAGCCAGCATCTGACATAATGCACGCCTCATTTTTACAAGTTATCCGAGACATGACCCAAGAAACCAACCTGAATACGCTAAAAGCAAGATTCCGCGGCTATTTTCCTGTTGTTATCGACGTAGAAACGGCAGGTTTTAACTCAAAGACTGATGCACTGCTTGAAATCTGTGCGGTCACTCTGAAGATGGATGAAGACGGTTGGCTTTCCCCTGATAAAACCATTCACTTTCATGTTTCTCCGTTCGAAGGCGCTAATCTGGTTAAAGAAGCGCTGGAATTCAACGGCATTAAAGACCCTTTCAGCCCACTCCGTGGTGCGGTAGAAGAAGAGCACGCACTGAAAGAGATCTTTAAACTTATCCGCAAAGAACAAAAGGCGGCAGGCTGTCAGCGCTCGATCATGGTGGCTCATAATGCCAACTTCGATCACAGCTTCGTCATGGAAGCCTCGGAGCGCAGTCATCTAAAACGCAATCCTTTCCATCCGTTTGCCACTTTCGACACAGCAGCACTGAGTGGCTTGGCCTTTGGACAAACCGTTTTGGCAAAAGCATGCCAAACCGCCGGGATCCCTTTCGATAACCGAGAAGCACACTCAGCGCTCTACGATACCGAGCGCACCGCAGAACTGTTCTGTGAGATCGTTAACAAATGGAAGAAATTAGGCGGCTGGCCAGTCATGGCAGCTGAGGAAGAATCCGAACAAGATTCTGATTAATACAATCAGAACCTTGGCAAAAGAACCGGCTGCACGCCAGATAAAACAAGGCCTGCGGCCGTTTTCTTTTCATAAACGCCAAATAGTTTTAAACGCTAGATTGAAATCACCCTCAAAAACGAAGGTTTCGTTGCGCAGATCCTGCGCAAACTATTGATAACAAAACCACAACAAATCTCAATTTGCTACTTATACTGACTTAGAACGATTCAACGCTCGTGCCGCTTAGATTCGGACACTTCACGTTGAAGACGACAATAATAAAAGGCAGTGACAGAGAGGCAAATTAATATGAAACGTGTAACACAGCGTACCCTACTTTCCACAGCGATTGCGCTGGCCGCTTTTCAGGCCCACGGCGCAGGCTTCCAAATCAGCGAACATTCCACCAGCGGTCTAGGTCGCGCATTTGCTGGCGAAGCAGCCATTGCAGACAACGCCGCAGTCGCTGTCCGTAACCCAGCAGCGATGACGATGTTTGATTCGGCACAAGTGTCAGGTGGTCTTTCGTTTATCCAGCCGGACGTGGATGCATCCGTTGACTCACTAAACGGAAATCCAGGTTCAGCTGTTCCAAACACCACATCAGAACATAGCGACGTAGCGCCAGATGCAATTGTCCCTTATGCGCACTATGTCGATCCTATCAATGACAAGATGGCCTGGGGCGTCTCAGTATTTTCAAACTTTGGCCTTTCAACGGAATATCCTACCGATTCAGTAGGTGCCGCTATTGGTGGACAAACTGAGCTAGTCACCATCAATTTTGCGGGTAACTTTGCTTATAAAATTTCAGAGCAGTTAAGCCTAGGGCTGGGTGTAAACGCAATTTATGCAGACGCTGAATTGAAGAGACAGTATGGTGGGCTTTACACCAGCCTAGGCGCTTCTTCTCCGTCTGATGAGCTAGCATATCTTGCCGGTGATGGATGGGGCTTTGGCTGGAATGTGGGCGGCCTTTGGGAGTTTGATGATAAAAACCGTTTGGGTGTTGGATATCGCTCAGCAGTCGACATCACGCTCGAGGGCGATTACCGTGGCTCATCTACCGCATTTGTGGGCAAAACAGGACAAACAGTCCCTGGTGAATTGGAGCTGAACTTACCTGACATTTTCGAGTTCTCTGGATACCATGGCTTCGACCAATGGGCGCTTCACTACAGCGTCATGCGCATTGGATGGAGCAGCTTCCAAGAGCTTAGAGCAACATCATCAGCGGCTGACTGTTCGCGACTTGGTATTGAACCGGGTGTATGTCTTCAAAAAGATGAGAAGTGGGAAGACAGCTGGCGCTACGCTATCGGTGCGACCTACTTCCTGAACAACAACTGGACGCTTCGCGCAGGCTATGCGATAGATGAGAGCCCAGTTCCTGATTCACACCGTACTCTTAGCATTCCTGATACAGAACGTCATTGGTACTCTCTTGGTGCAACCTATGACTCAGGCAGCAATTGGTCTATCGATGCAGGTTTTGCCTACCTGAATGGTGATGATGTCAAAGGAACGGAGGTTGAAGCTCTTCCTGGCAATAACTCAGCAACTTATGAATTTACTGCTGGCGGCGACGCTTACATCTTCGCTGTCGGCGCAAACTACACCTTCTAAGTTATTGTTTCAAAAATGAGAAAAGCCGATTTTTACAATCGGCTTTTTTGTTTCCAGTCACAAAAGTGAAATTCAATCGAAGCAGCTGTGACCTGCTATTCAGTACCTTACCTACAAAATTCAAACAGTCGCTCAAATCACAACCAGATTGTTTCTAATCGTTAATGAACAATTACAGGCACTTCTGAATGAACAACCTTTAATTAGTGTATTTACTTAAAACATCAGTTTTAAAACTGGGCATAAAATACCGAAATTTCAGACACTCACCTCGATTTTAACACCTGTTTAACATTCCCGCGCATCGTGACATATTAAGCATCGTAAAGATCCGACCAGTAGCCATGCACATTTATTATAGGCTGCAACGTTTTTCCAACTTATTGAAAGCATTGGAAATTGGTCACTTAATGACCAACAACTCAATTAGGACGAGAGGCAGTATGTCAAAAAAACTATCAAGAAGCGCCCTTGCGGTCGCCATTGCTCTCACCGCCCCAAGTGCTTGGAGCGCGGGTTATCAAGTTGCTGAACACTCAGCAAGCGGACTAGGACGCGCATTCTCTGGCGAGGCAGCAGTCGCCGATAACGCTTCAGTGCTGGCACGTAACCCCGCAGCCATGACTATGTTCGAAAGAACCAGTGTTTCTGGTGCACTGAGCCTTATCGATCCAAATGTAGATGTAACCCATGAAGGACCATCTCGAAACCAAAAAGCTGAAGACGTGGCGCCATTCGCCATCGTTCCCGCCTCCTACATGATTTCACCAATTAACGACAGGCTCTCATGGGGAATTGGATTATTCACCACTTATGGTGTTGCGACAGATTATCCTGACGACTTTAGTCTCGGTCGCTCAGCCGGTGATACTGCACTTACAACAGTTACGTTGAACCCAAGCATCGCATGGAAAGCGAGTGAGAATCTAAGCCTTGGTGCTGGTCTTAATGCTGTCTATGGCGTTGCTGAACTCAATCGCCACAAAGGTTTACTCTCGTTCAACGGTGCAAACGGTAATGCGTCTGACAAGCTAATCACTATGGAAGGCACAACGTATGCTTTTGGCTGGAATATCGGTGCACTCTTTCAAATGGATGAGAGCAACAGATGGGGTCTGGCATACCGCTCTCAAGTGACCCTTGATTTTGAGGGTGACTTTACAGATCACACAGGCGCCGCAGCCAACCTAGCTCCTGGTACTACCGTAAAGGGAGATTTAGAGGCAATTCTTCCAGCCACAATTGAAGCTTCGGGTTTCCATCAGCTAGATGACACATGGGCAGTTCATTACAGTATTCTGTGGACAGAGTGGAGTAAATTCAAAGAACTTCGAGCAACTAATAGCCAATGTAATTCTGCAGATGGGGCTGGGGTATGTTTCTTAAAAGAGGAGCATTATGAAGATGCTATTCGTTGGTCAATAGGAGCGACTCACACACTCAATGACCAATGGCTGGTTCGAGCCGGATTCGCATTTGATGAACAAGCAGGAGAACCAACCTTGAGTATTCCTGATACCGATCGCTATTGGTATTCAGCTGGAGCCACCTACAAGTACACGAGTGATCTTACATTCGATGCTGGATTTACTTTCATTAATAGTAAATCGAATTCATTCGTTGAAGATAACGAAAACTTTAGTAGCACTGGTAACGCTCTCATCTATGCCCTGCAAGCAAACTACCAATTTTAATCTCAGCGGATGACAAAGCAGTAACGAGGGATTTTATGAAAACAAAACTACTAACAATCTTGGTGTCAGCCGCGCTCCTGTCAGCATGTAATGACTCAGGTATTTCTGGCGAGCCGACAAAAGCACAAACAACAGTCGATTTCAATCTAGACCCAGATAACTTAGCACCTGTATCTCCAAGCTTCCTGTCAATGGATAGCACTGATGGTACGCTAGCCTCTGACGGTTTTTTAGGTTCATCCAGTTATTCAACTGATATTTCTGATCCTGCTGTTGCTCTAGGTAAAAGTGATGGCTGGGGAACCACCGCACCTTTCTTAATAAACTTCCAAGGTAACGCACTTGATGCATCATCAGCTCCCCAAGGCTTCCACATCATAGAAAGCGGTGACCCTACCTCTGCGGATTTTTCCACTTCTACCAGAAAGAAACTGACGGTCGATCAGGACTACACAGTTACTGCTGAAGGCACAACATTGGTCGTTCGGTTTATTAAGCCATTAAAGTCGGCTAGCAACTATATGTTTGCAATTACCAACGACTTGAAAGATGTAAATGGAAGTGGCGTAGATTCCTCCACAACATACTCGGTTTTAAAAGGCTCTATACCTATTCCCGCTGGCTCGGAAGCACTTTTACCGGCAAAAGACATCACCCAACAAGTTGAAGCCGAGTTTAGTAAAGAAGGAATAGATTCTCGTAAGATTGTCTTCTCTACTTGGTTTGCAACACAATCTGTTGGTGACACGCTTTACGCTACAAAAGGCGCAATTGCGACTGCGGTTGGACTGGGTAACAATTTCAATGCAATCTGGAAAGGTTCAGCAAATCCAAATAGTGTTGATATGTCACAGGCCTATATAATGACCGTTCCAGCGTCAGGGCAGGACTTCGCGACAGCTATTCAGTCAGACACTAGCTTTGACACATACATAGATCCCGATGGTACTGTTGAACCAGCACTACTAAACTCTTACGCTGCTAATAGCGTTACAGTAACCAGAGGTACCGTTAAGCTTCCATACTTTCTGGAGAAAGACTCAAGCACATGGAACAAAACCCCATTTGAATCTGGTATGCCAAGCCTGGCTATCATTTCAAACGCATTGAACAGTACTGAAAATGCATCCGTAGTCGCACAACAACTTGTAGGACAGGCAATTGATGTCACCAAACTTGCTTCAGACGCGTCTGAGCAGTTGAAACTCGTCGGTGTGACACTAAATGATGCAAATGGAAATCAATTGGATGCGGAGAGAGTTATAACTCGTTACAGTCCAATCCCCCAGGTTAAGTCGTTAGACGATGTACCGTTCCTTTTGTTCACACCAACAACCACATCTGGTGCAATGGAATTAGTCATCTATCAACATGGCATTACATCTGCGAAAGAAAGTGCTTATGTTTTTGCAGCAAACTTAATAAATGGAGCAAAGCTGCTAGGGAAAGACATTGCTATACTCGCCATTGACCAGCCAATTCATGGTGAACGCAGCTTGGATGCGACGCGCTCTGCAAACGCAGATCCTACAAATTACCTAAACTTGGCCTATCTGCCAGTGGGAAGAGACAACCTGCGTCAAAGCATATTGGATAATGTGGGTCTTCGTGCAGCGCTAACTGTGTCGCAAGCTGCGGGTCTATTCACGGGCACACCTTTGGCAACACTTGATAACACAGCTACCACTCCACCTTCACTTTTCGGGCATTCCCTTGGCGGAATTACAGGTTTTGGAACGGTAACCACCGCAAATAGCACGTTGAATGATGCGGCTGGCGATAGCTTGTTTAAATTCTCGCGCATTGCCGCTGCGAATACCGGTGGCCAAATAGTGGATTTACTCATCGGGTCGGAAGCGTTTGGCCCTCTAGTGACTTCGCTTGTGACAGCTGGTATTCCTGAGTCAGAACAAGCAGGTGTACTCTCTCTTTTTGCATCTGCAGCACAAACTGTTATCGATCCGACAGATCCAATCAACTTAGTCTACGAGTCTGACCTTAATGGAACAAACGTCCTTGCTGGACTACCAATCTACATGCAACAAGTGAAAAATGACGCCACAGTCCCAAACTCTGTTGAAGATCGTCCATTGGCAGGAACAATTCCTCTTGCTTCACTGATTGGTTTAAACGTTGTTAACAGCCAATCGCAAACAACTAAAGACGGCCGTAACTTCACCAAGTTTGGCAGCGTGGGCCAACACAGCTCTGTCATCGCCCCTCAGAACGAGGACTTCAGTGACATAACTTACACTCAGGAAATGCAATCTGAATTAGTTCAATTCTTGAGTGGTGCTGACGTGAACTTTAGTGTGAATGACGCTAGTGTGCTCGAATAACACTATCTTTTGATTGTCCCAATAGGCCAGCACCCGCTGGCCTTTCTCCTCTCCAATCCAATTCCTTTCAAATTCCCCTCGACAATGCAAAAAATATCAGCAAACTGTGATCTTCGTCTTTTTGGGATAGATTTTGCCCCGTTGGGTATTTGTAGGGATAGGAAGTAATGAATCCAGTTGTTATTGCTGTTTGCGTGATGCTGGCGTTGGCACTTTTAAGGGTCAACGTGGTGGTTGCGCTAACATTTAGTGCCGTCTTGGGCGGCATGGTCAGTGGTCTAACACTGCCCGAAACCATTTCTGCGTTTGAAGGTGGCTTAGGTGGTGGAGCAACCATCGCGCTGAGTTATGCCATGTTGGGCACCTTTGCAGTAGCGATTAGCCGCTCCGGCATCACGGACCTTTTGGCGCAATCCGTTGTTAAAAAGCTGAACGGCAATGAGAACCAAAATGCCTCCGCGGCGCTGAAATACATGGTGCTTGTGGCTCTTGGCCTGTTGGCAATCTCGTCCCAGAACGTGATTCCCGTACACATCGCATTTATCCCTATAGTGATCCCTCCTTTGCTACATGTGTTTGCCAAGCTGAATCTTGACCGTCGATTGGTGGCCTGTGTGCTGACCTTTGGCTTGATCACACCTTATATGGTGTTGCCAGTAGGTTTCGGCGGCATTTTCTTGAACAACATTCTGCTTAAGAATTTGCACGATAACGGTTTGGATGTCGTCGGCAGTCAGGTGCCGCAAGCCATGTTACTGCCAGCGGCTGGTATGTTGTTTGGTGTGTTGGTTGCAGCCTTTATCAGCTACCGCAAGCCTCGCCACTATTCTGAGGAGAAAATTCTGGCTGCAGAGCCTGAAAAAGCAGAGTTCAAACCGCAGAATATTTTGGTTGCTGTAATTGCTATCGCCGCTGCACTGGGTGTACAGCTCACCACAGGCTCTATGATTGTCGGTGCACTGGCTGGCTTTATGGTATTTACCTTTGGTGGTGTGATTAAGTGGAAAGACACGCAAGATGTGTTTACCCGCGGCGTTCACATGATGGCGATGATAGGCTTTATCATGATCTCTGCAGCAGGTTTCGCGGCCGTGATGAAAGCGACTGGCGGTGTAGAAACACTGGTTGCTTCTCTGGCATCCACCATTGGTGACAACAAACCGCTGGCAGCACTGTTGATGTTGGTCGTTGGCCTTCTGGTGACTATGGGTATCGGTTCTTCGTTTTCAACAATTCCGATTATCGCCACCATTTACGTGCCACTGGCGTTGGCGTTTGGCTTCTCACCGATGGCGACCATTGCCTTGGTAGGTACTGCGGCGGCGTTGGGTGATGCAGGCTCTCCCGCTTCCGATTCAACCTTGGGCCCGACTTCAGGCCTGAACGCCGATGGTCAGCACGAGCACATCTGGGATACCGTGGTGCCAACCTTTATCCACTACAACCTGCCGCTGATTGCGTTTGGTTGGATTGCAGCGATGACGCTGTAACCAGAACGACAGATACAAAAAAGCCGCTGTTTTGTCAGCGGCTTTTTTATAAGAAGGAAAACGCTTAGCTGTTTTCTTCTGCGTCGCGGCGCGTCGCTGCGTTTTTGATCAAAGGCTGAAGCTCACCCTTCTGGAACATTTCCAGGATGATGTCACAACCGCCGATCAGCTCACCATCAATCCACAGTTGTGGGAAAGTTGGCCACTGCGCGTAGATTGGCAGCTCAGCACGGATATCCGGGTTTTGCAGGATATCGACGTACGCAAATTTCTCACCACACGCCATCAGCGCTTGGCTAGCCTGAGAAGAAAAGCCACAGCTAGGCAGCTTCGGCGAGCCTTTCATGTAAAGCAGGATTGCGTTCTCTTCAATCTGCTGTTTGATTTTATCAATAGTTTCCATTACTTCCTCGAACACCAAGTGTGATGATGACAACGATTCTAACTGTGTTAGCGATGGAAAAAAACGCCTAAAATCTCTAGGGTCAAATTCCGCCGCTTTTTTTAAAATTATTCTTTTAATAAAGTAAAAACTTGCTAAACTGTTTCGCAGTCGGTCTATAAGTAGATTCGTTCACTTATGGGTACTACCTAGAGTGTACGACAAATCTACAGGAAGCAATAATGTCAGGGGGCGACCCCGCCTATCATGGAGAATCGAGTAATGGCATTTCAACTACCAGCTCTTCCTTACGAGAAAAACGCGCTTGAGCCACACATCTCTCAAGAGACTCTGGAATTCCACCACGGTAAACACCACAACACTTACGTTGTTAAGCTTAACGGCCTGATCGAAGGTACTGAGCTTGAGAACAAATCTCTGGAAGAGATCGTTAAGACTTCTACTGGCGGTGTTTTCAACAACGCAGCGCAAATCTGGAACCACACTTTCTACTGGCACTGCCTGAGCCCAAATGGTGGCGGCGAGCCTACTGGTGATGTTGCAGATGCAATCGCTAAATCTTTCGGTTCTTTCGAAGAATTCAAAGCGAAGTTCACTGATTCAGCAATCAACAACTTCGGTTCTTCTTGGACTTGGTTGGTGAAAAAAGCTGACGGTTCTCTGGATATCGTTAACACTTCAAACGCAGCAACTCCACTGACTGAAGACGGTGTAACTCCACTGCTGACTGTTGACCTGTGGGAACACGCTTACTACATCGATTACCGCAACCTGCGTCCAGACTACATGAATGCGTTCTGGGCACTGGTTAACTGGGAATTCGTAGCACAGAACCTGGCTGCTTAATTCCAAGTTAAGCGCTTAAGTGTTGATAGATACCTCGCCTCGGCGGGGTATTTTTTTGCGTGTTTACTAGGGGCACAAAAAAACCGCTGATAATAATCAGCGGCTTTTGTTCGTTGGCTAAGTAGTGTTTATGCTACTTCAGAAAGGATGATACGCAGTGTACGACGCAGCGGCTCAGCTGCACCCCAAAGCAATTGGTCACCCACGGTGAATGCATTGAGGAAGTCGTTACCCATCGCCATCTTACGCAGACGGCCAACAGGAACAGACAGTGTACCGGTCACTTTGGTTGGAGAAAGCTCTTGCACCGTGATATCACGCTCGTTCGGGATCACTTTTACCCAATCGTTGTGTGACGCGATGATGCTTTCAATTTCATCCATTGGTACATCTTTCTTCAGCTTCAGTGTCAGTGCCTGGCTGTGACAGCGCATCGCACCGATACGCACACAAGTACCGTCGATAGGTACTGGGCTGTCTTGAATGCCAAGGATCTTGTTGGTCTCAACCGTCCCTTTCCACTCTTCTTTGCTCTGACCGTTTTCACGTTTCACGTCAATCCAAGGGATCAGTGAACCTGCCAGCGGAGCGCCGAACTCAGACGTTGGGAAATCACCAGAACGCATTGTTTCAGCAACCTTGCGGTCGATATCCAGAATAGATGTCGCAGGGTTTGCCAGATCCATGCTGACAGCGTCGTTGATGGTGCCCATCTGGGAGATAAGCTCACGCATGTTTTTCGCGCCTGCACCCGACGCCGCTTGATACGTTTGCGCAGTCATCCACTCAACCAAGCCTTCTTGGTACAGACCACCTACTGCCATCAACATCAGGCTGACAGTACAGTTACCACCCACATAGGCTTTGGTGCCTTTGTGAATGCCTTCTTGAATTTGTTTGAAGTTCACTGGATCCAGTGTGATGATCGCGTCATCTTTCATACGCAACGTAGAGGCCGCATCAATCCAGAAACCTTTCCAGCCGGCCGCCAGCAGTTTTGGATATACCGCTTCGGTGTAGCTGCCACCCTGACAGGTAATGACGATATCCAGCGTTTTCAGGCTTTCGATATCGAATGCATCTTGCAGCATTCCCGCATCTTTGCCGTAATTTGGCGCAGGGATGCCTACTTGAGAGGTACTGTAGAATACTGGCTCGATAACGTCGAAATCACCTTCTTCTACCATGCGTTGCATCAGTACGGATCCGACCATACCGCGCCAGCCGACTAAACCTACTCTTTTCATTCGCACTCACACTCCTTGTAATAAAATTCTCCGCCTATATTGAAAAGTCACAACACAAATAACAAGCAAAAACTGCGCATATTTGTATCGGCAAAGAACTAAAAATAAATCGTAACGGACAAAGGGCACAACGGGCCACGATAATGCGACGCACTGCAAGCGAACAGAGAGATCCTTAAAGCGTTTTTAGACAGCGGAGGGATCAGAACAATGTGTCTTCAGTGAGGGCATCTCGCCGTGACGGAATATTAACGCTATCGCGTCATGCCAAGGTGATCAATGTAACAAATATACAAACATCAGTAAAACGAGAACCAAACAGTAGCACGCCAATCCCGCCAACAGAAAAATCACACCCAAATAACGTCCCGTCACCTGCGATAACATCCCGTGCGCAAAGGTCACAGAAACTAAAATACTTGTTCCCCGTACTCACCCTCTTTCGATAAAGTACCCGCCGCCGCCAGGAAGGTAGCTTTCAAGCCCATAGCCAGTGTTCACTTCACTACCCTCTGCCAACAGGCAATAGGTATCTCAGGCAGGAGCCACAGGGCCAAACTCAAAAAAGGTTTGAACTATGCAAAGACACCCGGTGCGACTTCCTTCTGTATTCCAAGTATTCGCAGCGTTAGGTCTGTTCCTGTTAATGGCGTTTTCTTTTACCGCCCAACTAGACCTGCCTATCCAG
Organism: Grimontia sp. SpTr1; assembly: GCF_947387585.1. Lineage (NCBI taxonomy): Bacteria > Pseudomonadati > Pseudomonadota > Gammaproteobacteria > Vibrionales > Vibrionaceae > Grimontia > Grimontia sp. SpTr1. Next base: position 27,122 of record NZ_CANDOD010000016.1, read on the forward strand.
CTTGCTCTCTACATTGGCTGGTTCGTGATCATCGGACTCGGCATCAAGCTGGGACACAGCTACAAGGAGCTGGAACAGGCGGCCACCCAAGGCATAGCTAATGGTCTCGGTGCTGTTTTGATCTTGTTGGCAGTTGGCGCTCTGGTCGGCACCTGGATAGCTGGCGGTATCGTTCCAACTATCATTTACTACGGTTTAAAGGCGATTCACCCTTCTATTTTCCTCGCCGCGACCATGATTATCTGTTCGCTGACTGCATTGGCAACCGGCACGTCCTGGGGCGCTGCAGGTACCGCAGGCATTGCGATGATGGGGATTGGACAGGGCTTGGGCGTTCCCGCACCAGTGACAGCAGGCGCTGTGCTTTCAGGCTGTTACTTTGGTGACAAGCTGTCACCACTTTCTGATTCCGTGATCCTCGCGTCTTCCATGTCAGGCGTTGAAATCGTCGAGCACATCAAAGGCATGCTACCTATCGCGCTTATCAGCTACATCATCACTGGCATTCTCTTTACAACGCTGGGTCTGCACTACGCGGGCAATGTCGATATGGCTCAGGTGAACGATGTGATTCTAGCGATGGAACAGCAGTTCGTGATCACCCCGTTGAGTTTTGTGCCTGTGGCGATCGTACTGGTATTGCTGGCGATGCGCTTACCCTCATTCCCCGTAATTTCTCTGGGCTCTGTGCTTGGTATTGTCTGGGCCATCGTGGTTCAGGACATGAACCCACTGACAGCGATGAACACTGCTTGGGCACCTTTCTCGATTGAGTCTGGCGTCTCTTTCATTGATGCGATTTTGAACCGCGGTGGTATGGAATCCATGCTCGGTTCTGTAGCGGTGATTGTGTTTGGTTTAGGTTTCGGTGGTCTTCTAGATAAAGTAGGCGTGCTGGAAACCATCGCCAAACTGTTCGAGCGGAAGGTAGAATCTGCAGGCAGTCTGGCAACATCCACTATCGGTACTGCGTTCCTGGGTAACGTGTTTGGCTCTGCCATGTATGTATCACTGATCCTGACCCCTAAAATCTGCGCCAAGAACTACGATCGCCTCGGTTACCAACGCAAGAATCTGTCACGTAACGCCGAGTTCGGCGGCACGCTGACCTCGGGCATGGTGCCTTGGAGCGACAACGGTATCTATATGGCAAGCATTCTGGGTGTAGCGACGCTTTCCTACGCGCCGTTCATGTGGCTGAGTTTCGTGTGCATTATCGTCACCATTCTGACCTCTTATATGGGCTGGTTCGTTGACCGCTGCCCACCAACCACCGAAGCATCAGAACCAGCAAGCGAAGACAGTCGTGACGCTGTTGCGCAGAAAGCCTGATTCTGAATGATTTTATAAGGTGCCTTTCGGGGCACCTTATTTATCTATGAGTACGGTTGTAAGACGGATTTCCCACCGCATTTCATATCGGCGATAAATGTTTTCCCAAAATAGAAATCTACCGATAACGGCAGTAAAACAGGTTCGCAACACCAAAACCTGACTCAGATCTCATATCACTGCAAAACTACCAGCGTCCTATATTTTCTGTAGCACGGATTGATTCCAATCAAGTTTCCCCTCCCCCGCGCAAGCAAAATCAATACGTTCTTTTATTTCAAATTTTTTGGGGAAACATCATGTCCACTCCTGCGCAACAGGCGCGCAAAGTCACCGTCGGCAGCTACATTGCCCTCGCCTTTGCCGTCGTATTCTTTTCGGGCCTGCTTCAGTCCAACCAATGGTATGGCATCTTTGACTTCACCACGCTGAATGGCTCATTCGGTAGCGTGGTTTATGATGTGAATGAAACTGCTGAAGGCGTGGAAGCAGCGACCACGTCTCTGCGTGGTAAAGGCGGTAGCGGTGCACGTGATGGTTTCCTGTTCGCGTTGACGCTTATCCCAACTGTGATGTTCGCACTGGGCATGATTAACGTGCTGGAGCACTACGGTGCACTGGATGCTGCACGCAAGCTCCTAACCCCACTTCTCCGCCCACTCATGAATATTCCAGGCAATACCGGTCTGGCACTGATTGCTTCCCTGCAAAGCACTGACGCGGGTGCAGCCATGACCCGTCAGCTCAAAGATGAAGGTCAGCTCACCAAACGCGAAACCGATATCTTCACCATGTTCCAGTTCTCTGCGGGTGCCACCATCGTTAACTTTTTCTCTTCCGGTGCCGTTCTCTTCACCTTAACGCTGGCTGATGGCTCTATGGCCGTCACCTCTTCAATTGGCCTCGCTGTCGGCGTGATGTTCATTTTCAAAATCGTCGGCGCAAACCTTTTCCGCGTTTACCTGAACATCACTGAAGGCAAAGGAGATAAAGCAGAACAAGCGATGACCGAGGAGAAAGCATAATGAGCGTTGCAAAGAAGCCGATGGTAACTGACATTTTCGTTGAAGGCGCAAAGAAAGGCTGGACCATCGCGACCATGTCCACAGTGCCAAACGTTCTGATGGCTTTCGTGATCATCAAAGCGTTGCAAATTACCGGTGCGCTGGATGCCATGGGTACCCTGTTTTCACCCATCATGGCAATCTTTGGTCTGCCGGGTGAAGCCGCCGCGGTGTTGATTGGTGCATGGATGTCGATGGGCGGCGCTGTGGGCGTGGTTATCACCCTGTTCGACCAAGGCATCTTGAACGGCGAACACATCGCGATTCTAGCGCCAGCTATCTACCTGATGGGTTCACAGGTTCAGTACCTCGGCCGTATCCTTGGCCCAATCGGTACTGAAGGCCGCTACATTCCAGTGATGATCTTCATCTCTGTGATCAACGCATTCGGCGCAATGTTCGTCATGAACATTCTGGTTTAACGACTTTTCAGGCACAGCATTCGCTGTGCCTTTTTCATTTGGGTCTTTTGCCCCCAGGAAAGCGGGAGATTTTATGAGTTTCGATTTGAATGCGTATCTGGAAGAGCTGCGCCCACTAATCAATCTCGATTGCGGTACTTTAACGGTCGAAGGCATCGAAAAAGTGGCTGACATCATGGCCGAAAAATACGAAGAAATGGGTGGCTGGCACATTAAACGTGTTGATTGTGGCAAGGCGGGTTCTGGCCTGGAAATCCGTAACAAGCCAGAAAACGACGTGATTGATCTGATGCTGATTGGCCACATGGACACGGTATTTCCAGTTGGCACCGCCGCTGCCCGCCCAATGAGTGTTGATGAACAACGCGCATACGGCCCAGGCGTGTCTGACATGAAATCAGGTTTGCTCAATGTGGTCTATGCCCTGCGCTCGCTCGATAAAGCCGTTCTCGACAAAATGTCGATTTGCGTTTGCATGAACCCTGATGAGGAAATCGGCTCACTGCACTCTGAAACCTGGCTCAAGTCGGTCGCGAAAGATGCGCGTACCGTGCTGGTTGCAGAAGCTGCCCGCGCTGACGGCTCGTTGGTAAAAGCACGCAAAGGCATGGCGCGCTACAAAATAACTTTCAAAGGCAAAGCGGCACACGCGGGTAACGAACCGCAAAACGGCCGCAGCGCGATTTCAGAAATGGCGCACTGGATTCTGGCTATCAATGCGATGACCAATTTTGAATCTGGCACCACATTGAACGTGGGCGTGGTTAACGGCGGCGCTGGTGCAAACATCGTTCCAGAACACGCAGAAGCGATTGTCGACGTCCGTTTCTGGGATAACGACGAGTACGCCGATGTCGACAAAAAAATCAGTGCTCTGACCGAGAGCCCTTTCATCGAAGGTGTATTGGTTGAGCTTGATCGCCAAGCTTACAAGCCTTCTATGGTGCCAAGCGAAAAAACAGAAAGTCTGATGGCAATGGTTGAGGAAACTGGCCGTGAACTGGGCATGGAGATTACCTGGCAAGCAGTCGGTGGCGGATCAGATGCCAACCTAACGGCAGTGCTGGGTGTTCCTACACTGGATGGTCTGGGCCCTATTGGCGCGGGCTTCCATAGTGATGAAGAATATCTGGTTCTGAATTCCATTGAACCACGTATCGAACTGCTTAAGCGCGTGATCACCAAACTGGCAGGCTGATACGCGTTTTAGAAACAATAAATTTTGGAGAGAATAAAGGGGCGTTAACGCCCCTTTTCTTGTCGTATCGATTGTCAGGATTTATAGCCCCTTAGCGAATCGAGATAGTCTGGCAGGAACAGCGAGATCTGCGGAATGTAGGTGATCAAAATCAAGAAGAACAGAAGCAGACCTAACCAAGGCAGTGCAGCCTTGATCGCCCATCCCATACTCTCTCCTGTGATCCCCGCTGTCACAAACAGGTTGAGTCCTACCGGTGGCGTCAGCATCCCAATCTCCATGTTAACCACCATGATGATGCCAAGGTGAATGGGGTCGATACCCAGCTGCATAGCAATCGGAAACAGAATAGGCGCCATGATCAACAAGATAGCGGATGGCTCCATAAAGTTGCCCGCAATCAGCAGCAGGATATTCACCACAATCAGGAAGCCCCATGCCGGTAACCCCCACGCCACGATAGTTTCTGCAATCGTATGTGGAATACGCTCCGTCGTCAGCACATGGGCAAACAACATGGCATTGGCGATGATAAACAGCAGCATAATGCTGACTTTCGCCGCATCGCGCACCACATGGTTCACTTCCTTGTCGGTGAATGATTTCACCATCACCAAAGGCAATGCAGCAAAGTTACGCAGCAACATGGAAACGGTGCTTTCACCTTCCTTACGCCAAGGCGTGTTTTTCAGCGGACCAATATCACGGTAGCCCCAAACACTCACCAACCAGGCGTATACCGCTGCCACAGACGCCGCTTCGGTCGGACTCGCGACACCGCCGTATATTGACCCCAACACGATGATGATCAGCATCAGTCCGCCCAGTGCATGCAGGAAAGAGCGTGACAGTGCAAACACACCGGGGAACGGTTGTGCTGGCAACCCTTTGATGCGCGCGACGATATAAATCGCAATCATCAAAATGCCGCCCATCATCAGGCCAGGAATAAAACCTGCCATAAACATGCGAGACGCCGACACCTCAGTCGCAGCCGCATAAACCAGCATCACGATGGAGGGCGGGATCAAAATACCTAGCGTACCCGCGTTGGCAATAACACCTGCCGCGAACGCTTTTGGATAGCCCGCTTTCACCATACCCACGATAACGATCGAACCAATCGCAGCTACCGTAGCAGGAGAACTGCCGGATACCGCCGCAAACAGCATACAGGCCATCACAGACGCCATGGCCAGACCGCCACGGATATGACCGACGGAATCAATCGCAAAATTGATCAGCCTGCGTGCGACACCACCTGTCGACAGGAACGCGGAGGAAAGGATGAAAAATGGGATAGCCAACAGGGTGTAGTGTTCGCTGGTTGCTTCAAACAGCTTTAGCGCAATGGATGCCAGCGAGTCATTGGAAAACATCAGAATGGTTGCGACGCTCGACAAACCCAGCGCAATCGCGATAGGCATGCCCATGAACATGCAGAGGAATAGCAACCCAAATAATACGGCGATGGTCATTTGTTTTGCTCCTCTCGGCTTTCCATTTCCCTCGTCACCTCTTCAGCAAGGTGCATGCTCTCTTTTGCTTCGTCGACCAAACCAAATCCCGCACGAGTACCTGTCATCACTTCATAGCCAATGGTCAGGACACGTAACGTCAACAGTCCAAAACCCAACATCAAGCAAGACATGGCTTTCCATTTCTCAATCGGCAAGTCTTCCATTTCAATGCCAATCATTTTCATTTTGCTGAGATAAACCCACGACCCATAAATAAACAGTCCGCAGTAAACCAAGCAAAACGCCAGTGCCACCAGCGTGACCATTTTTTGCATGCTGGGTGAAAGGTGTTTGATGGCAGCATCCACACCAATATGTGCGCCTTCACGCAACCCCCAGGATGCGCCCATCAAAACCAGCCAAGCTGACAGATACAGCGTCAGCTCTTGAGCCCAGAGCAAACCCTCGTTGAAAAAGAAGCGAAGAATCACTTCAAAAAACACCAGCAGTGTCATTGTCACCAGAAGCAGGCCAATCGCTCCTTCTTCGAAACGGTGTAACAACTTAACCATTTGGAACTCCCGAATAAAAAAGCCCGGAACGCTTAAACGACCGGGCTACTGCAATTTACTGGTTTGAAGCAACAGCGGCTTCAATCACCTCTGGACCAATTTCATCCTGGAATTCTGTCCATACAGGCTTCATGACTTCAACCCACTGCTGACGTTCAGCATCTGTCAGGGTAATGATTTCGCTGCGGCCTGAATCCAGAATATTCTGGCGGTCTTTCATGGCTTTATCGTTGGCAATGGCGTTACCGTGTGCAACCGCTTCGTCCAGTGCTTTTTTCAGTACCGCTCGGTCGCCATCTGGCAAATCATTCCAGAACTCCATCGAAGTCGTCACCATGTAATCCAACACGCCGTGATTAGATTCGGTGATGTATGGTTGCACTTCGAAGAACTTCTTGGAGTAGATGTTTGACCAGGTATTTTCCTGTCCATCAATCGCGCGGGTTTGCAGCAGGGTAAAGACTTCTGAGAAAGGTTTCTTCAGCGGCACAGCTTCAACTGCCTCAAACTGGGCTGCCAGCACATCTGAACTCATGATGCGGAATTTCTTACCGTCTGCATCCGCCGGCACGCGCAGAGGATCGTTAGCAGACAGTTGCTTCAAACCGTTGTGCAGATAGCCAAGACCAATCAGACCCTTGCTGTTCACCGAAGAAAGCAGTGCCTGACCCGCTGGGCTTTGTTGGAAACGGTCCACCGCTTCCATGTCCTTAAACAGGAATGGCAGATCGTAAACCTGCAGTTTTTTGGTGTATTTCGAGAACTTGGAGAGAGAAGGGGCAATAAATTGAACATCTCCAAGCAGCAGCGCTTCCATTTCTTTACCGTCGCCGAAAAGCTGAGAGTTAGGGTAAACCTCAACCACATACTTGTCGCCGATACGCTCTGCAACCAGATCGCGGAACTTCAGCGCCATTTGGCCTTTTGGCGTATTTTCAGCCACCACATGTGAAAACTTGATGGTATCCGGTGCTGCCTGCACGCCTGCGCTCATACCTGCGCATAGCGCCAACACTGAAAACATCGTCGTTAGCTTTTTCATAGCTTTTCCTCTTCATTCCTTGTGTCGTTATGTCCCAAACACATCATTGGGAACATTTGCCTTTTAAGGTCTAGTTGAGGAAAAAGAAAAGCCGCGGTGAGAAAACAATTATTTAACAACTATCCAACAAAAGTGAGAGTTGTAGAGAAGCAAATGGGTATGAATCCACCCATGGTTCAAAAAAGTGTGATGATGCGGTAACCCAGAAGAAATGTAATTCCCCACACTCAAGTGCGGGGAGAAGCGGGAGAAGCGGGAGAAGCGTTTGTATTGATGTAGAGAGAGGTCGCTACACGATTCAATTTAATAGAGATTGGACATAATAGCGCGCAATCAAGATAGGCTTGCGCCAGCGCATTTTAGGCTCTGCCCAGCGGACAATATGATTGATCTCCAAACGCTTGGCATCCGGATAACACTGTCGGTGGCACTCGCGGCATGACAAGGTACCACTGTCACGACAACACTGCTGTGCGCGTTGTGTTTCGAACGCAATTAAGTCTGAACATTGCGTGCAGAGTTGGCTGCCGCGATGAATGTGTTTGCAATAAAGCGTTGTCATGGCGCGAACAAGCCATAACGGCTGTCGTGTTGGCGCAGACTGTGTGGGTTGAGTTTTCATAGCCGCGCTATTTTCCTCAGCCAGATCTAAAATCCCTTGACCAAGATCAAGCTTTGATGAAGAACCAACCACTGTTACATTTTCATTCAAACAAATCGCTGATATCCAGTTTCAGCACGTTTGGATCAAACACTCACGCTTCGATTTCTGCAGACAACGCCTTCACACATGCAGTGTAAATATCGTTTTCTCGTAATGGTTTACCAATGTGACCTTGCATGCCATTGCTGATACAGCGCCAGATATCGTCTTTCAACACATTCGCTGTCATCGCAACAATTGGGGTCTGCTGGTTGAAGTTGTTGGACCCTCGAATCTGACGTGTGGCTTCAAGCCCATCCATCATCGGCATCTGAATATCCATAAAGATGATGTCGTAGCCACGAATCGTGGCTTTATCGACCGCGGAAATACCGTCTGTTGCCTTATCCACCGTGAAACCAAACTTTGCCAGCATCTTCTCCGCAATCATCAAATTGATGGCATTGTCTTCCACCAATAGGCAATGCTTGCCTCTAAATGCACCATTGTTTTGTCTGAGAAGCTCCCTTCCCTTCACATCACTGCCATCTTTTTCAATTTGAAGGGGAAGGAAGACTTCAAACTCCGCGCCATGTCCTGGCTCACTGAAGACAGAAATAGAACCGCCCATCAAATCTATCAACTGTTTGGTGATAGCCAGCCCCAATCCCGAGCCACCAAATTTTCTGGTCGTCGAGGTATCGGCCTGTTGGAATTCATCAAAGATAACTTTGTGTTTTTCTGCTGGGATACCGACACCAGTGTCTTTAACCCTGACGTATACGCCTGTGTAGCCACCTTTCTCTGTGTTCATCGATACACTAAGGCGGACGAGCCCGTTTTCGGTAAACTTCAACGCATTGGAAACCAAATTCAACATCACCTGCTCAATACGGTGGGCATCACCCACAAACCGTCTTGGGCAAGCTTCCTGATAGCTGAATTCAAACGCTAACTGCGGTTTATTCTTAATGGTTGGCAGCATGAGATCTCGCACGTATCGCCCGAGTTTTTCCAAGTCGAACGGCGCTTCTTCCAGTTTCAGGTGATTGGATTCCATCTTGCTGAAATCAAGAATATTGTTGATCAAAGACATCAAGCCACGGGAAGAGTGAGCGATCACTGACAAGTATTCAGCCTGCTTGCCAGACATAGGTTCATCCTGCATCAAAGAAGCAGCACCCAATATCCCGTTCATTGGCGTTCGGATTTCATGGCTGATATTGGCAAGGAAAAGCTGTTTCGTCCGAGCGGCTTCAATTGCACGCTCACGGGTTTCCACCAGATTTGAGCTCAGCTGATTAAACTCAGAGACCAACATACCGAGCTCGTCTTTTTCTGGATAATCAATCGGAGCAAATGGTGCATCGCCTTTTTGCTGAACCAGCGCATTCCTGACTTTCGCCATCGGGCGAACAATCTGCAGGTGAATCGCGACATAGGTGATACACACCAACAAAATAGACACCAACGCCATCGCGAAGAAAAGGTCGTTTTTCAGTTGAGTGGCTTCCACCAGCAGCAGCCGTTCCGGTAATGCACCGACCAAGGTCCAGTTGGTATCAGGCAAGGTCCGGCCAAATACTAACGTTGTCTCATCCAGAATCGGGTCAGTCTCAAGATAGTGGATGAATAAGCGCTCAGTGCTGCTGAACAGAGAAAGATCCGGCATCAGGTCTGAAGCGACAGAGACTGCGTAACCCAAATCAACTTCCGGTGATGAGGCAACAATCGCTTTGGCCAAATCCATAACATTTGGATTGCTTTGGCGAAGTAAACGCTCACCTTGTGTTGCCTGACTAATCACCAAAGCCAGTTCCGCAAAATCGGGTTCATGGCTGGCAATCTCTTTCACACTGGGCAAAGGTGTCAGCGACGGGTCATGCGAGTACTTTGCATCCGGGAATGACATCATGGCACCACCACGGTCAAACATCAGCATATAACCCCCGAGTTTCTCACCACTTCGGGTCAGAAATGCTTGCAGCCGCTCCAATCTGACATCAATCGTCACAACACCAACGAACAAATTTTGGCTAAAAATCGGTACCGTACAGGTCACCATGGGCTCATTGGTGTAGGGATCGATATACGCTCTTGACCAATACGCCTTTTCTTTGGCGTATCTCGCTGGCGCGTACCATTCCGAGAGTTGGTAAGGCGTCGCGTCTTCTTCGTTGTAGTCGTTGATTCGGCGGAAAGAACCATCATCATCGATCACGATGAACACTGACGATTTCACCTTTTCCGGATCATAGAGATAAGGCTCAGGCCAAAAGCCACCACTGGCGACCATATCGCGGATGTGTGGGTTTCTGAACATATTGGCGAGCTTCTGCTCGATGACGGTATCTGAATCTTGCAGCGAGAGCGTATTTGCCAGAGAGAGGGCGACAGTGCCGACGCTGTTTGAAAGTTGCCCCAGACTTTGCGCGACGGTTTCAACCTGCGCCTCTACACGCTGGTTAGCACTGTCGCGCACCATGCTGTTACCTGTGGTATCGAGCACATATACGATGGTAATGACCACGACGGTCAGCATCATGCCCAAAATGCCCAGGGCTTTGAAGCTCATAGTTTTGTACCAGGGTACGTCCTTTGTAAACACGCTGCTTCCTCAAGATGCCGTGGTTCGGTGAGCGTTTTCCATCTCTTTGAGAACCGATTGAATGGTGATACTCAGGAGCTTTTCAAAATGCTTCACTTCGTTCTCATCAATCCACTCGCCCTTACGCAGACGGGAATCAGCATGAGTACAGAATGCCTGCAGCGCTATCGCACCAATATTGCCTGACACCCCTTTCACGTTATGAATAAGAGTGCGGGCCCGGGCCAGTTCTTTGGCTTCAAAGTGCTTGCGTAAGGTTTTTCCGTCGTTTTGGTGCTCGGCAACAAACATGGTGAGTACGGCTTCAATAGCGTCTTCGTCTTCATCCAGTTGTTCTTTCAACACCGCAGGTTCGAAAAGTGGCTCATCGGGTTCAACAAAGGTGAACAAGCCCGCCCCTTCAGATGGTTTTTTGTCGGCTTTCACTTTTTTGGATTTAGAAGGATTCACCGCTCCATTCGCGACGCTGCTCTCTTCTTTCCGGGCACTGAGCAAAATGAGTCCGACGAGAAAACCAAATCCAACGAACATCGCCGTCATTGTGTTGTCCAGAAGCAAGAGCGTGCGGGTCGTCCAGTAACTTTGCAGCTGGGTAATGGAACGCACAAACTTGTGATTGATCACCGCATCCACACTCTCTAGCTGACGGTTCAGTCGCTCAAGACCCGTGTACAGCGTGAATAGTTCGCTACGCGTCATCCCTTCGGGCATTTTCGAAAACTCTGACTCCAACTGTCTGATGTACCCGTTGAAACGGGCGATTCTATTGCGCTCCAGTGAATCATTCAGGCCATGGAGTTCAAACAATAAGTAGCTACTTATCCTTTGGAGAAGGCGCTTTAACTCTGGCGTTCTGGTTCCATCGTGAAGTTGTTTGAGTTGTTTGGTGACAGAAGAAATCGAGTAAATCGAGGCGAGCAAGTTATCAACGTCTTCAACAAACGCATCGGCTTCAAGCAAGGTGTTTTGAATATCTTCCCAGCTGTCTTCAATGGTGTGGGATTTAGTACGAAGCAACAGATAACGAAAGTGCTGAACCTCTTTTTCCAACTGAACCAACTCATCACTTTGGTTGATCATTGAGGCAGAAACGGTTTGTCTCAGTTGCTGGGCCGCATTATTAAGCTTAACCACATGTCCTGCGTGGTCCCGAGTGTGGTTCATGTCTGAATAAGAGATCAAGGCATAGGCCAATGACACTCCGAAACCAATCCAAAGTAGGATCGACAGCCATTTATGACCAGCGAAAAGGTTGCCTGAAAATAGAGAAGATTTAGTTTGCAGAAGTCTTTCGGGCAGTGATGTCACAATCAATCCTTTGTCTTGCAATGCGTTTCCCAACAGCAGGAACGAAAGTCATGTCATTTTAAGTATTTACTGCAGTTTCTTATAAGTTAGGCAATTTGTCTTGGTTTGCAAACAAAGACTTGCAAACTTGCAGTGCCAAAAACGCCATGGCGCAAATTCCATTGCACCATGACGCTCATCTGGCTTATTCGTCGACGTTCAGTCGGCGGGTTAACTGGTCACGCAGATTCGGTGGCGTTCCTTTGATCGTCAGCGTGTCGGTTTCTTGATCGTAGAAAACACGTTCGCCTAAAAGCATGCTGTCAAAGTTGATCGACAAGCCGCCGCCGCCGCCCACAAACTTGGTCAGTTTGCGCATCGACGTGCGGTCTGCTGGAAAACTCTCTTCCAGTTCATAGCCTTGTTCGGAGGCAAACTGGTAGAAGTCCACGCCTTGATCGTTTTGTGGCAGTTCACCCGCCAACTCTTTCACAACCACTTCGTCACCAGATTGCAGCTGGCCGTTACAGTAGTCATAAACTTGCTTACGATATTGCTGCTTCTCTTCTTTATCCAGACGAGAATCCGCACAGTAATCTTCCACCGCCTGCATCAGTACCAGATTTTGCTGCTTGGTATCCATGCCGACTTCGGCCTGCATAAAATCAAGGAAAAAGTCGGCAACCTTGCGGCCAACTCGTCCTTTTACATAGGTCAGGTAGCGATTAGATTCTGCGTCACTCTCCCAGGTCGAGAGGTCAATACGTGCGGCGATATCCATCTTGGCGACATCCAGATAATCTGTGCTGCTGATTTCCAAATCATCAGTGACTTTCATACTGGATTTTGATTCTAACAATCCGATAAAGAGATATTCTGTCGCCAGAGAGCGGTACTCAGCGATCACCAGAACCCCTTCTTCGGCAAAAGGATACTTCGACAATTCGGTTTTCAGACGCTCGGCAGACTGGGAAGAAAACGTCAGAAAGTCCATTTCTTGCTTGCGACTGGCCTTCAACCAGCCACAAAACTCACTTTCTTCAGCAAACTGACCGAAACCTTTTCCTGCCTTCGCGTTGTACACGCGATGGATTTCGCTGATAAGATTTTCCGTGGAAGGTGAATGAGTTAACAGTTGATCTCTCAGTTGAACAACCAGCGTGTCTTCACCCTCTTTTTTGATTTGATGAAGAATAACGTTTGAAAGCGTGAGGCTCATAATTGAAAACATTTTTCGTCGGACTAGAGTGTGGGGTATTATACGCGGCTTCTCCTGACACAAGACAAGAGTTTCTATGCCTGTTACTTCTAAATATCAAGATAAAAACGTTGAACAGATCCTGAACGATGTGGTCAATGTTCTTGAAAAGCACAAAGTATCTACTGATCTGTCGCTGATGGTTGTTGGTAATATTGCTACCAACATCATTAACAACAACTTGCCAGCGGCTCAGCGTCAACTGATCGCTGAAAAATTTGCTCAAGCTCTGCTGTCTTCAATCGATACAGAGTAATAAGCCGCGTCAAAAATGACGTGCAGTAGAATAAAGAGAAGAATTAACCATATATGGTAGACAGCGGAAACACCTACAGGGATAAAGTCTCCCAGCTCGTGAGCTGGGGGCACTGGTTCAGCTTTTTCAACATTATCGCAGCCATGTTGCTGGGCACTCGCTATATCGCTCAGTCAGGCTGGCCAGAGACTTTGCTAGGTCAAACCTATCAATTGCTGACATGGATCGGTCACTTCGGTTTTCTGGTTTTCGCCCTCTATATACTGGTTATCTTCCCAGCTAGCTTCATTATCCCTTCCCAGCGGTTGATGAGGCTATTTGCTGTTCTGGTTGCCACGGCAGGTATGACCGTCCTGCTGTTGGACATCTACGCCTATGAGACAATGCACCTTCACCTGAATCCGTTGGTGTGGGAGTTATTGCTCAGCGGCGAAAAAACGGACATGAACGCCCACTGGCAATACCTGTTTGTGGTCGTGCCCGCTATCTTCCTGCTGGAACTCATTATTTCGGAATGGGTCTGGCGAAAACTCCGTAAACTTTCCCGCAAACGCGTCGGTGTGCCTATCGCCAGCGTGTTCGCGATCTGCTTTATCGGCAGCCACCTCATCCATATCTGGGCAGATGCTTTCATTTACAGCCCGGTGACTGCGCAACGCTCCAATTTCCCAGTTTCCTATCCAATGACGGCGAAAACCTTCATGGAGAAGTACGGGCTGCTTGACCGTCAAGAATATCAACGCCGCAAAGATGCCATTGGCGATCAGGAAAGCGAAGTGATTCGCTATCCGTTGGAGAAACTCTCGTTTTCCGCCAACGCACAAAGCTTTAGCCCTAACCTGCTTGTAGTGATGGTGGAAAGTTTGCGAGCAGACATGCTTGACCCGGTTGTGATGCCAAACCTGAATCAGTTTGCTAACAGCAATCTGAAATATACCCATCACTACAGTTCCAGCAATGATGCGATGGCAGGAATTTTTGGCCTATTTTACGGCTTGCCTGGCAGCTATGCACAAAGCGCGCGAACGGAAGGTTTAAGTCCATTGCTGATTGATACGATGGATAAGCGCAACTACCGTTTCGGTCTTTTCAGCGCTGATAACTTCGACAACCCGATCTATTATCAGAGCATTTTTGGTAAGCACCTTGAGCAAGCGTCAAATGTCAAAGCGTCGGAAACCTGGGTGGCTGACCATATTGCCGCAGACAATCTCGACGAGTGGATCAAAGCCGGTGATGTGAAACAACCTTGGTTCGCTTATCTGGAACTCAAAAGTGTCACTGATTACGAACAAGGTGGTGATTATGAGCGTCCGTTTCAGCCATCACTCGACAACGATATGGCAAGCGTAGGCGAACAAACCTCGCTGGTGCTGAAAAACAGCTATAACAATGCCGCTTATTACGTGGATACCTTGTTGGGTGAAATGCTCGACACTTTAGAAGCAAACGGCCAGCTCGATAACACCGTGGTGATCATTACATCTAACCACGGCACTGAATTTAACGAAACCGGATCCAACAGCTGGGGCGCAAACACCAACTACAGTAAGTATCAGCTGCAGGTTCCTCTGATCATGCACTGGCCAAATCAGGAACCCCGCCAAGTCGATGTTTACAGCTCGCATTTGGATATCGTTCCAACATTGATGGAGTCCATGCTGGCGGTTGACAGCCCTTCGACCAACTATACCAGTGGCATGAACCTATTCGAGCTTTCCGATAAGCCAAGAAAATGGGTAATCGCTGGTGACAGTCGTGACATCGTCGTGGTTCAGCCTGACAAAACCACGGTGGTGGACAAGTTCGGAAACTATCGCGTGTATGACAGCAACTACAAGCTGCAACCGGAAGGCAAACCTCAGCTTTCTGTACTGATGCAGGTGATGCACGAGTTGAAGCGCTTCTATCATCCCGAAGAAAACTAACAGAGCAGCCAGCGATAAGCTGGCTTCTTTTTAGCCAAACGATTGAAATTCGCGGATTTAATAAAGAAAGGCGATTGACAGCTAAATACTGTGTTCGTACCATGAATCCATAGTGTCGGTCTGTAGCGCAGCTTGGTAGCGCACTGTCATGGGGTGTCAGGGGTCGGAGGTTCAAATCCTCTCAGACCGACCATCTATATGAGCCCGCAGCTTTTTTAGCTGCGGGCTTTTTCGTAGCCATGTTCTTGGTTAGTATTCATTTCCCTATTGAAATTATCTGGATAGCGAAATGGACGTCTCTATCGAGTTTGGCGCTTTGCTGGTTGTGCTTGGCTTTGTTGCAGGCATTATCAATACACTGGCTGGCGGTGGCTCAAACCTCACCATTCCTGCGTTAATCGTGCTGGGCATGCCAGCGGAAGTGGCCAATGCCACCAACCGTGTCGGCGTTTTTATGCAAAGTGTTTCTGGCGTTGCAGGATTTCGCCATCATAAGCGTCTGGATGGCCATGACCTGCTACCTATTCTTATCCCAACCCTGATTGGTGGTGCAGTAGGTGCTGGAGCGGCGGCCTGGCTGCCCTCTTCAATCATCAAACCACTCCTTCTCGGCACCATGCTCTTAATGGCATTTATCATGCTGGTAAAACCTCAGGCAGTCATGCCCGATGAAGGAGAGCTTGCACGTAAAGTGAAGGACACACCAGCAGCCTGGGTTGGACTTGCCATTGCAGGTTTCTACGGTGGATTTGTTCAAGCGGGTGTCGGGTTTGTGCTTATAGCTGCGCTGTGTGGGACGCTTCGCTATGATCTCGTGCGCGGTAACGCCTTAAAGCTCGTCTGTACGTTAGCGTTTACTTCCGTCTCGCTCGCTATCTTCATCTGGCAGGATTTAATTCTCTGGTTACCCGGCTTGCTGCTTGCGTTGGGATCCATGTTTGGTGCTTGGTTGGCCGTGAAGTTTGCCATTAAAGCAGACCCTAAACTCCTCAAGTGGTTCCTGTTTTTGATGACACTTGCTGGCGTTATTTTTGCGTACTCGAGCTAACAAAAAACCAAGAGTTTTTGCCGTTATATCAAACAAATAACCATACAGAGAACAAACACATTACGGGCATCACAGACCCTTAAACTCCCTTGTGAAGTCTGTCGAAGATGAGGGAAATTTAGACATTGCTAATGGCGATTACTGTCATACTGGCCATCTAAAGATTAGAACTAAAATCACATTTTTCGTCAGTAGCCAGTCATAAGGGAGTCATGGGCATGATTGCTTTGGATTACGCATTCTGCCTGAAAGCAGGCGAAGCGATTTGTCCGCAAGAAAATCTGGATGCATTCTGTGCAGCCCTGGGCCAGACTTTATGCCTCCTTGCTGACGATGTCCGCTGCCAAGTTCTTCTCAAAGACACTGAAAGCGCAAACTGGAGCCAGATCGCAGATATTCGCGCCGATCACCATCAAATCTCTTCACCTGCCATGGCATTAAACGAAGAGGATCAATCCCTTCTCTTCAACCTATTGGACACTGACGCGCCTTTGCAGCAACAGGGGCAGTATCACTGGGTACTCCCACTCAATATTCGTGGCACACAATCGGCTGGTTTGCTGCTTTCAACCAAAAAAGAAATTCATGTTGATGCCAAAGCTAAAACACTATTGGCATTGATGCTTTCAGGTGTACTCGACAGTCACCTGCAACGCCAGTTCCTAGCTTTTGAAAAAGCCAATCATAAAAAAACCGAAAAGAAACTGGTGCAAGAAGTCTGCTCACAAAAGGGACTTTTAGAACAACTCCATATCCTACATAAAATCTCGTTACGACTCTGGCACGCCCATTCTCTGGATAACATGCTTCATACTGCGGTTTATGAGTGTATTCATGCTCTCGATTTTGACCGCATGGCGATTTTCCTTCTCAATAGCCATACTGGTTTGTTGCGCGGGACCTATGGAACAGATATCAACGGAACCGTGACCAATGAGCAATGGTATTGCACGGCGATTCATGAGCACTACCACGCCAAAACCACACTTGATAAGAAGCGCCATATCACCATCAATGAAGGCTGTGAGCTCTATCATGACAACAAAGTCGTTGGGACGGGTTGGAATGCCACCATTTCGCTATGGGATGGTGACGATCCAATTGGTTGGATTGCCTGTGACAACCTGATCTCTGGAACGCCACTGAAAAGTTACCACAGCGAGCTTCTGAAGCTCCTTGGGGTCACTATGTCACAGCACCTCATCCAACGTCGTGCACAAGATGATCTGAAAGCCCTCAACCTGTCACTGGAACACCGTGTGGCAGAGCGTACAGCGCAGCTGGAAGAAGCCAATAAGCGCTTGAATCAGATATCCCGAGAAGACAGTCTGACACAAGTGCCAAATCGCCGGATGCTGGATGAGCGACTGGAAGAGGAATGGCGTCGCGCCCTTCGCTACCAAACTCCACTGACCATTTTGATTGTCGATATCGACCACTTTAAGCAATACAACGACAAATATGGCCATGCCTTGGGCGACCAATGTTTGACGAAAGTGGCCGAAGCGCTCAGCCAGGTCGAACGACGTGCTGGCGCACTATTGGCAAGATTTGGTGGTGAAGAGTTTGTCTTCCTGTTACCAGGCAGTAACCGAGAGAATGCAATATCTGTGGCTAATCGCGCACTGGAAGCCGTGCGCAAGCTAGAGATACCGCACGGTGATTCACCCGTCGCGCCGATAGTCACCATCAGCGCGGGCGGCAAAACCACCATTCCAGAAAAGCCGAACAACCAGCAACAGCTGTTCATTGACGCCGATGTCGCGCTCTATGAGGCGAAGAACGCAGGGAAAAATCAGGCCTTTGTTTTATAACGGCGCTTCTTGGCAGGTGCCCTGCTTTTCCCACCTCTTCCTTTCTTGAACCGGTTAGGCTGTGCTGGCAGCGAACGAAGGCTATCAGGCACTGAGCCATGTCTGACGGTTTGCATCAGCACATTTAGCTCGGACTCCAATGCAGTCATAAAAGGTTGATAAGCTCCTTTCTTTTCTGCCATGTCATGAAGCTGTCGTTCCCATTGCGCCGTCATATCCGGATAGGCTGCTTTCTCAGGCAACGCATCAATCAAGCCTTTTCCAGAAGCAGTTGAGCGGATCTGCTTTCCTTCCCGAGAGAGAAGACTACGTTTGAACAGCAAATCGAGAATCCCAGCCCGGGTTGCTTCAGTTCCCAATCCGTCTGTATCTCGAAGGATTTTCTTAAGCGATGGGTCTTTTACAAATCGGGCAATCCCAGTCATCGCTTGCAGCAACGTCGCTTCAGTAAAATAACGCGGAGGCTCCGTCATGCAATCTTTAATATTGCCGCGAGCGCAGGTCAATACAGTGCCTTTATCCAGCGGTGGTACCAAACTTTCGATATCTTCGTTCTGCGCTGACTTATCTCGGGACAGCAGTGTTCGCCACCCCGGAGACATTAGCTTTTTCCCTTTTGCGATGAAAAGACCACCCGCAATCTCAAAGTCCAGTTTGGCTTCGGCGTACTCCGCTGCGGGGTAAAACTGCATCAGGTATTGGCGGGCGATGAGCTCATACACATCACGTTCGCGCCCACTCAATGCGCTGCTGCTTTTCGACGTAGGGATAATCGCGTGGTGAGCTTCGACTTTGCTGTCATTCCAAGCCTTCGATTTAAGGGAAAGGTTGGCATTGCTGACCGCAGTAGATAACGCATCAGTCGTTTTCGCTATCGCGGTAGAGACGCTTTGTGCTTCTTTGAAGTGGCCTTTAGGGAGATAGCGGCAATCTGAGCGCGGATAGGTGATCACCTTATGCTTCTCGTACAAGGACTGACAACAGGCCAGTACATCTGCGGCGCTCATATTAAAACGCTTGGCCGCATCAATTTGCAGCGCAGACAGACTGTAAGGTAACGGCGGTGACTGTTTGGTGGTCTTGCGCTCTGATTTGGTCACCGTTGCAGGCTGACCTTCAATACGACGCGCGACGTTTTCGACCAGATTCCTCGCTAATACCCGCCCTTCTTCATCCTGCCATGGCTGGCAGGCTTCACTCGGCTGCCAACGGGCAAGAATATCGCTACCTTGGTAGGGGATAACTGCATCCAATTGATAGAAAGGCTTGGGGATAAAGGCTTCGATTTCGCGATCACGGCGAACCACCAGCCCCAATACCGGTGTTTGCACGCGACCGACGGAAAGCACCCCCTGATACCCCGCCTGTTTTCCAAGTAAAGTGTAAGCGCGGGACATGTTCATGCCATAGAGCCAATCCGCTCTTGAGCGCGCCAGTGCTGACACCGAAAGCGGCACAAACTCCATATTGCTGCGCAGGGCTGACAATGCCTTTTTCACCGCCGAGGTGTTCAGGTCATTAATCAGCAGACGCTGGATTCGTTTTTTCTTGGCTTCAGAAAGCTTGGCGTGGCTGAACACTTCATCCACCAGCAGTTGACCTTCGCGATCCGGGTCACCTGCATGCACGATTTCATCAAACTGCTTGAGCAGTTTTTTCACCACACCCAGCTGTTTGGCGGCAGATTTACGCGGTTTTAAAATCCATTGCTGAGGAAGAATAGGAAGATCGTCGAGTCGCCAGGTTTTATATTTTTCGTCATAAGCCTCAGGCTCTGCCTGCTCGAGCAAATGGCCGATACACCATGTCACCGTGTCGCCATTTCCAGCAACAACATAGCCTTCATGATTTTTGTGGGGCTTGGGAAGTGCTGCGACAATCGCGCGGCCTAGGCTGGGTTTTTCGGCGATAAAGAGTCTGGTCATATCGTTGGAAGTCTCGGACGATGAACCCACAATTTATCGAAATTCAGGGAAGTTAACAACAATTAACTGGATATACATCCAGTTAATTGTCAAATGGAACGAAGTCAGGTTTTACAGGTACGTCACGTACTTTGCAGTATCACGCTTTGGCACGCCAGCCGGTGTGCAATCCGGTGTGCCTACGTAGAGGAACCCTACGATCTCGTCGTCACCTGACACGTTAAACGCTTCACGAACAACAGAATGATAGGCCCATTTCCCGGTACGCCAGAAGCCCTGAAAACCTTGCGCAACTGCTGCCATCTGCATTGCCTGTGCCGCGCAGCCTGCAGAGATGTGCTGCTCAATCACAGGTACTTTGTCATGTTGCTTGGTGCGGGCAATCACAGTGATGACCATAGGCGCGCGATAAGGTGACTTGGTTGCTTTCTCAACCACCGCGTCTTCTTCGTTGTCGGCTTCTGCCGCGCTTTTCAAAATGGCAGAAAGCTTATCCAGTCCTTCCCCTGTCGCGACGACAAACTCCCAAGGCGTCAGTGCGCCGTGGTCAGGTGCTCTAAGGCCAGCAGCCAGCATGTTGTCCAATGCTTCACCAGTCGGGGCCGGAGCCAGTAAACGAGGAATTGAGCGGCGCTGGGTAAGAAGAGTTATCGCGTCCATATATCGTCCCGAAAAGAATTAAAAATCACTTTCCCAAAATAACACAAAACCCGAGAGGCGACTCCACTCGGGTTTTGTGGTTTTTCAAACTACTGGCTTAAAGTGATATGGCTAACTTCACCCCTTGGCGAATCGCGCGTTTAGCATCCAACTCGCCGGCATGCTCAGCACCGCCAATCACATGGGCTTTGATGCCTTGCGCTTCGAGTGCAGATACCAAACCATTCACTGACTCCTGACCGGCACAAACGATCACATGATCTGCTGGCAGAATGTGGTGCTGACCTTCAAGGGTGATATGCAAACCTGCGTCATCGATCTTCTCGTATGCCACACCACCAAGGAGTTCTACACCTCGTTTTTCCAGCGTTTTCTTATGGATCCAGCCCGTTGTTTTACCCGGTCCTTTGCCTACGCGACCTGCTTTACGTTGCAGTAACCATACCTGACGCTGTGCGACATAGTGAGGTTGAGGGTGTAACCCGCCTTCATACGAGATAGTTTTGTCGATACCCCAATCTTTTAGCCAGTCATCCAGCGTGTGATTTTCTGGCTCAGTAATCATGGTAGCGACATCAATGCCGATACCACCGGCACCAATAATGGCCACTCGCCCACCAAGTTCAGGTTGCTCACGGATGAACGTCTGGTAATCAATGGCTTTTGGATGGTCGATACCCGGAATAGATGGAATGCGAGGTTTAACACCCGTTGCCACTACCACTTCATCAAAATCTTTCAGGGTATCCGCATCAACTTCCGTATTCAGACGGACTTCAATGCCGGATTGCTCTACCTTACGGGTGAAGTAACGGATAGATTCTTTGAATTCTTCCTTACCGGGAATTTGCATGGCGAGATTGAATTGACCGCCAAGGGTATCGCGCTTCTCAAACAACACTACATCAAAGCCACGCTCTGCAGCTGTGGTCGCGAAAGACATGCCTGCCATACCACCACCGATAACCGCAACACGGCGTTTGTTGGAAGCCGGTGTGACGACCAACTCTGTTTCGTAACACGCCTGAGGGTTCACCAAGCAACTGGCGCGTTTCCCTTTGAACACATGGTCAAGACAGGCCTGATTACAGGCAATACAGGTGTTAATGTCGTCAGAGCGATCTTGCTCAGCTTTCGCCACAAATTCCGCATCTGCCAGAAATGGGCGCGCCATGGAAACCATATCTGCCTGCCCCGACGACAGGATCTCCTCGGCGATTTCCGGCGTATTGATGCGGTTACAGGTGACCAAAGGCACATTGACCTCACCTTTTAGACGCTCGGTAACCCACGCGAACGCTGCGCGCGGAACCTGAGTGGCGATGGTAGGAATACGGGCTTCATGCCAGCCAATACCAGTATTGATGATGGTAACACCAGCTTGTTCCAGCGCTTTCGCAAGCTCAACCACTTCATCATGCGTGCTACCCTGCTCCACCAGATCCAACATCGACAGTCGGAAAATGATGATGAAATCTTGACCCGCACGTTCGCGCACTGCTTTCACCACTTCTACAGCCAAACGGATACGGTTTTCATAGCTGCCACCCCAGCGATCATAACGGGTATTGGAACGCGCACAGATGAACTGATTAATCAGATAACCTTCTGAACCCATGATTTCCACGCCGTCATAACCCGCTTCACGGGCAAGTTCCGCACTCTTACCAAAGTCTTTGATGGTATTCAGGATTTGGCGTTCGCTCATGGCAGAAGGCGCGAATTTAGAGATAGGCGAACGCGTATCAGACGCACTAAGAGCGAAAGGATGCATCGCATAACGGCCTGCGTGCAAAAGCTGTAGCGCAATTTTACCGCCATTTTCATGCACTGCATCAGTGATGGTACGGTGCGCGCGGGCCGCTCGACCGCTGCTGAATTGCGCACTTAAAGGGTGGAGACGACCACGGAAGTTCGGAGAAAAGCCACCTGTAACAATCAGGCCGACACCACCCTTTGCCCTTTCGGCGTAGAAAGCAGCGAGCTTCTTAAACCCGTCATTCGATTCTTCCAGTCCAGTATGCATAGACCCCATCAGTACGCGGTTTTTCAACTGCGTAAAGCCAAGATCCAACGGCGCGAGTAGGTGTGGGTAAGGCGAATTCATGATGCGCTTCCATGGTTATTATTAGTTCTGGTCAGACCAAGATAAGCCACTCAAACAAAAGTTTCAAACGTTTGTTTACATTTTTACAACATTAATCACCTCTATTCTAATCGGACAGGATTCGTTACGATTACCAGTAATAAAAGAAGCTGGATAACCAAATGAAAACGCTTTTTAAATTTATCGGCACCTTACTGAAGTGGTTTTGGAAAGCCCTCAGTTTTACCCGTCAGTTGATCCTGAATATTCTGTTCATTGCCATGTTGGTGGGGATCTATTTTCTGTTTACGATGGAGCATGCCGCACCGACTAAACCGATTGAGCAACCAGAGCGGGCGCTTCTGGTTGATATTTCTGGGCCAATCGTTGAAAAGCAGCGCCGCGTCGATCCTTATGATTTCGCGACACGCAATCTTTTCGGTCAGCAAATGCAGTTTGAAAACGTGCTTTACGATATCGTCGAGCAAATCCGAGCTGGCGCAAAAGACGACAAAATCAACGGCATGGTACTCAGCCTGTCCGACATGTCGGAAACCAGCCTGACCAAGCTTCGCTACATCGCTAAAGCAATTAATGAATTCAAAGCCACTGGCAAACCTGTGGTTGCTATTGGTGGGCACTACAACCAGAGCCAATATTACCTCGCCAGCTATGCCGACGAGATTTTCATGGCACCGGACGGCGCAGTGCTGTTGCGTGGCTATGGCACCTATAACCTCTACTTCAAAGACCTGCTGGAAAACCTAGATATCACTACGCACGTTTTCCGCGTCGGAACTTACAAATCATTTGTTGAACCATACACACGCACGGGCATGTCTGAGGAAGCGCGCGAAGCAAACTCTGTTTGGCTGAATCAGCTTTGGGGCGCATTTGTCGATGACATTGCCACCAACCGTAACATCGAGGTTTCAACCCTCTCACCGGATGCTGACACTCTGATTGCCAACCTCAAGGCAGCAAACGGTGATTTCGCAAAATTAGCCTACAACATGGGCTTGGTCGATGAACTGATGACCCGCCAACAAATCCGTACCCGTCTGGCAGAAGTATTTGGCAGCGATGGGGAAGACAGCTTCAACTATGTGAGCTTCTATGATTACGCGCCGCTGAACTTTGAATTGCCTAAGGCAGACCAAATTGCCGTGGTCGTTGCAAGCGGTGCCATCGTGGATGGCTTTGAATCAGAAGGCACTATCGGTGGTGATACCACTGCTGGCCTACTACGTGATGCACGCCTGAACGATTCAATTAAAGCGGTGGTTTTGCGTGTAGACAGCCCAGGCGGCAGCGCCTTTGCCTCTGAAGTGATCCGCAACGAAGTGGATGCGCTGAAACAGGCGGGCAAGCCCGTCGTCGTATCCATGTCTAGCGTAGCAGCGTCCGGCGGTTATTGGATATCCTCAAGCGCGGACCGCATACTCGCGCAGCCAACTACCATCACAGGGTCTATCGGTATCTTCGGTATTCTGACCACCTTCGAAGATGTGCTGGCGAAGTACGGTGTTTATAACGACGGTATCGGCACCACACCATTTGCGGGTGTCGGGGTCACACGAGCGTTGCCAGAAGAAATCAGCAACATCATGCAGCTTGGGATTGAAAATGGTTACCAGCGCTTTATTGGCCTAGTCGCCAGCCAACGTAACCTATCACTCCAAGATGTCGATCAAGTGGCACAAGGCCGTGTATGGACGGGTTACGATGCGATGAAACGTGGCTTGGTTGACCAAATGGGCGACTTTGACGATGCCATTACCGTTGCAGCAGAACTGGCTCAAGTAACCGATTATTCATTGAACTGGATGGAAGAGCCGCTCACCCCAGCACAGCAATTCATCTATGAGTTCATGAACCAGGCGATGGTAACGCTCGGATTGAACGAAACCGTCAAACTGCCTGATGGAGTTCAACAGTTTGCTAACCACGCCGTTACTGAAATAAACAACCTGAATAACTTCAATGATCCAAACGGACAATACGCGCTCTGTCCGAATTGTAGTTATTACGAAAACTGAGACCTCTCAACAACCCCCGGCGAAATCCGGGGTTTTTTTCGTGCATCCACTCCGTATAATGCGCGCACTACCTCGGCTACATTTAAGTTGTGAAGATGGAAAGAAAACACATTTATATCGCCTACACTGGCGGCACAATCGGCATGCTGAAATCAGAGCAGGGCTACATTCCTGTGTCTGGCTTCATGCAACAACAACTCCAACAAATGCCGGAATTCCATCGCCCTGAGATGCCTGAATTCACTATTCATGAATACAGCCCGCTGATCGACTCCGCCGACATGACCCCTGCAGAGTGGCAACGCATTGCTGACGATATTCGTGACAACTACGATAAGTACGATGGCTTCGTGATTCTCCATGGTACAGACACCATGGCATACACCGCCTCTGCGCTCTCCTTTATGCTGGAGAACCTGGATAAACCCGTCATCGTGACAGGATCACAAATCCCGTTGGCAGAACTGCGTTCTGATGGTCAGGCGAATCTGCTAAACGCACTGCATATCGCTGCGAATTACCCCATCAACGAAGTGACCTTGTTCTTCAACAATCAGCTTCTTCGCGGTAACCGTAGCACCAAATCCCATGCAGATGGTTTCAATGCTTTTACGTCGCCAAATCTGCCGCCTCTGTTGGAAGCGGGTATTAACATCCAGCTCCACGGTGCAGAAATCGATAAGAAGCCGGAAGGTGCTTTCAAAGTTCACACGATTACCGAACAGCCTGTTGCCATTATCATGATGTATCCGGGGATTTCGCCGGAAGTGATCCGCAATGCGCTGAAACAACCAGTGAATGCGATGATCCTGCTGACCTTTGGTGTGGGCAACGCACCTCAGAATCAAGAGCTGCTAGGCCTGCTTCGCGAAGCGACTGATCGCGGCGTTGTGGTGTTGAATCTGACCCAGTGTCTGGCAGGTAAAGTCAATATGGGCGGTTACGCTACAGGTTGTGCGCTGGCAGAAGCAGGCGTTCTTAGCGGTTATGACATGACCCCGGAAGCAGCACTGGCGAAACTGCACTTTCTTCTGAGTCAGGACTTGCCAATGGATGCCATTCGCACCCAACTTCAACAAGACCTCCGCGGCGAATTGTCGCTCTGATATTCAGAAAAACAGACAATGTAGAAGGCCGGCATACGCTGGCCTTTGTTGTTTTTGGTCATACTTCCACTGAACAATCCCTCATACTTTTCTGGCCATTCAAACCCAAAAAACTCATTCCCACCCCTGATATTCAACTGAAAACCTACTGACTGTCTTGTGATTAGTGCTTAGTTGAATAGTGTATTGACACTGTTAAATAAATTTACACCTCAGTAGAAAGCGCTAAATAAGCAAAGACTTAAGATCAGGGAGTAGTACGATGGCAACGTTTACCGGCACCTATGCGAATGACAAATTAAATGGCACAAGTGGTAATGACACCATCTTCGGTTACGAAGGTAACGACATGATAAAAGGTGGTGCAGGTAACGATATCCTTAATGGTGGCGGTTCATCTGGTTTTACTAGTGATATTTCTTTGTCTCGCTCGGCTGATGGTACTTTTGACATCAGTGGTGGTGATGCTGTCTCTCTCGATTTTTCACACTTCACCCATAGCGCAGCCTATAACAACAGTCTTGGCTACTACATTCTTGATGAAGATGGCAGTGTCCTGAAAGCTGTCATCGTTGCAGACAACGTGAAAAATGTCAGCGCCATTAACCTTGACGATATAGCGACTGAGGGAGGAGCAAAACTAGGACTCTTCCTTATCCCTGATGGCGATCGCAAAGGTTTTGACAAAGGCGAAGTGAATCTCGACCTTTCAACCAACTCTGCGACAGTTACCCAAGGTTCAAGCTCAGCGGCAGTCTTCACTTCTCAGAAAAGTGAGAACGGAGATGGTATCGACCATGAGCGTGAAAGCGGCTCTACCAGCAAGTGGGAAGATCTCTGGGGCGGAGGTGACAATGATTTCAATGACACCACGTTCCAAATCAACGTGACCCAACCTCGCTCCAAACTCCCAGACAACGACACTATTTTCGGTGATGAAGGCGACGACACCATCAACGGTGGTGCAGGCGATGACCTGATTTTCGGCGGTCGAATCAGCAAAGAAACTGTGCAGATTGGCCGTGACTCTGATGCACTGTTTGATATTTCTGGTACTGAAAAGGCGCGTTTGGATTTAAGCAGCTTCAGCCATAGTGCCGCATACAATAACAGCTTGGGCTACTACATTCTCGACAGTAACGGAAACGTGATTCGCGCTGTTATCGTCGCCGACAACGTTAAGCATGTGTCTTCGCTGAAGATCGACATCGACACCACAGGCGGCGAGAAAATGGGCCTTTTCCTGATCCCCGATGGTGATCGTGCAGGATTTGATAAAGGCGAAGTCATCCTCACTCTTGATGGCACACCAACAGTGTCACAAGGCTCAGTAACCAGCGATGTTTTTGTATCGCAGGCCACTGAAAATACTGGGAATCTGGATCACGAGAGAAACTCAGGCGATATTTCAGCTTGGGAAGACCTACGCGGTCTGGGCGATAAAGATTTCAATGACACGGTATTCACTGTCGAAGTCACCGCAGAAAAAGAAGTCAGTGACAAAGATACGATTGACGGTGGAACCGGTAACGACACGATCCATGCTGGGGATGATGCAGATATCGTTCACGGCGGTGAAGGTGATGACAAAATCTTTGGCGGAAAGGGTGACGACACTCTTTACGGCGATGAAGGTGCCGATGACATTCGAGGTGGTCACGGCAACGACACCGTGCACGGTGGTGAAGGCGACGACGTGCTCTATGGCAAAGCAGGGAACGATACGCTTGACGGCGGCGCGGGTAACGACAAGCTTTTCGGCAACGCAGGTAGCAACACCCTTCTTGGTGGAGCGGGTAACGATGAGCTTTACGCCGGTAACGGTACAAATAACCGACTGGATGGCGGGGAAGGCATAGATACCTACACAGGCGGCATCGGCTCCGACATTCTGGTATTCGACATTGAAGATTTTGCTGGTGAAACCAAAACACTCTCTAATGGACGCGTTGTAAATGACCAAGTCTACAATGCAGCAACGGGATTTGATGTTTTGGAAGTGTCCGGCGATGTGCATGTTGACTTCACAGGTGCGGCTTATCAATCTGACACCACAGTTAACGGCAATGTGATCGCAGGCGTTGAGGCAATTGTCGGTGATGATGGCAATCAAACGGTGACGATAAAAGAGCATTCAATCTTGGCGCAATCAGACGATACAGAACGTGGTGATTGGGATGGATTTGTTGCTTATTTAGGTGGTGGTGACGATACCTTTGACTTTGCCGGCCCTCGCTGGACTTATGAAGCAGATGCAACAGCGAATGCAGAACTCACACCGGCAATGATCCAGCAAATGGGATTAACGGAAGACCAAGCCTCGACACTTAAGGCTTATGTGTTCTCGTCTGACATCTCTGGTGAGCAAATCACCCTTTGGACAGATGCAGAAAACATCACTCAGGCAGGTAATGACATCTTCTAAAGAGGTGCTCTCGGTCTTCCAAATAACCTAAAGAAAAACGCCGACTTCACGTCGGCGCTTTTTTATTCTTCGCTCAGCTTGGTCTGAACAATCGTTTCCTGATTCGGCGCAAACTCTCGTTTTAACTGCGCTTTCGACTTCATTGTAATATCACCACCTGCCGCAACCGTCATATGTTGCGGCTCCGTGTTGTGGCGAGATTGATAGAGCATCACAACCTGGACAGCATTGTCGCGTTGCTCCGGTGTCAGTGTCGTGCCTTCAGGCCATTTACCGGTTTCTACCGCATACAACAAGCGTTCATAAGCGTCTGGGGTGATGGTGGACAGCAACTGCTCGATATCCATGATACTTCCTTTCTTCTTTGGTCACCCAAAGGTGCCACAACACAATCAGAGAGTAAAAACGCCGGTTTTCGACCAAAGATGCTCGTGTGTCTAACACACTGAGATACCTTGACTGAAAAGGCAAACAAGCCAAGAAATCAGTCATTTCCCATGCTGATTTTCAGTTTTTTATAGCACTTTAGTGCGAATTCCTATTTTACTACGCCCGCAATAGTACTGATTTTAATCTGAATACGCACCTCGCAGCTTGAGAGATCGCAGACCTTTTGCCACTTTATGTGACGACGCTCGGCCAACAGAAACTGGTTTCACTAAAACCAATTGAACAAAAAACCAGACACCATGTCGTGAAATCTGTCCCGCCCGTTTAATACACCGACACACGAAGCCGTATCCGTGGTCGCAAGAAAATACTTAATTTCGAGCAAGGTACGCCACATGGCATCCATTTCTGGCACAAATACAAATGACAATCTCGTCGGCACCAGCGACGATGACGAAATATACGGTCTACTAGGTAACGACACCCTGCGTGGTTATGAGGGTAACGATAAGGCTTATGGCGACTCATCGCCTGAAGATATCGCCACCCTATCTCCAGACGCTAATGGTTCATATGCCATTCAAGAAGAGACATTCATCAGCGTGACTTTGTCACAATTTAGCTTCCCAGCTGGTGAAGAGAAAAGCTTGGGCTACGCCATTTTGGACGCATCCGGAACCATCATCAGCCGTGACATCATTGTAGATTATGTCAGCTTGGCGGAGCGCGGCTCGGCGCTCGATATCAACGTACCTGGTGGCGCAGCACTGGTTTTCTTCACCATGCCTGCCAGTCAATTAAACAACTTTGAATGGCGCCCACTCGACCTTAATGACGTAGACACCAACATCCCATCATCAAGCGTCACCATCGAAGTTGAAGAAATCAGCAGCGACACCAGTACGCATGGCAATGACAGCCTGTATGGCTATGAAGGTGATGATCGCCTGTTTGGCGAAGGTGGCGATGATTTTCTCGTTGGCGCTGACGGTAATGACGTACTTTCCGGTGGCGATGGTAACGACACCCTTTGGGGTGGAAATGATGATGACCATCTTCACGGTGGCAACGGTAATGATACGTTACGCGGACAAAATGGCACCGACAAACTGGAAGGCGGTGCAGGTGATGACACGCTGTATGGTGGTCAGGGTAACGACGAGTTATTGGCAGGTGAAGGCGCTGACCTCGTCTTTGGTGAAAATGGTGACGACTATATCCGCGGCGGCAGTGGTGACGACGAAATTTGGGGCGATGCAGGAAACGACACTATTCGTGCCGATGAAGGTGCCGATTACATCGACGGCGGAACCGGTGACGACCAGATTTTTGGCGGTAACGGTGACGATGAAATCTATGGTGCCACAGGCAATGATGACCTTCGAGGAAATGGTGGCAATGATGTCATCTACGGCGAAGAAGGCGATGACTTCCTGCGCGGTAATGGTGGGAATGACTATCTAGACGGTGGCGTCGGTAATGACACCCTCTACGGCAACTTGGGCAGTAACACCCTACTTGGCCGTGAAGGCAACGACTATCTGTTTTCTGGCTGGAACAGCTTCGACAATGTACTGGATGGTGGCGTCGGCGAAGATATTCTGAGGGGCGGAACCAATTCCGACACCTTGATTTTCGATGTTAATGATTTCCAAGGACAAATCCGCACGCTTTCTAACGGAAAAGAAGTCAACAAGCACATCTATGATGCCGCAACAGGCTTTGATGTCTTGAAGATTTCAGGCTCAGTGCATGCCGATTTTACGGGTGCTGCCTACCAAACCACACCCGGTGTGACGGGTAACGTCATCGCCGGTGTTGAAGCCGCTATTGGTGGCAATGGCAACCAAACTGTTACCATTAATATCCATGAGACTGATGCGCAGTCAGACACCACCGATCGGGACGATTGGCAGGGTTTTGTGGCTTGGCTGGGAGAAGGTGACGACACCCTGAATCTCACTGGGGTGCATTGGCAGTACGAAGCTTCAGACACATCTAATGCTGATATCACGCCAGCGATGATAGAGAAAATGGGCATAACAGCAGCCCAAGCCGCGGATTTACAAGCTTATGTCTTCACCGATATCCGCGATGGTGATCAAGTGACTATTTGGACTGATGCTGAAAACATCACTTATCTTGGTACGGATATCGTCTGATATCAGCCAGCTTTATCAAAGGGCCAGCCAACGTGCTGGTCTTTTTTATCTCTGTGGACTCACGCAAAAGTCGTGAAATGAACTTAAACTGAAAAGTAGCGTTTATGTTATAAGTCATTTGTGTATCAATAGAGACGATAAGAGCCACGAATACGATGAAGAAAGGCTTGTTGAATAATCCGATGAAGCTGGCGATTGCCACTATCACCCCACTTTTGCTTGCGGGCTGTTTTGAGAGCAACCGCAGCACCGCTCAGCTTTGCGAAAACTATCCTCAGATCTGTAATAAGCTTAACGTTCAGGATGGCCAATGCCGCCATGAGCGAACTGACCTTATTTGGAAACGTTATGACGTCGTCAAAAAAGAGTCAGATCTGAATAAGTTCGATGAACTGCTACTGACCAAGAAGTACGCTAAGTGTATGGAGTTGGCTGCACAGATTGAAACCACCACGCTGAAATCGAAAAAGACACTGCGCACGGAAGCTCTCTTCCACGCCTATGACGCTATCGACAAACTTGAACAGCAACTTAAATCTTCTTACCAGCCTTCCATTATTTACTACCGTTGGACACAGGGTGACAACGAAGCACTCGAACAATTCTTGAAGTTGGAAGAAACCGAATACCTCAACACCCCGGAGTTACAGCTTGGTCTTGCGACTTACTACGTCGATAAAGACAAAGAACACACGATCAAACTGCTATTGAAAGCCCTCTCCTATTATGATGGCCGCGCGGGTGAAACCCGTGAAAAGGCAATTCCAGATGTGGTCAAATCTCTCGCAACGGCCAACCATTCTATTGGAAAGCTCGATGAAGCCTACCTTTGGGCACTCGTAGGCGGTGAACTGGGGCTGCCAATCGCTAAAGAGGCACAGCTTAAATTGCTATACCCAATGGCAGATTCAAGACGTGCGACTATTGCTGACATTGCAAAAGATATTGCGTCTGAAATCGAAGATGGGGATTTTGAAAAAGGACTACTGATGCAGCTTGCGACGTTGGGTGACCCGACCTAATCAATGCCACCTCTTAAAAACAAAAAGTGCGCCGAGAGCGCACTTTTTGTTTTCTGATACCCAATGACTTTCAACTTTTACTTTCGTCATTCTGCTCAGAGAAAGTCATCGACACAGAATTCACACAGTAGCGTTGCCCTGTTTCTGTGGGGCCGTCGTCAAATACGTGCCCCAGATGGCTGTCACAGGCGGCACAACGGATTTCGGTTCTTACCATTCCATGGCTTTGGTCTTCCAGGTAACGAACCGCACCTTCTACCGCTAAATCAAAGCTTGGCCAGCCGCATCCAGAGTCAAATTTTGTACTCGAATCAAATAAAAGAGCATCACAGCAGACGCAGTGATATGTTCCTTTCTTATGATTGTGTAATAAAGCACCAGTATATGGCGCTTCTGTATGTCCCAACCGACAGACCTTATATGCCTCTTCAGACAGAGACGCTTTCCACTTATTATCTGATGTCATGACTTCCTCTTGTGCAGGAAATTTCTCTTTCCGGCAAGCCGGAATTTGGCAAAAGATTTTTTACCTCCTTATTACTCTGAGTACCACCCCGGATAATAAGCTTCGCCCGTCAGGTCACAGCTTCAGCGGTCTGCTGACTTTTATCTCATCAACAATGGCTTACGCGCAGCGCCGACAAACTCGTTTTCGATTCTCAGTTTTCGCACTTACCGAACGGCATATTGTCACCATACTTGTTTAGCGAAGCAGATATGCGCCTTAAAGAGTATGACAGATGGCGTTGTACAAATATCAAGCTAGGGTGTTTTACGGGAATAATTTCAAATATTTTGTAGCACATTCAAATATTGTTTGGGCGATGTAAAAATAATCCGTACTAATTTTTGACTTTAAGCAATTTAGATGGGTTTTTTGCTTGCATGGGTGGTACCGATTCTGTAATTTTACTACCAATTTCCTTTCACTAGATATTAAGTTGTGGAGCAACATAATGACTATCAAAGTAGGTATTAACGGTTTTGGCCGTATCGGCCGTTTCGTTTTCCGTGCATCTGTTGAGCGTAACGACATCGAAGTTGTAGCAATCAACGACCTGATCGACGTTGACTACATGGCATACATGCTGAAGTACGATTCAACTCACGGTCGTTTCAACGGTACTGTTGAAGTTGTAGACGGTAACCTGGTTGTTAACGGTAAGACTGTTCGCGTAACAGCTGAGCGTAACCCAACTGAACTTCAGTGGGACGCAGTAGGCGTTGACGTTGTTGCTGAAGCAACTGGTATCTTCCTGACTGACGAAACTGCACGTCAGCACATCACTGCTGGTGCGAAGAAAGTTGTTCTGACTGGTCCATCTAAAGACGCAACTCCAATGTTCGTTATGGGTGTTAACCACGAGACTTACGCAGGTCAAGACATCGTTTCTAACGCTTCTTGTACTACTAACTGTCTTGCGCCAATCGCGAAAGTACTGAACGACAAGTGGGGCATCGAGTCTGGCCTGATGACTACTGTTCACGCGACTACTGCAACTCAGAAAACTGTTGACGGTCCTTCTGCGAAAGACTGGCGTGGCGGTCGTGGTGCTTCTCAGAACATCATCCCATCATCAACTGGTGCAGCTAAAGCAGTTGGCGTAGTTCTTCCAGAACTGAACGGCAAACTGACTGGTATGGCTTTCCGCGTACCAACTGCAAACGTTTCTGTTGTTGACCTGACTGTTAACCTGAAAGAAGCTGCTTCTTACGCAGAAATCTGTGCGGCAATGAAAGCTGCTTCAGAAGGCGAGATGGCTGGCGTTCTGGGTTACACTGAAGACGAAGTTGTTTCTCAAGACTTCATCGGTGAAGTTCAAACTTCAGTATTCGACGCAAAAGCTGGCGTTGCTCTGACTGACAAATTCGTTAAAGTTGTATCTTGGTACGACAACGAAATCGGTTACTCAAACAAAGTTCTGGACCTGATTGCTCACATCTCTAAGTAATCATTCCGGATTGCCGTTAAGGCATGAGTGACAAAAAGGCGGCTGATGGCCGCCTTTTTTGTACCTGAATTTTTGTAGCAAATTTTCAAAAGGCACCTTCATGGACGTAAAACAGCTCCCTACCCTTGCTGTTCTCTCTGACTATGTCACTGTCTGCGAACTGGACGGTTTAAAAGTCGTTCGTGTTATTCATCCGAAAGCCACCGCTGCGATTTCCTTGTTTGGCGGCCACGTGCTGAGTTTCACGCCGGCCGGTAAAAAAGAAACCATTTGGATGAGTGGGAAAGCAGACTTTACCGGTAACAAAGCTATTCGTGGTGGCATTCCTGTATGCTGGCCTTGGTTCGGCAAAGCAGCAGAACCTTCTCACGGTTTTGCACGCACCAGCGAATGGACGCTCAACGAGCACCGCGAGAATGATGAAGGCGTGATTGTTAGCCTGACCCTGGCTGACACCGCCGAAACCCGCGCTATCTGGCCTCATGCTTTCCACGCAGAACTTCTGGTGGAAGTCAGTGACACACTCAAAGTCAGTTTGGTCTCGACCAATACTGGCGAAAGCGCCATGCAAATTGGCGGTGCACTGCATACCTACTTCAACATAGGCGACATTCATCAAACCACGGTTTCCGAACTTGGCAATGAGTACATTGAAGCGGGTGAGCGTAAGCCAAGCACAGGCAAAACGACGTTCGAAGGCGAAGTTGACCGTATTTACCCTCAAGCAGCTGACACTGTGATAATTGAAGATGCTGCGAATCAGCGCCGTATAGAGGTCAGTAACCAAGGTAACAACGGTGTTGTCGTCTGGAACCCGTGGCAAGCGCTTGCCGAAGGCATGGCTGACATGGAAGACGACGGATTTTTGACCATGGTTTGTGCAGAATCTGCTGTTTACGACAGAAGTGTGACGCTCCAACCTGGCGAAAAACACACGCTCTCAACCGAAGTTATTTGTAAATAAATCGTTAACTAACAGCGATTTCATTGAAGCCGGAACTTTGGGGTTCCGGCTTTTTTATTTTCTGGCACGTGCAATGCAAGTTCGTCATCAAGAGAAGAGGCATTCATCAAACAGGTGCCAAAGTGAGCGTTTGCGGAAGTCCTAACTGTGACGGACGTTGGAAACCCAGAAAGTGGCGTCTCGCTGGTGAGAATTCGCTCTTGGGAATGGATCGGTAGAACAATTCCCTGTGTATATACGGTTAAGTAGCGATATTCACACAACCCAATCCTGAAAGGCTGAATACAAAGCCTTATCACAAAAGGGAAAAATATTGAAAAAACAAGTAATTCAACCAAGCAAATTGATCAGTTGCGACTAGTCTTAAAAGAGTGAGGATATGAAAGCAACTGCGCCGATATCCTTTCTAATTGATAACAGCACGATTTAGGGGGCAGGACCATGAGTATTTTCGACCACTATCGTCAACGCTACGAAGAAGCAAAAGACGAAGAGCTGAGCCTTCAAGAATTTCTGGACCTTTGCCGGGAAGACCGCAGCGCTTATGCAAATGCGGCTGAGAGGCTGTTAATGGCCATCGGCGAACCTGAAATGATCGACACTGCGCTCGATCCTCGCTTGAGCCGTTTATTCTCCAACCGCGTCATCTCGCGCTACAAGACTTTCGAAGACTTTTACGGCATGGAAGATGCTATCGAGCAAATCGTTTCCTACCTCAAGCATGCTGCTCAAGGTTTGGAAGAGCGCAAACAGATCCTCTACTTACTTGGCCCAGTGGGCGGTGGTAAGTCTTCACTGGCTGAAAAACTCAAAAGCCTGATGCAGAAAGTGCCGGTTTACGTGCTGACTGCAAACGGCGAACGCAGCCCAACCAACGACCACCCTTTCTGCCTGTTTGATGCCGCGGAAGACGGCGCATTACTGGAAAGCGAATACGGCGTTCCTCAACGTTACCTGCGTACCATTATGTCGCCTTGGATTGCCAAGCGTCTGCATGAATTCGGCGGCGACATTACTAAGTTTAAGGTCGTCAAAGTTCGTCCATCCATTCTCGACCAGGTTGCTGTTGCGAAAACAGAGCCGGGTGATGAAAACAACCAAGACATCTCTTCGCTGGTTGGTAAAGTCGATATCCGTCAGCTTGAGCATTTTGCGCAAGATGACCCAGATGCTTACAGCTACTCCGGTGCGCTGTGTAAAGCAAACCAGGGTCTGATGGAATTCGTTGAGATGTTCAAAGCACCCATCAAAGTGCTTCACCCACTGCTGACAGCGACACAGGAAGGCAACTACAACGGTACTGAAGGTCTTTCGGCCCTGCCGTTCGATGGCATGATCCTCGCTCACTCGAACGAATCAGAATGGCAAACCTTCCGTAACAATAAAAACAATGAGGCATTCCTCGACCGTGTATACATTGTCAAAGTGCCTTACTGTCTTCGTGTTTCTGAAGAAATCAAAATCTACGACAAACTGCTGGAAGGCAGTGAGCTGGCTAACGCACCTTGTTCGCCAAGCACGCTCGATATTCTCGCCCGTTTCAGTGTGCTGTCGCGCCTGAAAGAGCCGGAAAACTCCAGCATCTTCTCGAAAATGCGCGTCTATGACGGTGAAACGCTGAAAGACACGGATCCAAAGGCGAAGTCTTATCAGGAGTACCGTGACTATGCTGGCGTTGATGAAGGCATGAACGGTCTTTCTACCCGCTTTGCGTTCAAGATCCTCTCTCGCGTTTTTAACTTCGACCATTCCGAAGTAGCAGCAAACCCTGTGCACCTGTTCTACGTGCTTGAGCAACAAATTGAGCGAGAGCAGTTCCCGCAAGAAATTGCTGAGAAGTACCTTGAAAACCTGAAAGGTTACTTGATTCCGAAATACGTTGAGTTTATCGGCAAGGAAATTCAGACCGCTTATCTCGAGTCCTACTCTGAGTACGGCCAGAACATCTTTGACCGCTACGTGACCTATGCAGACTTCTGGATTCAGGATCAGGAGTATCGCGATCCAGATACCGGTCAACTGTTCGACCGCTCTGCGCTCAACAGTGAACTGGAGAAAATCGAGAAGCCTGCGGGCATCAGTAACCCTAAAGACTTCCGTAATGAAATCGTGAACTTTGTCCTTCGTGCACGCGCTAACAATGAAGGTAAGAACCCAGTTTGGACCAGCTACGAAAAACTTCGCACTGTTATCGAGAAGAAAATGTTCTCGAACACCGAAGAGCTGCTCCCGGTCATTTCCTTCAATGCGAAAACGTCGACCGAAGAGCAGAAGAAACACGACGACTTCGTCGCCCGTATGATGGAGAAAGGATATACCCGCAAACAAGTACGCTTGCTGTCTGAGTGGTACTTGCGTGTGCGTAAATCCTCGTAACACTGTCTAGGGATGTATTGAAATTACGGGGGGCTTATGGCGCATTTTATAGATCGAAGGCTCAACGGGAAAAACAAAAGCACGGTGAACCGTCAGCGTTTCTTGCGACGTCACAAGCGACAGATTAAAGAGTCTATTGCTGATGCTGTAAACAAACGTTCTATCACTGATGTGGATAGTGGTGAAAGCATCACTATCCCTTCCCGGGACATTCGAGAGCCAGTATTCCGACAAGGCAAAGGCGGACAGCGTGATGCTGTCCACCCTGGCAACGACCAATTTATCCCCGGCGACCGCATTGAACGCCCACCTGGTGGTGGGCAAGGCGGAGGCGCGGGAGAAGGTCAGGCAAGCCCGGACGGCGAAGGTCAGGACGATTTCGTTTTCCAGATTTCGAAAGACGAGTACCTGGATTTGCTGTTCGAAGATCTGGAACTGCCGAACCTGAAAAAGAACCAGATGAACAAGCTGGTAGAGTGGAAAACCCACCGCTCCGGTTTCAAAGCAACCGGCGTGCCAGCCAACATTGCTATTGTGCGTTCGCTTCAGAACTCTTTGGCACGTCGAACCGCGATGTCAGCGGGCAAACGTCGCAAACTTCGTGAGCTTGAAGCGGAACTCGAAGCGCTGAAAAGCACTGAACCAGGGCAGCCGCTTGAAGAGAAACGTCTGCTGGAAGAAATTGATGAACTCAAGGCCAAGATTGCCGCCGTACCTTTCATCGACACTTTCGACCTACGTTACAAGAACTACGAGAAGCGCCCACAACCGAGTAGCCAAGCTGTCATGTTCTGTCTGATGGATGTGTCCGGTTCCATGGATCAGGCCACCAAAGACATCGCCAAGCGGTTCTACATTTTGCTCTATCTCTTTCTTACCCGAACCTACAAAAACGTGGAAGTGGTGTTTATCCGCCACCACACGCAGGCAAAGGAAGTGGACGAGCATGAGTTTTTCTACTCACAGGAAACGGGTGGCACCATCGTATCCAGTGCACTCCGACTGATGAATGACATTGTGAAAGAGCGTTACCCTTCCAACGAGTGGAATATCTACGCCGCACAAGCATCAGATGGCGATAACTGGGCGGATGATTCACCGGGTTGTCGCGAGTTGTTGGAAAGGCAACTACTGCCGGTAACACGTTACTACGCATACATTGAAATTACCCGTCGTGCACACCAGACACTGTGGCGAGAGTATGAATCAGTGGCAGAGAGTTACGAAAACTTTGCCATGCAGAACATTCGCTCTGCCGACGACATTTTCCCAGTCTTCCGGGAGTTGTTTAAGAAACAGGTGAGCTAACCCCTCACCTCTCTTTCCGGGTTTGAGATCCAAGGAGGACGCGATGGCAGTCGCAGCAAAAAAGAAAAAGAAGACGCTCAGTGATGGTCCTGACTGGACGTTTGAGCTGCTAGAGAACTACCACACGGAAATCAAACGTGTGGCGGAACACTATCGCCTCGACACCTATGTGAACCAAATTGAAATCATCACTGCCGAGCAAATGATGGATGCCTACTCAAGTGTGGGCATGCCTATTAACTACAACCATTGGTCTTTCGGCAAAAAATTCATCGAAACAGAGCGCGGTTACAAGCATGGTCATATGGGCCTTGCCTATGAAATCGTGATCAACTCCGACCCTTGTATTGCCTATCTGATGGAAGAAAACACCATCACAATGCAGGCACTTGTCATGGCGCACGCCTGTTATGGTCACAACTCTTTCTTCAAAGGCAACTACCTGTTCCAGACATGGACGGATGCAGGCTCCATTATCGATTATCTGCTTTTTGCCAAAAACTACATCAGCGAGTGCGAAGAGAAATACGGCGTGGATGAGGTAGAAAAACTCCTCGACTCCTGCCACGCCCTGATGAACTACGGCGTGGATCGCTACAAACGACCACAGAAGATCTCGATTGCCGAGGAAGTGGCGCGTCAGAAATCCCGCGAGGATTATCTGCAAAGTCAGGTCAACGCGCTTTGGCGGACTATTCCAACCAGTGAAAAGGTGCGTGAGAAAGCCGTTGATCGTTTCCCCTCTGAGCCACAGGAAAACATTCTCTATTTCTTCGAAAAGCATGCACCTCTGCTGGAGTCTTGGCAGCGTGAAGTGATTCGTATTGTAAGGAAGGTCAGTCAGTATTTTTACCCGCAGAAGCAAACGCAGGTTATGAACGAAGGCTGGGCGACATACTGGCACTACATCATACTTAACCACCTTTACGATGAAGGACTGGTCACAGACCGTTTCATTATGGAGTTCCTGCACAGCCACACCAATGTGGTTGCACAACCGCCCTATAACAGCCGCTTTTACAGTGGTATCAATCCGTATGCGCTGGGTTTTGCGATGTTTCAGGATATTCGCCGTATCTGTGAAGACCCCACTGAAGAAGACAAATACTGGTTCCCTGAAATCGCAGGCAGTGATTGGTTGGAAACCTTACATTTTGCGATGCAGAACTTTAAGGACGAGAGCTTTATCAGCCAGTTCCTGTCACCCAAAGTGATGCGAGACATGAAGTTCTTTGCCATTAATGACGATGACAGACAAAACTTCATCGAAGTGACCAGCATTCATAACGAGGAAGGTTACCGCCAGATCCGGGAGAG
Source organism: Grimontia sp. SpTr1 (assembly GCF_947387585.1). Classification (NCBI taxonomy): domain Bacteria; kingdom Pseudomonadati; phylum Pseudomonadota; class Gammaproteobacteria; order Vibrionales; family Vibrionaceae; genus Grimontia; species Grimontia sp. SpTr1. The sequence goes on from NZ_CANDOD010000016.1 coordinate 66,786, forward strand.
GCTATCGGCGCAATACAACCTCAGTAACCACGAACCTAATATTCAGGTATTTGATGTGGACCTACGAGGCAATCGGGCGCTGACCTTACGTTACGTGCCGCATAACCGCATTCCGCTGAACGATTCCTACGAAGAAGTACTCAAGCACGTTCACCGTTTGTGGGGATTTGAAGTGGTACTGGAGGAAGAACTGCCGGACGGTAAGAGTAAGATCATCTCAACCTGCCCAAAGCGTCCTCAATTTGACCCTGATTTGATACCGGGAAGCTAGCGAGACGCACACAGACAAAAAAACCGCCAGAAGTGGCGGTTTTTTTTCAGGAAAGACAGGATTAAGCTTCTTCCTGCTCCATCAGCTTGGCAATGGTATCGCGGTTATGGAACCAAATCGCACCGCTTTCACGACCATATTGCTTGATGCGATCAGCCACATCCAGATGACGGCCTTCATTCGTGATAACCAGCAAATCACGGTAGAACTGAATCGCCAGTTCACAAGCACGCTTGTCCATGAAGTAGTAACCACCAACGCGAGAGTAGATTTTACGCATGCCGTTCATGGTCAATACGTAAACTTTGTTCCCTGAGCGTTGCGCCATGCCTTGGAACAGCATGTAGTCGAAGTGGTTGAAAGCACGACCACGGCAAACCGCTTCGCAGGTGTCCAGATCAGTTTTACCGAACGCGTCGTAGATTTTCTTCACATCCTGCTGGATGGCATCTTTCTCTTCAGCAGTCTCAATGAAGCTCGCAAAGCTGTCGCTTGCCAGCAGGGCTTCACAGCGACCAATCACTTTCTCTATCAGATCTGCACAGATTTGCGGGTCATTTTTCACCGCATAACGCATGTAAACGCCACTGATGTCGGTGCGTGCTGACAGCAGGTTTTCCAACACACCGTGAACATCTTCACCCTCTAGGGTAACCAGCGTATCGAGAATGTTGAGACCTGATGTGTTCATGTAGTCATTCACGCGCGTCGGCTTACCATGTTGGATAGTCAACCAGCCGTCACGAGCCAGGCGCTGTAGCACCTCTCGAAGGGTTGTACGTGTGACACCAATCAGTTCTGACAACTCGCGCTCTGCGGGAAGAATAGAGCCTTGTGGAAAGTGATTATTCCAGATGCTCTCGATGATATATTTCTCAGCAAAAGTTGCCGGGCTATCCGCCTTAATAACCATTGAGTGTTGTTTCCAGGTTGCTTCTTATCTTGATTAATAACTCATCATACCACTTATCCTCGCCACCTAGAAACCTAAGAAGGGTATCGTTTGCGCCCATTTAACTGTGATTTGACGGGCGTACATCACAGTTAATTAAATTTTCATCTAACTTGAACAGCTGCCTTGTCTGGTTTCATAACCACAACATGCACTTTTATGTGCGTTTTAAACCGTAAAAACTGACCAGCTACCAATTTTACAACCTCTTCACGCCCATCAATGGCGAAAAGAAAAGCGATTGTTTTCTGCTGCACGTTATCCTTGATCCCCATCACTGTATACAACCAATCCCATGCATAGAATAACGGCGCCCAAATGTTACAGGATATTTCAAAAGCCCAGGGTTGGAGTCGCGTTTTTTCGTAACATACTCCAGTAATTTAATTAACATGCAACGGATTGTTGACTGTTTGAAAAGTCGCTGTATTGTGTGCTCCGAGTTTGCCTATGCGATGGGTTTCAGCGGTACTTTTCGTCGATAAATCGACGTTTAGGGGTCAGATTCCAAACATTTCAACAAAATTTGAAATTGTGTAATTTTACCGCCCCCTGTCGCAACAGAGCGTTTACATCTTCATTTCAAGCCTCCATAGAACTTGCTTTTATAAGAAACAGAGACATATACATGGCCATTACGCTAAGGAATGCTTTCATCAAGAACTTTCTCGGTAAGGCGCCCGACTGGTACAAAGCGGCGATTATTGCGTTCTTGATTATCAACCCAATTGTTTTCGCTATCGATCCGTTTATCGCGGGTTGGTTGCTTGTAGTGGAATTTATTTTCACTCTGGCGATGGCACTTAAATGTTACCCACTTCAGCCTGGCGGCTTACTGGCTATCGAAGCCGTAGCCATTGGGATGACCAGCCCAGCCACGGTGAAACACGAGCTGGTTGCGAACTTCGAAGTTCTGCTGCTGCTTATCTTTATGGTGGCGGGTATCTACTTCATGAAGCAGCTATTGCTGTTCATCTTTACCAAAATCCTGCTCGGTATTCAGTCGAAAACGCTGTTGTCTCTGGCCTTCTGTTCTGCAGCCGCATTACTTTCTGCATTCCTTGATGCGCTGACCGTGATAGCTGTTGTTATCAGTGTGGCAGTTGGCTTCTACTCTATTTACCACCGTGTTGCATCAGGTAAAGACTTCCAATCCAACCATGACCATACCTCAGACGAGTCTGTTCGCGATGACCTAAGCCGCGATGACCTTGAGAATTACCGTGCATTCCTGCGCAGCCTGCTGATGCATGCGGGTGTAGGTACCGCACTGGGTGGTGTAATGACCATGGTAGGTGAGCCTCAAAACCTAATCATCGCTGAAAAAGCAGGTTGGCAATTCGGAGAGTTCATCGTTCGAATGCTGCCTGTTACCTTGCCAGTTCTGTTCTGTGGCTTGGCGACCTGTGCATTTGTCGAAAAATTTGGCCTGTTTGATTATGGTGCAAAACTGCCTGAAAACGTTCGCCAGATCCTGGTTGAGTTTAACAATGCCGAGCGTGCGAAACGCACCAACTACGACGTGGCAAAGCTTGTTGTTCAGGCGATCATTGCAGTTTGGCTGGTTATCGCACTAGCAATGCACTTGGCCGCAGTTGGTTTGATTGGCTTGAGCGTTATCATCCTGGCAACCTCTTTCACCGGCGTTATTGACGAGCACCATATCGGTAAAGCGTTTGAAGAAGCGCTGCCGTTTACTGCACTGTTGGCGGTTTTCTTCTCAGTGGTTGCGGTTATCGTAGACCAAGGCCTGTTTACTCCAGTGATCAGTGCCGTTCTGCAACTGGAAGGTGGTGCGCAGCTCACCATGTTCTATATCGCAAACGGTTTGCTCTCCATGGTGTCAGATAACGTATTCGTTGGTACGGTTTACATCAACGAAGTTAAAGCGGCGCTGATGGATGGCATCATTACTCGTGAACAATTTGAGCTTCTCGCTGTCGCAATCAATACCGGTACTAACCTTCCGTCGGTGGCAACACCTAATGGTCAGGCTGCATTCCTATTCCTGTTGACATCAACGCTGGCCCCGCTCCTGCGCTTGTCGTACGGCAAGATGGTTTACATGGCGCTGCCATACACCGTCGTAATGGGTCTGGTAGGTCTCGCAGGTATCGAATTGCTGCTGCTTCCAATGACGGAGTGGTTCTATGAAGCGGGTTGGATCACACTTGGCACGGTTGAAGCGGCTGGTGCCGTGAGTACTGGCCATTAAGGCTTGATTTCCAGCTCCGTAACTTTTTGAATAGCAAAGTCCCGCCTTCGGTGGGGCTTTGTCTTTTACAACGGATTCGTATTCTATGTTGTCGTATTTCAACGAAATATCCCGTGGGCGTGGCGCTTGGTTTCTGCTGATGCTGTCGGGTTTAATCCTCGAAGGTTGTGCGCTGTTTTTCCAGCACGTGATGGACTTGGCGCCTTGCGTCATGTGTATCTACGAGCGTGTTGCCATGCTGGGTGTGGTGGGTGCGGGTCTCATCGGTATGATTGCTCCGCAAAACGCACTGGTACGCTGGTCAGGACTGATTGCCTGGGGTGTTGCGGCAGGTTGGGGGCTTAAACTTTCCATCGAACATGTCGGCTACCAATTCCCGGATCCGAACGACCTGTTTGGCGCGACCTGCGATATATTTGTTTCTTTCCCTTCATGGGCACCATTGAACCAATGGGTTCCATGGATGTTTGAAGCCAGTGGCGATTGCAGCAAGATTGTTTGGCAATTCCTGACACTGTCTATGCCTCAATGGCTGGTCGTCATTTTCGCAGCCATGCTGGTTGTGTTAGCTGTTGTTGTGTTGTCTCAGCTGTTCGGTAAGCGCGAGCGCCGCCTATTCTAGTTGAAGCCATTGCGTCGATAGAATCATAAAAAATCCCAGCCTTGGCTGGGATTTTTGTTATTTGCTTTTCAGTAGCGCTACCAAGGGCTTATCTGCATCACTGAAGATATAATCCTCCAACTCTGATTGGCTTACCCATGCCTTTGCCTGATGGCAATGCAGGGTCAGCTCACCTTCCACCAGCTTACAGCGATAGCTTTTGAGTAGTATCGACTTGGTCGGATAATGGTGGAGTGTTTCGGTGAGATACTCACCAACCTCTACCTTAATAGACAACTCTTCCAATAGCTCTCTGGCTAAAGCCTCTAGCTCAGTTTCTCCGTGCTCTACTTTGCCACCAGGAAACTCCCAAAGACCGCCTTCATGATCAAAGCGCTGGGTAATGAGAATGCTATCACCGTCAGTGAGTACACCAGCGACAACCAAGATTGGAGAAGTCGTCATCACTTACCACAGCACTTTTTGAATTTCTTTCCGCTGCCACAAGGGCATGGGTCATTACGACCAACAGTTTTGTACGGATTCACTGCACGAGCACCGGAACCCTGCTGCACTTCATCAGCCGCCAGCGCCACTTCGTTAATCATCAGAGGTAGTTGCTGGTAGTACTTTTCTGGCGATGGCAGTGCCGCCAGTCCTGCTTCTTTCATTTGGTCCAGCGTACCTTGCTCGTCATGAAGGAAAAGCATGGTCGTCATCAGTGCCGAAAGCATGCGTCGGCTACCATCAGACACTTTGATATCTTGCCATGCCGGTTCAATGTGAGGCCAAACAGCGAGAAAGCCTTCGGCAAAAGCCTGATGGTTGTCATTACGTGATGCGTCGAGTGACAACTCAGCAGGTAATTCGTAGGTGTGCTTCATCAGGGATGCATACTGCTGCTCAAATCGCAGCATTACCGCCTTTTTCTGCTCAGTGGTCATTGGCTCTACATCGTCTTCGTCCATTCCACCTGTCACCAGAATAGGCAACCAGCTATTTTCAGGGTCCAAAGGTGCTGGAGACAGGTTCGCAGCCAAAAGCGCACCTTCAATAAAAGTGGCTGGCATACCTTCCCAGTCACTTTGTAATTCGACCATCGACGTCATTGTGGTTCTCTAAAGATGTAAAAAACGGATCATAACCCAAAACGCCCGTCACCGCTGATTTTCAACTTCTCCTTATGAAAGCAAGGTCATTTTTTGACCAGTAGAACTACGCGACAAATCGAATAATTGGTCTAAGGCGTTGAATAGTTTTGCTCAAACCGTGGTAGTCTAGCCGCAATTGATTTAAGAGGACTTTCTGTCAGTGCCATCGTCTCGAAGTGTCATTATCGCCGGTGCGACCGGCTTGGTAGGTGACGAGTTATTACATCAATTACTGGGGGACCCTGATGTCTCCCACATCCACGTTGTGACGCGACGCCCTGTCGCTGTGGTGTCTGAAAAAATCATTGTCCATCAAAGTCCTGACCTTTCAGTCACTCACTGGCAACCTCAATGGCCCGTGCCACTTCAAGGGTATATTTCCTTAGGTACAACCAAGAAGCAGGCAGGCTCGAAAACGGCTCTAGAAGAGGTGGATTATCACCTTGTGGTCAAGGTTGCACGTATGATGGCCGTTGTCGGCGTTAAGCATCTGGCCGTGGTTTCAAGTATGTTGGCTCACCCTTGGTCACCATCCCATTACCTGCGCTGCAAAGGTAAAATGGAGCGCGCACTTTCAGAGATGGGGTATGAACGCCTTTTAGTGGCACGTCCCGGCCCGTTGGTTGGAGAGCGTGAAGAACCAAGAAACGATGAACAATTCCTGCAGCGAATCATGCCGCTGCTGAATCCATTCCTTGCTGGTCCTTTGGCTGATTTTGAGCCTGTAGAAGCCGTGCGTGTTGCGCGAGCCATGATCTCAGCGCTGTCCGAACAGAATTGGCCTGGACGCATCGACTACCGTATTTTGCCGGGTCGGGTCTTAAACCAGTACTGATCTAGGTAGCAAAAACGAAAAGAGAAAAGAGAAAAGGCAGACCGAAGTCTGCCTTTTTCATGTTTCTTGAAGTCAATTTCTAAGCAAAGCTCTCAACAGCAGCCTGACGCTCCACCTTGTTGAGCGTGCTGATGATTTCACCCAGAATTTGTTGTTTGTCTTTAAGCTGGCGAATACGCACAAACAGCTCTTTCGCTTCTGGATATTCAGCCTGCAGATAACGGAACCATTGTTTTACTCGGTTCGGGTAGTACATACCCTTGTCACCACGAATTTCAAATTCTGAATAGCGAACCAAGAGCATCAGCACTTGATGCCAAGACATCGGTGCATTATCGGCTTTAATGTGTGCCGCAAGATTCGGCATATTCAGCGCGCCACGGCAAACCATCAAAGTTTCACAACCCGACACTTTCGCACATTTTAGCGCGTCATCTCGACACCAAATATCACCATTGGCAATCACTGGAATCGACAAGTTCTTTGCCAAATCACCAATCAAATCCCAACGTATAGTCCCCGCCTTGTAAGCATCTGCTTTGCTGCGACCATGAACGACAATTTCACTGGCCCCACCCGATTGCACCGCATCGGCAATTTCACGATAGGCAGAGACATCATCAAAGCCCAGACGCACTTTGGCGCTGACCACTTGATCGGAAGGCACCGCTTCGCGAACGGCTTTCACCACCTGATACATCAGCTCAGGTTCTTTCAGAAGAGCCGCCCCACCTTTGTTGCCGTTTACCGTCTTGGATGGGCACCCAAAGTTAATATCAACCCCAGACGAGCCGAGTTCCGCCACCAGTGCGGCATTTTCACCCATGTATTGCGGAGACTGACCTAGCAGTTGTACACGCACAGGTGTCCCCGACAGCGTTTTACCGCCATTTTCCAGTTCAGGGCTTAGCTTGTAGTAGACGCGGGGAGGCAGTTTCGCATCGACAACACGCACAAATTCTGTCACGCAGAGATCGTAAGGATTAATCTCTGTCAGCATTTGACGCATCAGAGGATCAAGCACACCCTCCATTGGGCCCAAGGTCAATTTCATAGCGGAATCGCTCTATTGATGGCGAGCGTGTGAAATATAGTGGGGGGATTACTCAAAGACAGCCTCAATGTTATTGCGCACTTGGAGCATCAGACACCATCGTCTCCAAGTGACCTTGTAAACTGTCGCGCATCATATCAGTGAGGCTTGACGATGTGTAGCGAGATGCACCTCTTGTTCTAGAGTACAAAAAGATAGGGAGACCGTACAAAGCTATTTTTCAATGTTAAGTCTCCGAAAAGTTGTACTTTCCATGCGTGTCTGCATGAAACTGTCTTCTGAGGAGGTTTGCTCTGCATGCCAGCTATTCAAGGTCATTGTATCTTTTCCAGGCTCAAGCATGCCTGACAAAGAGAAAGCAGATTGCTCATCTGATTCATACCCAGATAGCGACAAGCTTTGCGCCATTTCCGGTTCGGCGTCGACGTCTATAAACCCAGTAAGTATCACTTCCGAATCCCCGCGTACCAGCCATGCTGACGTTGAGCCAGAAGCCCCTTTCACATGATAAATATCAAGCAGTTGGCGCTGGTCGAGACTGACCCACTTTCCAATGACAGGGCGTTTTTCAATGTTACACTCTTCAGGTAAGTCACTCTTTACTGACTCATGATCAACGTCCGCTGAGGACTTGTTAAAAATTAACTTATCAACGAAGTTGCCTTTCTGATAGCTGCCAAATGGTACGGAAACAACGATCACATTGGTTAACGTTAGCTTGCCATCATGCTGAAGTTGCCCAACCATAGAGCCAGCCCAATGCCAGCTTTCATCTTTCTCTCCTTCAGCGATATTTTTCCAATAAATGGAGAGCGCCACAGATTGCCCCATCGTCTGAGTTGGGGCTTCGCCAGAGCAATGACCTACAAGTTGATAAACCCCTTTGGAGCCAGTGTGTGAGCTATACCGGCCAATGATCCTGTTCTCTATCGCGAGGAGTTCCATCTTGGATTGAAAATCATTGTGCCAAATTCCCGTTAATTGCTTATGCATTATTTTGCCTTTAGCTTATCAAATAGACTGGCGGGCTCTTTTTGCTTGGTCTGGATAATTTTTGACCCACCAGGCTTATTAAAAATCCATACGCCTTTAGGTACCAATTGACCGTCTGATGGCTCTTCGTACTCGTAAACCGTGTATAAGTGGTCCATCAATACAGAGCCCACCAATAACATGTCTTCCGCACCTTTCAGCCACTGAAACTGTGAGACCGATTGCCCTTTGTGCTGTCCTTCTTCAATGTCACGTCGATATACATCGCTGGTGATTTCCAATAACCCATATTCGTCACCCGAACTGTCGGTCAGAGAAATTGAAACCACAGGACTGGTCTCTGTCGTCTGTTCAAAGACCTTTTTCAGTACTGTTTTGTCTCCTTTGAACGCAGAAGAACCACTGTCTAAAGTAAAATAGAGGTCTTCTCCAATAAGGTTATCACCAACGCTTATTGAGGCATTCTCGGAGCTCCAAAGGTAAGGGACTTCTTCCCGATAACGTGCCCACGGTAAAAAGAGGTACTCAAGCGACGTTGAATACGCATCATCGAGCAATCCAAAACTAACGGTTCCTCTCGCTGATTTGTCTTCGCTCATGTCACTTAAAAAGCTGATAAATGGTCTCTTTTTACTGACGAACCCTTTATCCATAAGATCGAGCAAAAAGTGGGAGTGAATAGGTTCCCCTTCATGAGATTGTGCCAGCCTGAAAGTACCAGACAGCTTATCGAGAGGAACTTCAGACACTTCGCCGCTAGGTAGCCCAATACCACCATCCCAGTCCAGCTCATCAAACTGTATGCCTGAATATTTTTTGGACAAGTACAAAGATATGAATAAACAGGCGTCCAATTCCTTTTGAATTGGCATACAAAGTTTATCTCTGCCCTCTTCAACTTCCATGCTCCCCCACGGACCGAAATCAACCGTTGTCCCAGTCTGATCAATCCATTCAAAGGTTGATGATTCAGAAAACATGAAGCGACCATTCGCATAAAGTTGGCAGCCATCATCAGAACAAAGGCTAGATGTCACCCAGTTAAAGTTACTCCCTGTATCAAAACAGAATTTAAGCGTTTGTCCCGGCGTACCTATATTCAACTCGCAGAACCAGGGGGTTGCACCATTGTTTTGGAAAGGTCCTTTTTGGAGTGGCAAGGAGAAACCATCAGTTTTTTTCCGAAGCATAGTTCTTTTCTTTTAGCGGCAAGAGGAGAAACGGCTGACTTTATTCCTGCCCGTTTTCTTCGAGTGGTACATCGCAGTATCGGCTCTTGCCATGATGCTTTTTATGTTGTCGTCTGAATCACGGACCTCAGTGACACCGATACTCACCGTCAGCTTTATACTTTTCTCTTCCGCTACGAAGCGACTGCTTTCTAGCAAAAGCCTTAGCTCCTCTGCTTTTTGATAGGCAGATTCTATGCCTGAATGCAAAAGAATAATGGCAAACTCTTCACCGCCAATCCGCCCGAAAAAATCAGATCCCGTCAGTTTTTCATTCAATAAGTTAACCGTGAACTGAATTGCCTCATCTCCGCAATAATGGCCAAGCGAATCATTAATTTGCTTAAAGTGATCAATGTCGAGCATAAGCAAAGCGAAGGGAGTATGGTCGGTTTGAAACTGTTTCAGTGCGCCTCGCAGTCTTTCAGTAAAAGCGCGCCTGTTCGCGATACCAGTGAGATCATCCGTTTCCGACAGTTCTTTTAGACGTTTTTCCAAGAGGTGACGCTCAGTAATATTTTTCGCTATCCACACAACGGTGCGCTCGCCATTTTCAATCAGTGGAATAGGTTTAATGGTGGCTTCAAACCAGATCTGTTCAGGTGCGATAACATCGTCAGGTAGGTCGATCATGTTATCGGTATCAAACTTATACGAGGCGAGTTGTACCTGATTCGTTTCAAGCGCTTTTTTGATATACGAATGAAACGTTTCAGCCATTTCAGCCGGAGCGACGTCATATAGCGATGAGCCGATGAACTGCTTACAGTCAAAGCCAGTGGCGTTATCTTCTCCACCGTAAACGTCGATATATATCCCAGATTCGGAGAAGATAAACGTATGCTCTGGCAAGGAGTCCAAAACCGTATAATAGCGGTCCTTCAATTCCATGTGATTGCCTAGCTTGTATACTGTTTGATAATGAGAGTATCAATAAGTTAGAAACAGGAGATTCAAAGTCAATCAAGCACAGCTACTTACGATATATCACTCGCAAACATATCAGAAACTTATGAGTCAAAGTTTTTACAGCAGGCGGAGAAATACACCCAACAATCGAATGTCATAAAAATACCGCCTTGATAAAAGCGGTATTTCAAAGAGTCGCCGAGGTTGCAAAAAAACGATTTAAAGCGCTATCTGCGCGAAGGATGATTATGGTCTTATTAACTTATATATTTAAATTCCAATAAAAACAACAAGATAAACCATGTCGGTATTATAATTGTCCCAAAATAGACCACACCATAGCTTTTCGGGACTTTGCCTACATTCAAACCCAATGAGTTAGACGAGGACTACACTGAGTAATTTAAAGCCTTTACATTAGTCATTTTTTATCAATTAGTTACGTAACAACAATTAGCCAGATGGCGATAAAGTGGCGACATATTATTATGTCGCCACTTTTTATTGTACCTGTTATTCAATCAACTGGAGATGTTGACCACGCTTACTATATGGGTTGAGTTCGATCATAAGAACCATTATGTGCTGTTGTAGCTATCTGAACCATTATCTCTATGGGAACCGTGTTAACCATTTTTCTTCAACCGAAGGAAATACTTTTCGAGCCATTCATATAGAATGATCGACAACCCAACGGTCATTAGAAAACTAAGTAAGCCAACCAAAGCAAATGTATTCACAGCAGGAATAGGGTTCTTAATGTTTATAACAAGGTCGACCATTGTTGAATGAACTACATACATACCAAACGTTAACCCGCCGAGCTTTACAAATAGGCTATTAGATATCGGTTTGCTAACAGTATTTGGTATCAGCAACATTCCTAAAATAAATAGTCCTGAAGCTAATGCTGTAAATGTATATATGTAAATATTGGAAAAATCCTCTACTGAAGGATGTGGCAATTTGAAAGCGAAACGATACGTAAAGTATGATAGCAATATAAGAATAAAACCAATTATATGCTTATCCTTATGAGACGAAAGACTATTAAACAAAAATGCGCAAATGCATCCAACAATGAACGGGTCTAAACGAGTAAATAAGTTACTATAGATATATTGTTGTTTACCGGTGTAAAGCATAACGATCCTAGTGATGACTGTAATTACATATAGAAAACAACCCATACAAACCAGAAGCCTATGCTTATTACCCTTATAAACATTGTACACGTACCAAAAAATTAACCCCACCAGTATATAGAATTGAAACTCTACACATATACTCCAAAGCGGTCCTATAACCCCACCTACATTTACTCCTGAGTATGGAAGAGTTAGGTTGCTAGTTAGAGTTAGAATATAAGGAGTCATACTAAGTAGATCAGCATACCCCATACCTTCCGTAGGGCCTATTTTAAAACCAGAAAGAGGGAATACTACCAACCCAAACAAAACCACAAAGTAATACAAAGGCAATATTCTTAATGATCGTCTTCTCATGAAATTGCCAAAAGACAATTTTTTGTTTTTTTTATATTCTAGTAAAAATAATGAAGTAATTAAGAATGAGCTTAGAACAAAGAAAAGATCAACGCCGATCCAGTTAGTCCGTTGCCACGAATATATCCCTGGAACTGGTCTAGGCAGATGACCAACAAAAACCCAAAGAAACGCTAAAAACCTCAAACCATCCAGAACAGGGAAATGAAATTTTTGGTAACTCGCCGCCTCATCCGCTCCATGAGTATAGGCTAATTTTTGACGTAACTGACGAAAAAAGTGTATGAATTTTGACATGATTTTTTACTTTAAAAAAGAGTTATGCTAAACGATGAATCTTACAATGTACAGAAAAGCAATATGCTCAGTATGACCAATATTGTATTCCCACAGATATCCATACCAAGCCTTAGCGGTACTTTACTCATCATGCGGTCATTATTGAGTTGCAACGAATGGGAGAATGGAAATGTGAAAATCCGCTTAAGTCAGTGCGGCAATTCAGATTACACGAACCTGAAATGGAGTTTTTAACGGTGGAGGAAATGCAGAGATTGATTGCTGAAGCCGAAGCGCACAAATTCCATGATGACCTGCACAAGATAATTAAGCTTTGTTTAGCAACAGGGGGACGATTCCGTGAAGCGTCACGACTTACTGGTGCACAGCTCACCAAGTACAAAGTCACGTTCACGCAGACGAAAGGCAAAAAGAATCGCTCGGTACCGATCAGCCCAGAACTTTATGATGTGATTTACAAAGAGGGTTCAGGCCCATTGTTTAACATTGGCTATTCGACGGTTTACCGATTTATCGTGCGCAATGTTCCACGACTAAAGCAGCAAGCTGCCCACGTTCTGCGCCATACTTTTGCGTCTTACTACATGATGAACGGTGGTAATATTATCGCCTTGCAACGAATCCTTGGTCACAGTGACATAAAACAGACCATGCGATTCGCTCACCTAGCCCCCGATCACCTAGAAGATGTGGTCACGAAAAACCCTCTAGCGAACCTCAAATAAGTGGCTAATGCGGACACTAAAACGTCCACATTATGTCCACAAATTTTCAGAATATAGATAAATATTGATGATTATTGATGAAGTGACCACAAGCAAAGCCTTGATATACCTTGCTACGCCTAGCCCCTGTTAGGATGATTTAAAATATGGTCTTCCCAATCAATCACGTCGATTTCGTAAACCACTTTCTCACGCACTGATTCGTTCGCAGCGTGCATCGCGTCTTTCGACCCGGTAGTGAGTGGGTGCCAAGCTGGAAGTGGTTTATCTTCTGCCAGCAAACGGTATGCACAGGTATCCGGCAGCCAATAGAACTCTTCAATCTTCTCGCGGGAAAGCTTCAGGCAGTCTTCGTCATAGCTAAAACGGTTCTGATAGTCTTTACACGAGCAAGTTTTATCATCCAACAGACTGCAAGCAATGTTGGTGTAGTACAACTCCTCGGTGTCTTCATCGATCAGTTTATGAAGACAGCACTTACCGCAACCGTCACACAGCGATTCCCACTCTGCGTCAGTCATTTCAGTCAGTGTTTTTTGTTCCCAGAAAGGCGTTGTCATGCTTACCCGTTCCTGCCAGTCAATCTTGATAAAGGCGCTCGTTATACCACCCAGAGCAGAAACTGCAAGCGCAAGACGGAATCCCTGCTTTCAGCGGCTGTCAATCAAGGGCTTATGGGTGATGCCTATCAACACTTTGCGTTTACTCATCGTGAGTGATACTGTGCGCGCCCACCATTGGATTATAACCAAAGACCCCATTCATTGAGGCTGAGAGATGACTGATACCGCTGTAAGCTGTCGTTTAGGCTGTGGTGCTTGCTGCATCGCGCCAAGCATTTCTTCGCCTATTCCGGGTATGCCCAATGGCAAACCGGCCGGCGTCCGTTGCATCCAATTGAATGAAGAGAATCTTTGTAAGATTTTCGGCCAGCCTGAGCGCCCTGCAGTGTGTGGGCAATTCAAAGCTGACCGGGATATTTGTGGCAGCACCAATCAATATGCGATTGACGTGCTCACAGAGTTGGAATCGTTAACTTAACCGCGCTCAGCGATTTCCTCAGCAGTCAGCTCTCGCACCACTTTGGCAGGGTTACCGACAGCGATGGTGTTGTCAGGAATATCTTTGGTCACCACACTGCCCGCGCCAATGACACAGTTCTTACCAATCGTTACACCCGGCAGAACAATCACACCGCCACCTAACCATGCATTGTCGCCGATGCTGATGGGCAAACCGTATTCAACCAAATCATAGACACGGCGTTGAACATCCAATGGGTGTGTTGCCGTCAAAAGCTGCACATTGTTCGCCATCATCACACGATGACCAATAGTCACAGGTGCAACATCCAAAATGGTGCAGTTGAAATTGATAAAAACATTGTCACCAAAGGTCACATGAATGCCGTAATCACAGAAAAATGGCGGCTCGATATACACTGAGTCGGACGCGTTTGGCAGCAAATCACTCTTAGCCCTTTTCCAGTCGTCACTCTCAGGCACACTTTGGTTAAAGCGACGCATGGCTTCACGGCATCGCATTTTATCTGCCACCAGCTCTTCATCACTCGCGCGATAAAGCTCACCACTTAGCATTTTTTGCTTCTCGGTTTTCATTTTTTGTCCTTTGTACCGACACTATATACCCAAACGACCTGAAGATGCCGGATTCAGCGAGTTTGACTGGCGTTGTGATCGCGGCGTTCCTTTGCAGGTGTAGTCACCTCCATCAAAAAGGAACAACAATGAGCACGGCGTCAGTCAACTCGCCCGAAGGGAGGCCCTCAATGCGCCCACTTCTTTGTTAAATTCCACGGAAATAGAACGACTATTCCTCGTGAAATTTGCCTCGAATTGAACGCATTGATGACCTCTGATTGCGAGCATCTTCAGGTTGTTTGGGTATAGTTCATACCGAACAGTAACTTATAGATAGGGCACAATGCTGAGATCCCGGTTCTTTTTCTTACTATTTGCTACCTTGCTAGTTGGGTGTACTACACCACACCAAACTACCCTGTTCACTCAAAATGGGGCGACGTGCGAAAGCCGCCTCTCTGCTTATTACAAGAAAGTAGAACATGAGCGTGATTTCAAACTGCCTTACCATCAGGATTTACGCTTTCCACATCTGGCTTTTGACCGTTTCAGCACGTCCTTTGTTGGAGAGCTATCTAGCGCTTCTGCGCAAGCTCAATGGCTCACCTATGTGGGTCATAAAGGGAAAGAGCAACTTGATGTCGCATTGGCTTTAGCACCCGTCGCTACCCGCCATCAAAGTGAATTGAAGCAATGCCAGCAGCAATTACTCGAGGAAAGCATTGAGAATTCCCGTTTTTGGGGAGAATTGGAGAGCCATCCTCCTTCCGTGCCGACAGCTTACGAGCATTGGAAGCGAGTGGTAGGCGTTTACCCTGTTGCCACGCTTGTCGCCGAAGGCCAAATCGAAGATGAACAGGAGCGCATCAAAGCAGATTTTGGCAGAACGCTGAAACTCCCTTTCCGTTATGGCGAACCACCGGCACATCTGACGCAGCAAAACGTGAAAGCCATATTCGAAGAAGCAAGTCGCTATTCCTCACTGCAATGGCCTTTGCTCACCCGCGATGAATCTGAGGCGCTACTCGATAGGTTCTCACCTCTGTTTGTCGTCGAAACCTTATCACCCGATGACATCCCCGGCGCGCTGACGCTCGATAGCCAAGACAGGGTATTGATCAATACCCAAACGCCCGTTATTTACCGCTCCGTCACCTACACCCGTTTTCATGGGAAAGTGCTCCCTCAACTCAATTACGCATTGTGGTTCCCCGCTAGAACCGCAAAAGGCCACTTCGACCCGTATGCGGGAGAGTTTGATGCCGTAAATATTCGCATCACGCTGGGTGAAGATGGTGCCCCACTGATTCTGGATTCCATTCACCAGTGCGGTTGCTATCACATGGTGTATGCATTGAGTCCAACACTATGGTTTATAGAGCGCGACGACGAAAAGCCAATCCAGAACTACCTGTTCCCAACTACAGATAACGGTCGTTTTGAAATCAGTTTAACCGGCGGAGAGCACATGATCAGCGCGATTCATGTTACTGATAACATTCAACCCGATATCACGCTTGAGGCGAGAGAAATCAAAGAGTCACTGATGCTTTCGGATAGCACAGGAATGAGGAAAAGCCCTTTTGATGAATTCGGCATTCTGGAACAAAGTCTTCGCGGTGAGCGCTGGTTCCTGTGGCCATTTGGCGTGCGCTCTCCCGGTGCGATGCGACAACACGGACAGCATGCCATTGCCTTTATTGGAGAACGTCACTTTGATGATGCCTTCATACTAGAAACCCTGTTATACCAATCACAGTAGGTAGCTGATCAGAAGTAGCGCAGGAAAAATGCTCGAGAACAAGGCGGAAAATTCCGATAAGTAGTTATTCTACAATCAAATTTTTCAACGCAGTTATCGAGCATTTTAACAAGCTAGGATGAGCAGATATTTACTACGATTGGTATTAGATAAGCACTAACAAAAAAAGCGAGCTAAACAGCTCGCTTTTTCTCTTCACTTTTCAGTGATTAGTGAACGTGGCCGTGTTCGATTTCTTCGGCAGTTGCTTCACGCACTTCGCGGATAACGCCTTCAAATTGGAGTACGACACCCGCCAATGGGTGGTTGCCGTCGATCGTCACTTCATCGCCTTCGATCGCGATAATTGTCACTTGGATATTGCCTTGTGGGCCTTGGGCATTGAACACCATACCCACATCCAATTGGTCCACGCCCTGGAATACACCGCGCTCAACCACTTGAATCAACGCTTCGTTACGCTGGCCGTATGCATCGTCTGGTTGAATTTGAACGGCAAACTCTTCGCCTTCAGAGCGACCTTCCAGTGCTTTTTCCAAACCCGGAATGATATTTCCTGCACCGTGCAGATACGCTAAAGGATCTTTGCCTTCCGACGTATCAATCAGCTGTCCTTCTTCGTCTTTTACCGTGTAGTCGATTTTTACGACTTTGTTTTCTTCAATCATCTTGCCATCCTTTGTCGGCAGCGAATTTACGTATCGTACCTTTACGTCGGGCAATCGGCGCAAAGAGTTGTCAAGGACGAAACGTCAAAGACAGATACCAGCTCATCCCTTTGACTGTAACACAGTGAGCAAAGCACTAAAAAAATCGACCCGGTTACAGCGTTTTGATTACTAAAAACGTGAACTTAGGCCGATATCATTGATTTCAGTCGTTGAGATTTAACGCCACAGCGCCTTGATGGGATGGTCACGACCGAAACGGTGTGCGATTTGCGCCTGAAGTAACTCGGCAGTCGCAATCGCATCCGTCAGCGCGTTATGTCCTTGATAAAAAGGCAAGTTGTAACGACGGCGACTGTCTGCCAACCGAATAGATGTTAGCGGCTTTTTCATTAGGCAGGACCAGAACTTCTGGAAAGGTTTACGGTAATACCAAGATTCAATCTCCAGAGTATCCACCACCGGAAACAACAAGGTTTCACCCAAACGGCTTTTGACTGCCGCCTCGATAAAATCACGCTCGATGCGACGGTAATGCACCACCACAATCTTCCCTTCCAAAGACGCCAACACCTCTTCCAAAATACGGCGTAAGTCCGGCGCATCGCTCACGTCAGAGTGGGTAATACCGTGGAAAACCACAGAGTCGTCTTCCAGCGGTTTTCTCGGCTTCACAATCCAATGCTTGGCTTTGCGGCAATGAATACGATTGAGCGTAAAAGGCACTAAACCAATGCTGACAATGTCGTTTTTGCTGGGATCCAACCCCGTGGTTTCCAGATCCAGCGCAACGAACTCAACCTCAGACACTGGGGTGTCACCATTTACGACACCCGCTTCGTAAAAACGCTTCAGCAGAGGCACCTTGGCTTTTTGCTTCAATCGTTCATTGAGTGTTGACCAGTCAGGACCCACCTTGACGTCTTTTGCACCGTTTTTAGGTTCAAGAATTAACACTACATGCCCCTAATTACTGCGATTTGGCTGGTAACGGTACTTAAGGAACTTCTGCGCGTTACTCATGATCTGGAAAGCGTCTTTGAGGTTGCGGCGCTCGAATTCAGAGAGATTCTCCGGCTCGATGTTGTTATCAGGCTCAATCTCCTGCTCCACATCAATAGCCTGATGGCGTATGCGTACCATGGAGATGAACTCCATCGCATCACGGATATCCTCGCCACGGCCTTTTGGCAAAATGCCCGCTTCGATGATGTCGTCCAAGCGCTCAAACGAGTTCTGGGAACGGGAGCCCACCGCCAGTGCATGAACACGGATCAGATCTGCCAGTGGCGCGGTGCCACGGCGTTTCAGGTTCATTGAGTTTTTGTGTCGACCGTCCTGCTCCATCACAAAGCTCTTGAAGAAACCAAGAGGTGGAGTGCGGTTCAGTGCATTGCGCGCCATACAGGCCAGGAAGCGGTTATTACGCTTCGCACGTCGCGACACGAATGCTTTGAGTGTTTCAGCCCAGTTCGTTGCGCCGTAAACGCCATCAAGATCGAAGAAGATATTGCTGTTCAATAACGACTGGGGGTTCGGATGGTCAATCCAGTCCGCGAACGTCTCTTCCCATTCCGCACGGGTCTTACGCCACTCAGGGTTAGTCGCCATAATGTTACCGGTACAATAGCTGTAACCACATTGCGCAAGGCCATCACTCACAAACTTTGCAAGGTTCACAAAGTATTCTTCATGCTCTCCAGGATCGTACTTGTCATCCAGAATCAGTGCGTTGTCCTGATCGGTCACAATCAGTTGTTCGTCACGCGCCATTGACCCCAGTGCAAGGAAACAATAACCAATAGGTGGCGGGCCATACTCTTCTTCATACAGCTCAAGAAGTCGCTGCTTGAAGCTTCTGCCTATCACCGCCATCGCAGAACCAATCATATGTGAGTTGGCATCTTCTGAAACCATACGGGAGAAACAGGCTGGTACGTCTTTCGACAAAGCCGCCAGATCCTCAACGGTTTGCTGACGGAAGATACTGCTCACAATCACCAAACTGCTCTGGGATTCGTAACGCACGATATCAGACAGCGCAACCACCCCCACAGGCTTTTGATTTTTAAGGATGGGCAAGTGATGCAGGTTGTTACGAAGCATGGTCAGCATGGCTTCGAATACATAGGCATTGTGATCGAGCGTGATAATTTGTGGAGTCAGAATCTCAGTAATCTGCGTCTCATAAGGTAAGCCAGGAGCCACCACGCGGGAGCGCAAATCCCTGTCGGTAATGATGCCCGCAATACGCTCCTGCTCCACACCTTCTTCATCGGCTTCTACTGTCATAACTAACAGCGAAGATACGCCCTCGTCAGTCATGATTTGTGCAGCATGGCGAACGGAAGATTCACAATCCACGGTAACGGGATCGCGCAAAATCAGGTTGGTAACTTTAGAGGTGGTGAGATCATTGCTGTCACGGTGGTTCTCCACCGCCTGACGCAAGCGCAATCCGTCTTCCACCTCCATAAAGTCTGAGAAAGATTCAAAGCGTTCGCTGAGATCGTCAAAAACGGTATCAGGAATAAAGTAAACCAGACTGTCTTCGATCGCTTTGGCAGGAAAGCGAACACGGCGGTTCATCATCAATCCCCATTGGCCGAACGTACCTCCTTCAGAGAGCCGGTTATAAAGCTCTCCTTTGCGGCGATAGATTTCGACCACGCCACTGCGAACTAAACACAGTTCGTGGATTGGCTGACCGTATTCAAAGATTTGCGTCCCTGCGCGGAAGTAGGAAATTTCGACCTGCTTGGCCACTTCATCCACTTCTTCTTCCGGCAATTCATTGAAGGGCGCATGTTGTTTGAGAAACGCTGCGATTTCTATTTGTTCCGCTTCCATTACTTATCAATCTCTCAACGAGTTTACTTCCGACCGGAAATCAGACTCGGACTTCAAACCAGACGAAACAGGGCAGACGTCATGTCTGCCCCGCTGCGCTTACAAGGTTGGTCAACCTAGCCTCGCGGTTCGGACATCAGGCCCTTTATCACCGAGACACAGGCAACCAGCAACACGATGGTGAACGGGAATCCGGTCGATACCGCCATCGCCTGAAGGGCAACCAATCCGCCACCCAAGACCAAGGCAATCGCGACCAATCCTTCAAACGTACACCAGAACACACGCTGTGGCACAGGTGCATCCACCTTACCACCAGCAGAAATCGTATCGATAACCAGTGATCCTGAATCTGATGAGGTCACAAAGAAAACCACCACCAGAATAATACCGATAAATGACGTGATTGAAGCCAATGGTAGTGCATCCAGCATCGCGAACAGTTTCAATGGCAGATCTGCCTCTGTCACTGCCGTATAACCATCATTGACCACCTGGCTGATGGCTGTGCCACCAAACGCAGTCATCCACAATACACAAGCCAGTGAAGGGATCAGCAGTACACAAGTGATGAATTCACGTACCGTACGACCACGCGAAACACGTGCGATAAACATACCGACAAATGGCGACCAGGAAATCCACCAAGCCCAGTAGAATGCTGTCCAGCCAGCGGCAAAGTTAGAATCTTCACGTCCGAACGGGCTGGAAAGCGCAGGCAGGTGTTCAACATAAGAGGCCAGATTGCCAAAGAAGCCGGTCAGAATCGCAATGGTTGGCCCCATTAGGATCACAAACAGCAGCAAGGCCATCGCCAGAATCATGTTGATTTCAGACAGACGCTTCACACCGGCATCCAGACCCGCCATGACCGACACAAGTGCCAGCGCCGTGATCAGGATAACCAGAATCACCTCTGTGGTTTCACCAAGTGGGATACCAAACAGATAATTCAGGCCCGAAGCAGCTTGTGATGCGCCAAGTCCCAACGAAGTCGCCAGACCAAACAAGGTGGCCACGACCGCCAGAATATCAATAACATGGCCGACCCAGCCCCATACACGCTCACCGAAAAGTGGGTAAAACACAGAACGCATGGTGAGCGGCAAGCCCTTGTTAAATGAAAACAGTGCCAGACCTAAAGCGAGCACCGCATAAATCGCCCAAGGATGGAGGCCCCAGTGGTAAATGGTTGCGGCCATAGCCAAATCTGCCGCTGCTTTCGGATCCCCAACTGCTGCACCCAATGGCGCCCAGTCGGTCCGCACACCATTTTCAACAGAAGTACCGCCTAGCGCTGCACCGTAGTGGGATAAAGGCTCTGCAACCCCCCAGAACATCAGCCCGATCCCCATACCAGCGGCAAACAACATGGAGAACCAGCCTGCGTAGGTATAGTCTGGCGTGGCTTCAGTACCGCCGAGACGGACTTTACCCAATGGGCTGACTACCAGTACCAAACAGGTGATCACGAAGATGTCACCCGCGGAAAGGAAGAACCAGTCCAGATTAGTCGTCAGCCAGCCTCGTATCTCACCAAAAATAGGGGCAACGTCTTTCTGGAAGGCGAGTGTAATGAAGACGAAAAGAACAACGGCGAGGCCGGAAATGAGGAAAACGCGGTTGTGAATATCAAGACCAAATGGCCCGATCTTCATGGCAATGTTGTCCTGCCCAACCTGATAATCTGTGTCTATGGGGTTGACGTCACCATCCGGTTTCATCAACTCTTCATGACTTTTATCGCTCACAGTAAACTCCTTAATCCGTTTTGCGAGTTAAGCAGCTAATGGCGTTGAATATGCAGGGTGAAATAACAGAAAACGAGGTTTTCTATCATCAGGCATATTGAACGCTCACTAACTTAAGGTCTAATGACCTAAACACTCTAACATATCCTTAGTGTTCAATGCTTCAATAGTGAGAAATGAGTCGAATTAATCGCTGTAATTGCACAATAATTAGCCACAATATCGTGTTAATCAGGCAAACAGCCAACGCAAATAACCATTGAGCTCTAAACATTGGATTCGCGTACTAACCCTCTATTTCTATCCCTGCATAGGGTGGTTGAATTACGCAAATGCGCCGTGCTGGATCCAGTTTCGGCCAATGTGTCAGTTACGTTTTGTATTTGGGTTTTTACATAAAAAGAAAAATCCGGGCGCGAACCCGGATTTATTTCTTTTGCTTATTTGCGTGGCTCAGACATCAATCCCTTCACCAGGGAGAATGCACAAAGCAACAGAACGATACAGAATGGCAGACCTGTCGATACCACCATTGCCTGCAGCGCTCCAAGGCCACCACCCAGCAACAGAGAAATCGCTACCAGCCCCACAAACGAACACCAGAAGATACGCTGTGGTACTGGCGCATCCACCTTACCGCCTGCAGAAATGGTATCGATAACCAGCGAACCGGAATCTGAAGAGGTGACGAAGAAAACCACCACCAGAATGATACCCAACAGAGAGGTAATGCTCGACAGAGGCAGGCCATCCAGCATGTTGAACAGCTGTAGCGGCAGATCTGCATCAACCACTGCGCGGTAACCATCCTGAAGCTGCTCAATCGCCGTGGTACCGAATGCTGTCATCCACAGCACACAGACAGACGTTGGGATCAGCAGTACACAAATGATGAATTCACGCACCGTACGTCCACGCGAAACACGCGCGATAAACATACCTACGAATGGCGACCAGGACATCCACCATGCCCAGTAGAACGCCGTCCAGCCTTGTGAGTAGTTAGCATCTTCGCGGCCAAATGGGTTCGACAGTGCAGGCAGGTTCTCGAAGTACGCCACCATATTGGTACCCAGGTTGGTGAATATTGACAGGGTAGGACCTACCACAATCACAAACACCATCAGCAAGGTGGCCATCGCCATGTTGAACTCAGAAAGACGTTTCACACCAGAGTCCAGACCCGCAACCACCGACATCAGTGCCAGACCTGTGATACCGATGATGAGGATAACCTGAGTGGTAATACCGCTTGGAATGTTGAACAGGAAGTCCAGACCTGCAGCCGCCTGCGACGCACCAAAGCCCAGTGACGTAGCCAGACCGAATAGTGTTGCCACTACCGCAGTGATATCAATGATATGGCCCGGCCAACCCCAGATGCGCTCACCAAAGATTGGGTAGAACACAGAACGGATAGTCAGTGGTAGGCCTTTATTAAAGGAGAACAACGCCAGAGACAGAGCCAGCAATGCGTAGATTGCCCATGGATGCAAACCCCAGTGGTAAATCGTCGCGGCCATACCCAGATCTTTTGCAGCAACCATATCGCCCGCAGCACCACCCAATGGTGCCCAGTCAGTACGAACGCCATTTGTCTCAACCACACCGCCAAAAGAAGATGCATAGTGTGAAAGTGGTTCAGACACGCCGTAGAACATCAGGCCGATACCCATACCTGCAGCAAACAGCATGGAAAACCAACCGACATAGGTGTAATCAGGGGTAGCTTCTGTGCCGCCGAGACGTACACGTCCCAATGGGCTGAAGATAAGGATCAGACAGAGAATAACGAAAAGGTTACCTGCGCCGATGAAGAACCAGTCCATCTGAGCAGTAAGGGTGTTTCGCATCTCGTTGAACAGAGGGCCAACTGAGTTACGGAACAACAAAGTGACTAACACGAACAGTGCAATCATACCGCCTGAAACCAAAAACACGCGGTTATGGATATCCAGACCCAAAGGACCGATTTGCAGGGCGATATTATCCTGACCTACTTGGTAATCAGTATCGATAGGCGTCACCGCACCATCCGGTGACATTAATTCATCGTGGCTTTTATCACTCACAACGACAACTCCATTTTACATTCACAACATTCAGGCCAATTCGCCTGAATAAACGCAAACTATTACTGTTTACGTCAGTGAGGTAAAACAAATAAAACTTGTCGTATTAGCATGATTTTTCGATATTAATTACCAACAGAATCAAAAAGGCCGCACTCATTCATAGTGACAATGCCAAAATGACAAATATCACGATAAATTAAACAGTTAGAGATTGTTGAGATTGCCTAGATAGTGTTCAGCCTGCTCCAGCACAGCACTACGCTCTTCGTCGGATTTTCCATCCCAGCCACGATAAACCATGCCAGCTCGCGGATTCACCGCAATTTTAGCGCGATGACGTTCCATAAAATGCCAATAAAGACTGTTCAGAGGACAAGCGCCCTCACCCACTTTTTCTTTCACGTTATAATGGCAACCCGCGCAGTAATCGCTCATCTTATTGATGTAGTTACCGCTGGCACTGTAGGGCTTGGTGGCGAACAGACCGCCATCTGCAAATAGCGCCATTCCCCGAACGTTCGGTAACTCTACCCACTCAATGGCATCGACATAGATCCCCAGATACCAGGCATCGACTTCTTCCGGTGCAATGCCCGTCAGCAGGGTGAAGTTACCGGTAACCATCAAGCGTTGGATGTGATGCGCATAGCCGCAATCGAGCGACTGCTGGATAGCCTGTTTCAGGCATTGCATCTTGGTTTCGCCCGTCCAAAAGAATTCAGGCAATGTCCGAGTGCCACCCAGTGCGTTCATGGTTGAATACTCCGGCATGTTTGCCCAATAAAGCCCGCGGACAAACTCACGCCAGCCAAGAATCTGTCTGACAAAACCCTCCACCTGATTGATGCTAATGCCGGAGTCAGGCTGGCGATACGCCTTTATCGCGGCTTGAATCACCAGCATTGGGTGAAGCATTTTGCTGTTGAGTGCAAAGGAAAGTCGGGAATGATAAAGGCTCCAGCGATGCGGGCTCTCGGATGTCATCGCGTCCTGAAAGCTGCCGAATTTTGGCAACAGGTACTGACAGAAGTAATCAAGCAGTTCCATCGACTGTCTTCTAGTGACAGGCCAGAGAAGCAGTGGAGTAGCAACACCTATGGTTTTCACACCATGACGCTCCAAACGGTCGAGAATAGTCGACACATCATTGGCAAACACCAAAGGCTCAGGGATGCATTCAAGCTCTGCTTTGGTCAGCTTGGCACGGTTATCTTTGTCGTAATTCCACTTTCCCCCTTCCGGTTTGTCGCCTTCCATCATCACGTCAAACTGCTTACGCATCTTGCGGTAAAAAGACTCCATCAGGTGATGTTTTCCAGCAGTGAAATGTTGGCTCAAGGCATCATCAGGTACCAGAAAATGCTCACTGCCCGTCGCACTGGTCTCAATACCTAAAGAATCGCTAAACAGACGAAGCTGTTCGCGCAAACGGTATTCATCCGGAAGTTGATATTCAAAACGCGTAATACTGTGTTTATCAATCAATGCGTTTAGCAGTGCGTTCAGCGAATCGAAGGATTGTGTTTCATCCAGCGTCATGTGCCTCACATGGTGACCTGCTTTCTCCAAGGCAGCCGCAAAACCTTTCATGGCAGCGAAAAACGCACAGACCTTCTGAACATGATGAGGGGCGTAGTCCGTTTCCTGACGCAGCTCTGCGATCAGGTACAACACACCATCGTCGTGTTCGCTGTACCACGCATGGCTGGCATTTAGCTGGTCACCGAGAATCAGTCTGAGTGTGTGGAACTGGGTCATTGGAATCGCTACCGTTTCTTTTTTCAATCAACAGTATGCATTACGGTTCAAGGTGCTGAGAGATCAAAAAAACGCCAGACAAGCTGGCGTTTTTTATCGGAGGCTGTGAGTTACTGCGCGTGAGGTCGGAACACGATTTTCTCGTCTTCTTCCGCCGCTTTCATGTCGTTGAAGCGTTTCTCATCCAACGCGTCTTCGCTTTTCGCAACAATACAGGTTACCGCACAGTCACCGGTGATGTTCACCGCGGTACGAATCATGTCCAGCAGACGGTCAACACCCATGATCAGTGCAATACCTTCCAGCGGCAGACCCACCTGATTCAATACCATCGCCAGCATCACCAGACCCACACCCGGTACACCCGCGGTACCGATGGACGCCAGCGTTGCTGTCAGGATAACCGTCATGTAGTCCATCATGGTCAGGTCAACATTGAACGCCTGCGCGATAAACACCGTTGCCACACCTTGCATCATCGCTGTGCCGTCCATGTTAATGGTCGCACCCAGCGGGATGGTGAAAGATGCAATCTTGTTGTCAGCACCCATGCGGCGAGTGGTGGTTTCCATCGACACGGGAATAGTCGCATTCGACGACGCCGTCGAGAACGCAAACATGATGGCATCTTCCATTTTCTTGAGGAATGTTACCGGGCTCAGGCCGCTGAATACCTTAAGCAAGGTGGTGTAAGTCACCAGCGCATGCAGCACCAGGCCACCCGCCAACACGAAGAAGTATTCCGCTAGACTGACAATCGCTGACAGACCCAGCGAGGTAAACAACTTCGCCATCAGACAGAACACACCAAACGGGGCCAGATTCATCAGCAGAGCAACCAGCTTAAGAATCACTTCGTTCAGATCACGGAAGAAGGCCGCCACGCGCTCACCTGGCTTACCAGACGCACTGATAGCAATACCGAACAGCAGCGCAAAAATGATGATTTGCAGCGTGTTGCCTTCCGCCATTGAGCTGATTGGGTTCGTAGGGAACATGCCCACAATCACATCGCCCAGCGATGGCGCTTCGGAAGCTTGGAAAGACGATGCCGCAGAAAGGTCTGCACCTTTACCTGGGCCAAACAGCAGTGCAAGGCTCATTGCCAGGGTGATCGCCAGCGCCGTGGTGCCCAGATAGAACATCAGGGTTTTGCCACCCAAACGGCCCAGCGTTGCGATATCTTTCAGTGCGCTGGTGCCACACACCAGTGAAACGAATACCAAAGGAACCACCAGCATCTTCAAGCTGGCTACAAAAATTTGGCCACCAACGTCAAACAAGCCGTTGACGATATACTCGTTGACGAAACCTTCTTCGCCGAACAAAAACCGAATAGCAAAACCAGTCACAATACCCATCACCATGCCCAGCAGGACACGGGTGGTCAAAGACATCTTGTTAGCTTCCGCATTCATGATTGAAAACTCCTTTTCAAAACTCAACGCCAAGGAGATTAAACTGGTGATTTATATTGACCATAAGAATACGAACTGCCCTCGGGCAAAGCATCGTTTCAACAGAACTCAATGAACCGAATTTTAATCTGATTGGTTAACTTGCTCTTCACAATCAAGCGCGATGAGATTAGCAGCGGAATCCCAACTAAATACATTCCCTTTTTACAACATCGAGTCACTTTTATGCGACACATCACACATCCGAGGCGAAATTTCCAATCTGATAAACATCTGATTAACAAAATAAAAAACTATTAGATGCCTTTTTGACCAGCAGAAAAGACCTGACCCGTTCAAAAAGCCATCAGTGCTATTAACAATAGTCAGGCGTATACCCAATCTGAAGGCTCAGCTTTCTACCAGCCAGAAGAAACTGTAAGCAGCGATCAATGCAGGTAAGGTTGAATAAAGGGTGGCAACAATGGCGGCCTTTGGTGCCAGCGCAATCGCAGGGAAAAGCGCATCACCATCATTGGAAATCGCATTGCCAATTTGGGCGGACATTGGCACAGCGCCACTGATGTACAAACTGGTAACTAGAATCTGAGGCCCGCAGCCGGGCAATATGCCCACAAGCACCCCCATTAATGGCACCAAAGCGCCCCAGCCAGTAAAGAGTT
Source organism: Grimontia sp. SpTr1 (assembly GCF_947387585.1). NCBI lineage: Bacteria > Pseudomonadati > Pseudomonadota > Gammaproteobacteria > Vibrionales > Vibrionaceae > Grimontia > Grimontia sp. SpTr1. Next base: position 94,071 of record NZ_CANDOD010000016.1, read on the forward strand.
CACTGAGATCCATCCCCAGCCAGAGTACGCAAAGCTCAAACACCAGAAAGGCCGCAATCACCCAGACCATCACAAAGTTAGTGTCCTGAGCGACCCGCTCGAAAAGGTGCGATCCACTGTCTTTGGGATCTTCTCCCACCAAAGACTCATAATTTTCCGCTTCTCGCGCCAGTGCCCAGAAGGTCACCGTCGTTATCGCGAGAACCGCACCAACCAGCTCGGACATGCCAACAGGAAGATGAAGCAACGCATCGGTATCAAACTGCATTGAGCTAAGCAGTGTCATCACCAGAGATGGAAGCAACACCCATTGCCAAAAGCGCCCCTGCACACCGATAACCGTCTGGCTGTCGGCTTGTTTGGAACATGGGTTAGGTTTTGCCGGAGAGTGTTTGGGTCGCATAAAGTCATCACGATGCAGCGCATCGACAATCTGTCCGGAAACCACACCGACGGCAAAGCCTAACCCAATCATAAAGATGCCATCCGAAGGCTTGGTGGCTAACAACAAGAACGCAGCATCACCCATCGTCGCTGTAAGCACTGCAACCACACTGCCAAAGCTAAGGTTGCCACGTACAAACTGGGTGATAACAACAATAGCGCCACCACATCCCGGTAAAGCGCCCAATACCGCTGAAAGCACCACCTGCAGATTTTTCTTTTTTGCTAAACGCGATACCCAAGCGCCATGACGCTCGAACTTGTTCGTCAAATAGTGAAAAAGCGCTAGTGTCGCAGCCACATAAGCAGCCACTTGCCAGAAAGCATCAGACAGCACAGCGAGTGTCACCGCACGTGTTGGTTCAGCGAAAATCAGCGCAAGTAACAACACTGGTACTAAAAGGCGACGTTTTTTCATCGCCCAGAAATGCCGCTTTGAAACCGGTGCGAAGAGTCGGGAAAGTAATCCTGTCATCGTTTTACTTTTGATAATGAGAATTATTATCAATAATAGATCGTAGATGACGAATTGCAACAGGAAGTTTGATAATGCCAATCACAGTAGATAGGTGATCAGAAATAGCGCAGGAAAAATGCTCAAGAACAAGGCGAAAAATTTCGATAAGTCGTTATTCTACAATCAGATATTTACTACGATTGGTATAAGCATAAAGTACGGGTGAGAGATAAAAGAAAACCGCCCCGAAAGGCGGTTTTGGTTGAAGCTTACATCTGGCAATTAAACGCGGAAGAAAGCAAGCTCCTGCTTCTGGCTTTCAGCCAGCTGAGAAAGCTCCTGACTTGCCGACGCGCTTTGGCTGATACCGGTAACATTCTGGGTAATGATGCCAGACATATTGGTGATGTTACGGTTGATGTCCTGCGTCACTGCCGATTGCTGTTCAGCGGCGGTCGCCACCAGCGTATTCATGTCAGTGATTTGTGCGACAGACTGTGTGATGCCATTAAGGGCATCATTCGCCTGTTGGCTCAACTCCTGAGTGCGGGCAAGCACGTCCATACACATTCCCATGCTGTCACCTGCCTGAGAAGCCTGAAGCTGCAAGCCTTCGATGATTTGCTGGATCTCTTTGGTCGACTCTTCAGTACGCGCTGCCAGCATACGCACTTCGTCCGCTACTACCGCAAAACCACGGCCAGAATGGCCTGCACGCGCCGCTTCAATTGCCGCATTCAGTGCCAATAGATTAGTTTGCTCTGAAATACCGCGGATCACTTCCACCACATGACTGATGCGCTCAGATTGCTCACGCAGAGTGCTCACCACACTTGCGGTGTTTTCAATCGATTCCGCCATTTGCACTGCGGCTTGTGTACTTTGCTCGAACACTGCCAGACCTTGTGCTGCCAGTTCATCAGTTTGACGAGCCGCATGGTCAGCATTCACTGCGTTGTCAGACACGTTATCTGCAGTACTTGAGAGCTCGGTCACTGCAGAAGCAACCTGTTCGATTTCTGCCTGCTCTTGCTGTGCGTTCACTGCAGACTGGTTCATCACCGCGGCAAGTTCAGTGGAAGCCGCTGCCACTTCATCGCTGATACTGAACAGTGTGGTCACGGTATGACGCAGTTGGCTGATGGTCTGGTTGGTGTCACGGCCCAAACGCGCCAGTTCATTTTCACCGGATTCATCCGCCTGTACGTTCAGATCACCCGTCGCCAGACGACGCATGACATCCTGAAGCTCTTCCAATGGTTTTACAATCACACCTGAAAGCCACCAGCCAAACAGCATCGCAATCGTCAATGCACCGCCCATCACCAAGCCGGTTGTCACCATCATCTGATCTGCATCGTCGTCAGATTTTTTCAGGTCTTGCTCAACCAAAGGATTGATAAAAGCTGACAGTGCGCTGATGTCTTTCATCATTTCCGCGCCCATTTCACGGTATTCGTTCACCATAGCGTTATAGCGCGGCATGGCGATTTGTTGCTTGAAGTAAGCTTCAATCGTCGGTTGCGCTTGGGCGTTGGTATAGCGAACGTAGTCGCTCACACTGTTCTCGATATCAAGTGCCATATCACGCAGCACCGGCGTTTTTGCCATTTCACGGGAAATGGTCAGCGCTTCGTTACCCAGCTTGGCAACGTTGTCGGCCATTTGCTTGGTACGTTGCGAATCGTAGATACCGTAAATCGCTTCCACACGCATTGCCCAGGCAATGTCTGCCAGTTTAGACGCGCGATCTTTGTCATTCGCTGCCTGTCGTGCCGTATTACTGACCGAATAAACCGCAGATTCAACTTCACTCTTGGCAAAGATCATCACTGCGAAAGTGCTTATCACCAAAAGAAAAATAGGGATCAGAATTTGATATCGGATAGAGATATTTTTGAGTGACATTTATCGCTTAAACCTGAGTCGTATTGCTGAAATTGCGCGCATTATGAGACTTAGATCAACATTTGCCAACCGTGAATTTTCTTTTAGAAACATTTATTTTGGCAATCAGTTTGAACGCCAAATTCCCGTCGGGAGTGTCAAAAAACTGCGTGTGGGAAATGGTTTGAGACGTTGGTAGAGATGAGATAGGGACGGACGCTCAGAAGAGAAAAGTCTGGATTACTATACGAGTGAGACAAAGGCAGACCGGAGGCTATGTATCGCCCCCAGTCACTTGGACATAATATAGTTAAGCGTCGTTTTCTAAGCTGGAGACCAAGGCTTCGATATCTTCATGCTTGTCACTGGTTGAAAGCCAAACCAGATACAGCTCGTTCGCCATCGCCGGGCTGTCTTTCACCACATGCAAAGCACCGGCTTCAATCCAAGGCTGTGCGACGGTAGAGGGCAAGAATCCAACGCCTCCACGGTTAAGCAGGAATTTCAACGCAGGCTGGCATGCATGGCTGTGCAGGACAGGGGTACGTTGTAACGACGCAATACGGCCATGTTCAAGGCCAAAACGGGTTCCCCAATCCAGATACACCATCGGCAGTTCGCTCACCGACTCCAGATCCTGATCCGGTTCACTACATACCAGCAGAAGTTCAAACGCTGTAATACGGTGCTGCTGCAGATCTGCCAGTTTCGGTGGTTCGCTGGTCAGCACCACGTCAACCTGCTTCTCAAGTAACGCATTCGAAATTTGCTGACGGCTCAAAGATTCCGTGCGAAGTGCCCAATCCGGTTGATTGGCTTCAACTTGTTCCAGCCAGTCACTGCAGCTGTCCATTTCCCAGATCAGCGACGTCGCCCCGACCGTGAGTTGCTGCTGGTAGCTGTCAGTTAGCGCCACATCCTGACGTGCGCGGCCCCAGGTCTGCAAAATGCTTTCTGCATAGGGGACAAAACGCTCTCCCGCAGCAGTTAAACGCAAATCACCGCGCTTGCGGGTAAACACCGGCGTACCGAGTTTGATTTCCAATTGGCGGATACGGAAGCTAACTGCCGACTGTGTTAAATACAGGTTGGTTGCCGCTTTACCAAAATGTCGGGTTTTGTTCACTTCCAGGAACGTGCGTAGTAGATCAGTATCCATAATCAGCAATAAATCAAAATAGTTTCGTCAGCTTGCGTTATCACGGAAAAGCCCTATCGGGTCAAGGGTAAAGCGCACAATTCGGCGCGATTGCGGATCAATTGAACGCGTACGACAAAATCAGGAGGGAATATTCGACTTTGCGGGCTTGGGAAGGGAAAAGCAAAGCGCATACACCGCCAGCCCTAAACACCATGCACCAATAAACGCTCCCCAATTATCCACCAAATGTCCAATCAAAGCGGATGCAGACAACAGAAATATCACCACCAGCAACACATTGATGCAGGTTGCGAGATAACGATTCGCTTTGAAGCTTTTTCCCCAAAACACAAACACGCATAGGTTCACCGCTGCAACCTGTCGACGGTAATATCTGTCCAGGTACATGGCAAGCCAGAATCCCCACAGTGTGCCCACTGCTATATCGAGCCAGGTCTCAAACATCGAGCCTCCGAACTATAAAACGGTGTCCACCCTGCCCCATTTGCGCGGTTGTTTCAGGTGGTCTGAGTTACACAGTGTAAGCCTTACGCAATCAGTTACACGTCCCATTATGGAGACAAACGGGTGTCGCATTTCTTACCACATACCATCCCACACTTGAGGAAAAAGTCTGGGTTGTTCTTTATCGGTGCGGCAGACGGCGAGGTGTTTACCGCCTGTTCATTCTAAGCAAATACACCTCAACAATGCGTAAATCACTCAGGCCAGCGCCCTTCCGCCCAAGTCGTGCAGAAATGCGACGGAATATCCCGTTATCCAAATGGAAATCCCTGTGTCACTGTGCGACCATGCCTTTCTGCTTAAAAAGCAAGCAGCGCCTCCGACTGGAAGTCGCTCAAGCACAGAATCAATACAGGAGTTATACGTGCGCATATCTGCCCCCATCGTCGAATCACTGGATACCATCCTTCCTGAAGAACCTTTGTTGATGATGGGCGCTGGCCCTGTGCCAATTCCTGCCAAAGTCGCCGCCGCCAACGGGATTGTGATTAACCACCTCGGTGAGACCATGTCTCGCATCATCGAGCAGGTCAAATCCATGTCACGCTATGTATTCCAGACCGAATCTTCACACATTCTCGGTGTGGCAGGCCCAGGGTCTGCGGCGATGGAAATGGCGGTAGCAAATCTGGTTGCACCGGGCGACCGAGTGCTGTCTGTGAGCAATGGCTTTTTCAGTGGCCGCTTGGCGGAAATGTCTGAACGTGTGGGCGGAGAAGTCACCCGCTACACCATTGCTGAAGGACAAGCTGCAAGCCCAGAGGAGATCGCCAAAGCCATTGCCGAAGTGCAACCCAAAGTGCTCACTATCGTGCAGGGGGAGACCTCCAATACGGTTTGCAACAGTGCGCTGCCGGAAATATGCAGTGCCGCCAAATCTGCGAGATGTCTGGTGATTGTCGATGCCGTCTGTACCCTCAGTACCATGCCACTCAACATGGATGAATGGGGCGTGGATGCCGTGATCACTGGTGGCCAGAAAGGGTTGAGCTGTATTCCCGGTGTTTCTCTGGTCGCTTTCTCTGAGCTGGCGTGGGACAAAATCACCACCCGCGAAGACACGCTGCGCCACTGGTGTCTGGATGCCAAACTGGCAGACAAATTCTGGTACCAAAGCTCTTACCATTACACCGCCCCCGTTTCCGGCATTATGGCCATCCATGAAGCGCTGCGACTTATTTGCGATGAAACCCTGGAAAAGCGTTTTGACCGTCACCTGAAATGCTCCCTTGCCCTTCAGGCTGGCATTCAAGGTCTCGGGCTTTCCCTCTATGCCGACAAAGCCTCCCGACTGAATTCCGTCGTAGGCATCAATGTGCCGCAAGGGTTAAACCAGAAAGAGATTCTGGCGGCGATTTCCCGAGATTTTAAAGTGGAGATTTCAGGTTCATTTGGTTTGAATATCGTTCGAATCGGACAGATGGGCGAGCAATGCCGCGTGCACAATATCTTCCGCACTATCCATGCGTTAGGGTCGACCATCCAAAGACTGGGCGGTGAAGCGAACTTACCCTTGGGTGTGGCGATGTTGGAAAAAACGTTGCAGGAGTACCAGCCACAGTTTGGCTGACAGAAAATAAATCGGCAGGCTCGGGGGTTACGTGAAACTGGGTTGAAACGGCTCGCCATCAATATGCATAACGCCGTCTTCAAGGGTAATAACAAACTCGTGGTTCAGCGCATATTCTCTGGAATCCGAGCCAAGATGTAAGTACTCGCTATCAAATTCATAGAAGTGGGTTAACGTTATCCGAACCAAATTGCGGTTTCTCATATAGCGCAGCAAGTTACCGTAGGCACTTCGCAGCGCCGGTTTGTTTTCACTCTCACCAAGAAAGTAAATGCTGTAAGCGCGGGCCAGCATCAAGGCTAGCGTTTTAGCGCCTTCACCGTTCGGCATGCCGAGGCTTTCTGGTTCGACTTCACGATCACCCTTGATAGCTAATACATTGCAATCAAATCCCCCCAGATACACCAGCAGGTCAGTATCAGAAGACATATGTTTTGACGCTTCATGACTCAGCGCAGATACCAGAGATTGCGCCCCCTCCCAATAAGGTGAAGGTGAGCTGCCGGTCGCCACAACTTTGCTTTCCACCTCAACATCAATACCTGTCCCGAACAGGAAATCATGAACAGAGAGGGTGATGTCTTCGTTTTTATTTGTCAGTAAGGTGACAAATTTAGGTTCGAGCAGGACTTTAGGGTGCGGAGTGTTTTCGAAAAAGTGATCCCCCAGTTTCACAGCCGCCGAGACTTTGCGCTGTTCTTTGCCAACCAGAAAGTGGAATGTGGTTTTTTTGGTCAGGAAATTGTAACGAGGCCGTTTGAAGATATTGAAACGCACTTTTTCGCGGCTACACAGCAGAAACAGATGGGGTTCTGCCAGCTTGTGGTCGAGATGGTTTTTCAGGTTGGCGCGGTAATCGACCACGTATTGGCTAAGTTTGCGGATTTCTTGCGAAAAGCGTTCGTCTTGAAGTAGGTCGCACCACAAAATGTCCGTGTCCGTCAGTTCGGAGTGACAACTGACCAGTGCCGGATTCTCGATAAGACGAAGTGTTGCGACCAAACCAGGATCCTTATGTTCATGTTTACGAAGCTTTTTTAAGCGTAGTGGATCTCACGGTCGTCGCACATCAAATTTGCCGGATTGAGAGCAATGCCACTTGGTTCTGTTAACCTTAACTAAGCTGGTTCAATAGATCGCCCACCATCAAAGGCTTTGAGTAAAAATATCCTTGCTGATACTGACAGCCACGGTGAATAAGAAATTCAACCTGTTCTCCGTTTTCTACCCCTTCTGCGACAATCGCGATGTTCAGACGATGAGCAAGTTCAATGATGGACTCCAACACGGGCGCATTCACCGAATCTACCCCCACAGTATCGACAAAACACTTGTCGATTTTCAGATAGTCGAGGTTAAGTCGCTGCAGCATGGACAATGAAGTATGCCCTACCCCGAAATCATCGATCGCCACTGATACGCCAAGGCGACGCGCCGCGTCAATCTGGGTAAGCGCTGAGTCGTCCAACAACTGACGTTCAGTGATCTCAAGCGTAATGGAAACGGGCAACGCATCGAACAACCCCAGCACATAGGCCAACTCCGATTCAAAGCTCGGACAGGTCATAAACTCCGGCGGGACATTGATGCCTAAATGGTAGGTTTTTCCTGAAGGCAGCAATGCCATGTCCTGGGCTGCGCGGGAAAAGACATAGTGGGTAAACTCAACACCCAAGCCATTCTGCTCGATGACTGGAATGAAGATATCCGGCCCCACTGCGCCCATCTTTGAATGCTGCCAACGCGCCAACGCTTCGAAGCCATAAAGCTCCCCCATTGCGTCGTAAACCGGTTGATACATCAAATAGAACTCTCCACGTTTCATACCGGTTTTAATTTCTTCGATGAGAGAAAAACGGGGCTTCAGACGCATGATAATCAGGTGGGAGAACAGGGAAATAAGCAGCCCAAGAGGAATACTCGCCAACGTGAACATCAGCATGGAGTAACGCACATAGCTTTCCGTGGGTTCAACGCCGAGCTCAATGTGAAAACGCTGCGATTTGAAGTAATGCATGCTTTCAAGGTCATACTGGCTTCGGTTAAACAAACACTTGTCACCAATCCAAACGGCCAGCTTTTCATACTGCAGCGAGTCTGAGATATCCATGTAGTTGATAAATTCGTCTAAAGAGACAACAGCCATACCACGGGTATCGAGATCCTTTTTATCTTGGGAAACAATCACCAATACCTGTTCATGACCCACTGTTCCTGCCTTAGGATAGCTGTGAATACCTGGCGTCAGATTTGCGGTGATCAAAGACGGGTCGACCCAGTCAAAGACAGTGTCAGACTGACACATGACCTGACCATTTTTCACGGTCACAAAATCATGCACGCTTGGCCAGAGTTTCAATCGGCTTTTGATAGAGCGGCAATTAGAGGTATGACTCATGATCACCTGTGCCTGGTTGGTCAGCGACTCAATCTTTCGTTCAAGGGTTTTTAGGTATATCCCTCCAAAGTCATCGACATGTTTATCAATGGACAACTTGGACAGATACAGCCCCAGCAACACAGCAAAAAACATCGGCACACATACCAGCGTCAGGTAGTACACCAAATCTCGCCCATTGCGTTTCATGCTCGAAAACCTTGTTCAGTAAAGATGTGAGGCCGTGGGATCTTGGAGATAACCTGCCTACTTTTCCGAACATCATACGCTTTATAGCCGAATAATTGTTGATTGATAGCAATTAGCCAGCCATCAATCCGTCGAGAAAAGTGGACACCACGAACAGGAGTGCGATGTATATCACAAGGATTCTGAGACTGTCATAGAGATTTTAGAGTGAAAACTCAAAATTTTGATGTGCGGCAGAAAACCGCGTCTGGATTAAATGAGGAAGGCGCTGTTCAATCAGGCTTCACCCGCCAGATGCTTTAGAAAACGAAGCTGTTGGCGTTCCTGATCTGAGGGTTGGTAGGGCGCGTCGCTCAGTGAATCCGTACTCAACTCGCCAAGTTCAATTTGCCCAACCTGACTCACACCATATTGGGTTTCTTCACCGGGACGGCCTGACATGCGCTCCAATTGCAAATCTTTCAGGGTAAAGGTGCCGCTTTGACCGCCAAACACGGATTGGTGCGCTTTCAGAATGATTTCGCCCTCGCCTTCACTGAGCTTTTTCTTTTCGGTAAGAACAGCAACAGGAGTGCCATCTTCCCGGTATAAATTGGCACGAAGACGATAAATGCCGCCCTGTTTCGCATCAATGGTGACAGGTATCATCCAGTCAGCCTGCTGGGTAAAAGTGGGCTGTGCGCCTGTCACATACGCCACAGGATTGGCATAACTGATATCCGCCGTCAGTACATCGCTGCCGCCCTCGAAGCGAACCGTCACTTTCAGTCTAAGCTGGGAAGACGCGCTTTCGTCAGGCTGCATTTCACCCAAAGCGTCCTCGCTACGGCCACTCGCTACCTCCGCACGACTGGCGATATCCAACAAGGTATACCGCATGCCGAGAACCGGCAGGGCACTTTTCACTTTGAAGTGAACAGGTTCCGGATAAAAAAACCGGTATTTATCGAGCGACAAGACGGCGGATTCTTTGCCATCCAACACGGGCATTTCAACTTCGGAAAAACGGTTTGGCGTAAGATAAGGGCTATCGGCTGATAAGATTGGCTGTGAATACGGAGGGTAATGCAGTTCTTGCTCAAAGGTCTGCGCGACCAAAGAAAATTGCGCTGTCATGGCTTCAGGCACCTCGACTACGGGTAACGGCTCCTCCGGCTCAACAGCAGGGTTTTCTTGCTTGGCTAATGGCAAAGGCTGCGTGATTGGCTCAGGCACAGACGGATTTTCATTTTCCGGCAACGCCGCAGCAGTATCCTGCTTGGGCGTACCTTCTTCGTTATCGCCAAGCAACCAAAAGCCCAGTCCTGCAAGTGCCAATGTTATCAACACAGTCCCCGCTTTTTTCATTCATGCATCCTTATTTTAACTGCCAAACCCCCAGGGGCTTAGAACCGGAGGAGCTAAGCCCCTCCGGTCACGCTTATCGCAGGTTAGCCACCAGCTCAGACATGGTGTGGTTTTCAGAGCCATTCACGTAACGAAAATACGCCCAGCTCCACCAAGACCAGGAATCAGAGGTACTCACTGAAACCTGTGTACCATCTCCTAAAGACACACGGCTGTTCGCTGCAGTCACTTTTCCTTGGTGAACATCACCAATCACGCCCCCATGCGTATAACCGCTGCCCATTAGCATTGGGTAGTGCTGAGGCATAAAGCTCGATACACCACGGGATTGACTTGCCAACTTGCCATCATAGGCGACAGAGCGGGAGCAGCTGGAGAAACTGCCTACTGTGCTGGAGCCGCAGGTGGAATGGGAAGCGACAACGCCATCATCGTGCCCCGGCAGGAAAGGCGACGTGACGCCAAGATACTCGCTCGAATCCCCGGTAAATCGGATGCGTGGTACACGGCCATCCGGGAATGGGGCGATCTGTCGGGCATTTGCCACTTTCAGGTCATTCAGCACGCCAGTATTACTGCTATTTGGCATTTCACCCAGCCAAAGTGATATTGCAAATTGCAAGGTTGTGTTTAAAACACCACCACCCTCTGCAATATTAACGGCCATATCTGCGAGCTCAGAACCACCGCCTGCCCCGGCAAAATCAAACGTAGAAATAATATTTAAAGGCTGTAAACCTTCGTTTAAAAGCCAATTTTCCTGATTATCTAAAATATAGCGCGTGACCAGATCTCCGGTAGAGTGAGTCACAAAAATACATCCGTTGACACAAGTATTACTTTGCGCAAGTTGTTTTAATTTTGGCCAGGCATAATCGCTGGCAATTTTCCCTGCGACGCGCTCATGGGAAGGCCAATCGATTCTTACATCGGCATGGGTATTCCAATACTGTGCCCAGTATTGCTCTCCATCAGCCCTGACCTCTGTAGGACCCGGCCTTGCAGAGAGTTGAGAGGGTTGTAAACCATGAACCAGCACCACTGGATGCTGGCCAATGGCGGCTGTTGCCTGAAATGAGAGAGCTGCTGTTGCTAGTGAGAACATTGCTATCGTTTTTATCATTTTAACCACCCTTTTGTATTGGTCTCGCTCAGCGTAGGGCAGAATGAAAATTATAACAATTCGTTAACATAGATCTCGCTCTCGTTATTTAATAAACAACATAAAAAGTTATTTATAAGTGTAATAATGAGCGACAACCTTTGTATAAATGCGACAAGAAAGCTGGATTGCATAACACCTAACCTCTCTCCTTTATTTTTATTTGCCCATAAAAATCCCCTTTATGATTTAAATCAAATCAATTGCATAAACCTGCTTATTAATATTTTTATCACTTTTTCCGGACAATATAGATCCTCTGAGTCAACAGATCGGATTTACGCCGTGTTGCACTTCGAATCATGATATGAAACCGGACTCTATGCCGCGCTTGCATCCTTCTTGGTCGTATACAAGCAATCCCGAAGTCGTAATTAAATAATTTTCCACATAGAAACAGGGTCATTATGCAGGTATACCCAAGCAAACTGCTGGCTGCAGTGTGGGCGGGTTGGATGCTAATTGCTTGGACTGACGTTCAAGAGAGCCTCGGTATGATTGGTACTTCACTAGGGAAAGAAGATGACTAAAGTGCCCGCACAACGCATTGATAATGCGCTTATTGACCGCAACGCCGTGAAAACCATGCTGGAAAGACGTATCCCCGACCACACGTTGGAGCAGCCGTTTTACAACAGCGAAGCCCTGTTCCAGATAGATATGGAAGAGATCTTTCACAAAGAATGGATTTTCGCTGGCATGAGTTGTGAGCTGCCAAAACGCGGCAGCTACATCACGGTCGATATTGGTCTTAGCCCTGTCATCATCCTGCGCGATAACAAAGACGAAATCCGTGCTTTCCATAATACCTGTCGTCACCGCGGCTCGAAGATCTGTCTGGCCGCTAAAGGCAAAACACCAAAACTCGTCTGTCCGTATCACCAATGGGCTTACGATTTGGACGGTTCACTGGTCTACAACGGCCAGGACATGGATGAGAGCTTTGATCGATCTACCCATGGATTGGCGTCTGTACATTGCCAGGTTGCTGGCGGCTATATCTTTGTTTGCCTTGCCGAAACAGCACCACCCATTGAAGACTTCGTGAAAGACATGGAGTACTACCTGGAACCGCACGATCTCTACAATTCAAAAGTTGCGGTACAAAGCGAAATCATTGAGAAAGCCAATTGGAAACTGGTAGTGGAAAACAACCGCGAATGCTATCACTGTGATGGCTCCCACCCGGAGCTCCTGAATTCGTTGTTAGAATGGGACGACAACAATGATCCCCGCGCCACACCAGAGTTCAAAGCGTTAGTCGAGAAGCAGCAAAATTTCTGGTCTGGTATGGATATCCCTTATCAATATCAAATGCGTTACGAAAACCGTAACCGCATTGTTCGTACCCCGTTAAAAGAAGGTACCCACTCCATGACAATGGATGGTCAGGCCGCCAGCAAAAAGCTCCTCGGCCGTATTACCTCTCCGGATCTTGGTGCCTTACGCATTCTGCACCTGCCAAATTCCTGGAACCACGGCATGGGCGATCATCACATCGCGTTTCAGATCCTGCCAATCAGCCCGCAGGAAACCAAAGTGATAACCCGCTGGTTGGTGCACAAAGATGCTGTCGAAGGCGTCGATTATGATCCGGAAAACCTTCGCCATGTCTGGGATGCGACCAATGCGCAGGACAGAACCTTGTCTGAAAATAACCAGCTGGGCGTAAATTCCATGGGCTATCAACCGGGTCCCTATTCCAAAACCTATGAATTCGGGGTGATCAACTTCGTCAACTGGTACTGCGAGCGCATGAAAGAAAATCTGGGTTAGAACCAGTGAAGAAATGGGGTGAGTCGGGGTGGTGCATTCAGGTAAGTGTATGTCGTGCCTGTGTAATCTAAAACCCTGAATCCACCCCACAATCGCAGCAGGAAACCGCGAAAAATCTTAGGGAAAATCACTATGAACGAACTGGAACCCTTAACCGAAGACAGCCTGAACCCGGTCAATACACAGACCTGGGCAAATGGCCGCCATGTCGTGCGCTGCGTTAAGGTGATTCAGGAAACACATGATGTAAAAACCTTCTGCTTTATGAGCCAGACACCCATCATGTTTTTCTTCAAGCCAGGCCAGTTTGTGACCTTGGAGCTGGAGATTGGTGGCGAGCAAATCATGCGCAGCTATACCATGTCGTCCTCCCCTTCAGTTCCGTACAGCTTTTCAATTACGGTGAAACGGGTCAAAAATGGGTTGGTCTCTAACTGGCTTCACGACAACCTTCGGGTGGAAGATGAGATTGCCGTTCATGGTCCTGTAGGCAATTTCAACTGCATCGACTTCTCTACCGACAAAGCGCTATTCCTCTCTGGCGGCGTTGGCATTACGCCCGTCATGTCGATGGCCAGGTGGTGGTACGACACCAACAGTTTGGTCGACATGAAATTTGTCCATAGCGCTCAAACCCCAAAAGACATCATCTTCAAGAAAGAGCTCGAACTGATCGCGTCACGCATCGACAATTTCGAGCTCAGCATTATCTGTGAACGCTACGACATCGGCGAAAGCTGGCACGGCTATCGCGGCTTTCTGACTCAGCAAATACTCGAACTCATCGCACCGGATGTCCTTCAGCGCGAGGTCTACTGTTGTGGCCCCGAGCCTTACATGAGAGCCGTGCGCGCCATGCTTAAAGACATCGGCTACGACATGTCGCGTTACCACGAAGAAAGCTTCGGTGAGACACCACCGGAAGCCATTGAAGATGCAGAAGAGTCTGCAGAACTGGCGCAAATTGCGGATGAGCAGCCACAAGCTGGATTCTGCGTGGAATTTATTGATGAAGGCATGTCCGTCACGGTGACCGAAAACGAAACCGTGCATGCTGCCAGTACCAAGCTGGGCGTACAAATTCCTAAAGCTTGCGGCATGGGGATCTGCGGTTCGTGCAAAGTGAGGTTACTGTCAGGGAATGTCAATATGGAGCACAACGGCGGGATCAGCGACGAAGAAATTGAAGAAGGCTACATTCTCAGCTGTTGTAGCAAGCCCCTTGATGATGTGTCGATTGAGACCTGAAGCCCCAATATCCCCGCCAACTGATTGATACCAAAGAAGCTCCTTTACGGAGCTTCTTTGTTTTTATCACCATACGTACAAGATTTCAGACACAGAGCCTGCCTAACACAACCATTACCGAACGCTAACAAAACTCAGTAGGTTATGAACCAAAGTGTACTTACCAAGACGCCATATTAACGAGGTGGCTTGGCACAACTGCTGCAGCAAACACCCAATTTAATAACTCCAATGGAAATAGGAGATAGAGAAATGACTATGTTCAAAACACTGATGTTAACCTTCGCAGTATTTTTCTCAGGCCTGGCACTCGCCAGCGACACCGCTACTGACTGCTCGGAAGGTTCTGAAGCCCCAGAGTGTCAGGTAAAGGATGACAGCAGCACTAACTGATCGTGCTGGGCAGCGCTGTGAATTCTGCTTGTTTCCCCTAGCGCTGACATATCCTAAAAAATGACACGCCAAAAGAAAGGCCAGTGATCACTCACTGGCCTTTTTGTTTTTTCCTGTTGGGCTTATGAAAATTTGACTGTAGAAGAACTACTTATCGAAATTTTCCGCCTTGTTCTCGAGCATTTTTCCTGCGCTATTTCTGGTCACCTACTTACTGTGATTGGTATTAGTCGCGCAGGTAAATCATCCAATACCAAATACCAACAAACAAGCCACCGCCTATGATGTTACCCAAGGTCACAGGCACTAGGTTGTTGATGAAGAAATTGGTGAAAGTCAGATCCGCAAAGTCTGCCACGTTCATGCCTGTCATCGCCCAGAAAGACTCTGGCGCAAAGTACTTGATACCAATCGCCATCGGCACCTGGAACATGTTCGCAATGCAGTGCTCAAAACCTGCTGACACAAACATCGCCACCGGCAGAATCATCACCAGTATCTTGTCGGTCAGGGTACGGCCTGAGTAGGTCATCCATACCGCGATGCACACCAGCACGTTACACATAATGCCGAGTGCCACCGCCTGGAAAAAGCCATGGTGCAATTTGTGCTGCGCGATGTTCATGGCGTTAATACCCACTTGTCCGTTGCCGAACATGTATTGCTGAGCGATCAGCATACAGATCACCAGCAGAATCGCACCAATCAGGTTGCCGCCGTATACCACCAGCCAGTTCTTAAACAACGCGCCCCAGGTAATCTTACCACTGGCTCGCGCCACCAAAGTGAGTACCGAACTCGTGAATAGCTCGCCACCGGTAATGATCACCAGGATTAACCCCAGACTGAATGCCAGACCACCAACAAAGCGCGTCATACCCCAAGGCATGTCACCAGCACCAGTGGTCACTGTCGTATAGAAAATGAATGCAATACCGATATGAATACCGGCGGATATCGCCAGAAGGAACGATTTGAACGGGTCTTTGGTTGCTTTCGCTACACCAATTTCTGCAGCACGCTCCGCGATCTGCGGCGGTGGCAGAGAGTCAAACTGAGTAAAGTTCATGGTTAATAGCACTTAGTGTGAACAGGGAGGGCGCGGATAATCTCTCCATTTGCTTACTTTTTCAAGGGGAAATTAATATCTCACTTTTAATGCACAAAATGCCCAGATAACGTTCAAGAAGATAGTGTCAAACCCTTTGTTGGCGTAGCCTGAACCCTAAAGTGAATTTTTGAGTTAATTCGCAATAAGTCTCTTGGGCGATGAAATCATCACAAAGACGTAACACAATTCACTTTCAGGATTTCTATAACCGACAATTCTGCAGGGAAAAGTAGGGTTGTCTGCAAATATCACCCTGAATTTTAATGATTTGCCATCATATTTAGGCAGTAAGGTCTTTTGACCATAGTGGACAGGGAGAGAGTCAGTCTGTGTTAGCGTATTTACTGCGACGGTTATTGCTCGTCGTTCCCACATTTCTTGGCATCACATTAGTGATCTTTGCCATCACCCGATTTGTGCCGGGTGGGCCCGTTGAGCGCATGCTTGCCCAATCCCAGTTTATGGAGGAAGGGTCGGCGCAAACCCAGAGTTTTCAGGACAACTCCTCGCTGGATGAATATCAGCTTGAAGAGCTGAACGCCTTCTATGGCCTCGACAAGCCTGTGATGGAAGCATATTGGGAATGGCTGAACCGTCTGTTGGTGCTGGACTTTGGTGAATCTACCCGCTACTACGAACCCGTACTGGATATGATTATCGAGCGGCTTCCCGTCTCCATGTTCTACGGCGGCATGACTTTCCTGATTGCTTATTTGGTCTCTATCCCTCTCGGCTACTACAAAGCTGTTAAGCACAACACCGCCTTTGATAACGCTTCTTCCGTGCTGATTTTCGTCGGCTATGCCCTTCCAGGCTACGTGGTCGGCATCCTGCTATTGAGTGTTTTCTCCTTCCACCTCGACTGGTTCCCCATGGGTGGATTTACCTCTGATGACTTTGACGATTTAGAGTCCAAAGGCGAGATGATTAAAGACGTGCTCTGGCATGCTGTGCTGCCACTGATTTGTTACATCATCGGTGATTTCGCCACCCTGACCATCACCATGAAGAACAACCTGATGGAGAACCTCTCCGCCGATTACATCCGTACCGCCATAGCTAAAGGTCTGCCATTTAAAGACGCGGTGCGTAAACACGCGATGCAGAACAGTTTGATTCCTCTGGCGAGCCATTTTGGTAACTCGCTGTTGTTCTTCCTGACCGGCTCCTTCCTGATCGAAGTGGTGTTCAACATTGATGGCATTGGCCTGCTTGGCTATGAAGCCATTATGGAAAGGGATTATCCGGTGGTGATGGCCATTGTGGCACTTAACGCCGCCATGCTGCTGGTGGGTAACATCGTTTCAGATATCTGTGTGGCACTCGTGGATCCACGAGTAAGGTTTGGTGAATGATGATGGCTCTCAGCCCACTGACGCAAAAGAAGATCAAACGCTTCAAGGAAATCAAACCGGGTTACTGGTCTTTCATTGTCCTCTCTACCCTATTACTGCTTTCCCTGTTTGCTGAGTTTTTCATTAATAGCAAAGCCCTGATGGTGCGCTACAACGGAGAGCTATTCTTCCCTGTGGTCAGCGATGTGCGCCTCGGCACCGAGTTTGGACAGGATTACCAAAGCGAAGCCAATTACCGTGAACTTCAAGCGCTGTTTGAGGAAGAAGACAAAGGCAACTTCGTCATCATGCCTTTGGTGCCTTGGAACCCGTATGAGCAGGACTTTATCGAAGGGGAATTCCCACCGTATGCGCCAAGCGTGGAATCCCAGCATTACCTCGGGACTGATGTGATTGGCCGTGATGTGCTGGCGCGCCTGTTTTATGGCTTTCGCATCGCCATGATGTACGCCCTCACCACCATGACCATCTGTTTTGCGATTGGTACCGTTGTTGGCTGTGCCATGGGCTTTTTCGGTGGCAAATTCGACCTTATCAGCCAGCGCTTTATTGAAGTCTGGTCGATGATCCCCTTCCTCTACGTCATCATGATATTGGTCTCGATCACCAAGCCCACCTTCACCCTCTTTGTCGCCATCAACGTCATATTCGGCTGGATGGGGATAACCTGGTACATGCGGACCATGACCTACAAAGAATCCGCACGGGAATACGTGATGGCCGCGAGAGCACTCGGCGCGTCTACCACACGTATCCTGCTGAAACATATTCTGCCTAACACCATGGTCATGGTGATCACTCTGGCACCCTTTACCATTGTGGCTAACATAACCGCATTGACCGCGCTAGATTATCTAGGCCTTGGTCTTGCGCCACCAACACCGAGCTGGGGAGAGTTACTGCAGCAAGGTAAGTCAAACCTCGACAGCCCATGGATTGTCACCTCAGTAGTCACCGCCACTGTGCTGGTGCTCACCATGGTGACCTTTATTGGCGATGCGGTTCGCGCTGCATTCGACCCGAAAAAATTCACCCGTTATGTCTGACAAGGAAGTGACCATGTTTAAATTGACCACACTCGCCGCTTTAAGCGCACTCGCTTTCACCGCGCAAGCCGCCGAACTTCCTGCCAACCTTAACTGGCAGACAAACTGGGACGATCCGGTATTTGCGTCTGACAAAGCCAAACGTGGCGGAACATTGCGCACTCACCTCGCCAGTTTCCCGCTTACGCTGCGTACCGTTGGGCCAGACTCAAACTCAGGCTTACGCACTTACTTCCTCGATGAAGTGCCGGGACTCGTCACGCGCCACCCTGATACCTTGAACTGGATACCTGACATTGCCACCGAATGGGCATTTGCTGGCGACAACAAAACGGTCTATTTCAAACTCAATCCAGATGCAAAGTGGAACGACGGTAAAGCCATCACGGCAAGCGATTTCGAATTTATGCTCACGTTTTACCGCTCCAAAGACATTGTTGCGCCCTACTACAACGACTACTACACCAACACCATTGCCGATGTGGTGAAAATCGACGACCACACGCTTGCCGTTAGTACGGTAGAAGAGAAAAATCAGGAAGAGTTAATGCTGACAGTCGGAGGCCTGAACCCCAAGCCAGCGCACTTTTTCAGCCGAGGTAAAGACAAAAACGGCGACGGTATGGACGACGACTATGTCCGTAAGTACAACTTCAAAGCAGAGCCGACAGCGAGTCCATACTTTGTCGACAAGATTAAAAAGGGTAAGAGCCTGACGCTGAAACACGTCGGTGACAACTGGTGGGGTTACGAAAACAAGTACTATCAGAACCGCTATAACGTCGACAAAATACGCTTCACAGTGATCAGAGACCAGGATCTTGCCCGCCAGCACTTTGAAAAAGGCAAGCTGGATGTCTTTGAGCTGACCTTGCCAGAAGTATGGCATGAAAAGACAGATGGCGAAGTCTACCAAAAAGGCTATGTTCATCGTTTCTGGGGCTTCAACGAAGTACCTCAAGGTGCCGGGGGATTGTGGCTCAACACCGCTCAGCCGTTATTGGGTGACATCAATATCCGACGCGGCATCATGCATGCTACGGACATGGACGGTTTGATTGCAAAGATGATCCGCGGAGACTATTCCCGTAAGCCACACGCCACAGGATCAGGTAACGGAAAATACTCTTGGGAAGGAGCAACGCCACCAGCCTTCGATGCCGAGTTAGCGATTTTCCATTTCACGAAAGCGGGCTTTGACAGCGTCGGTGGTGACGGTGTGCGCGTCAACGACAAAGGAGAGCGCCTGTCTTTCGAGTTGGTCTACCCATATCCATCCTGGACACCACGCATGGCTTATCTCAAAGAGCAAGCGAAACTGGCCGGACTCGATTTCCAACTCAAATTGATTGATGGTGCTACCGGCTTCAAATACATGTCGGAGAAAAAGCACCAATTAGCCTTCATCAATATGGGTGCAAAAGAGATCCCTGGGTATTGGGAGTACTTCCACTCTGAAAACGCGAATAAGCCGCAAACCAATAACTTCAATAATTTCAGCACACCAGAGCTGGATGAATTGATCACCCAATACCGCTCTGAGTTTGACCTGACCAAAAAACAGCAACTGGCTCATGAAATCCAACGCATTATCCAAGATGCGTCTGTCGTCGTACCAAGCTACATCCTGCCATGGAGTCGTCAAGGCTACTGGCGCTGGATGCAGTACCCAGAAAACCCGATGCAGAAAAGAATGGATTACCTGTTCACCGTTGGCCGCATTTATGGCTTGAGCACCTTCTGGATTGATTCAGATGTGAAAAAAGAAACGCTCAAAGCCATGGACGAAGGCAAAGCATTTGAACCCGTGACAGTGATTGACGATCGCTACAAGCGATAAAGGCAGGAAAGATGACGGAACCGGTTCTCAGCGTCCGCGGATTAGAAACAGAATTCACCACCGATGACGGCGTGGTGAAAATTCTCCACGGCGTGAATTTCGATGTCATGGCAGGCCGAACCCTAGGTTTGGTCGGTGAATCAGGCAGTGGTAAAAGTGTCACCGCTATGTCCATCATGGGCTTGCTACCCAAGCCTTATGGGCAGGTCACCGCCGGCGAGATCTTCTATCGCGGCACCGATTTAGTCAGCTTGCCGCCGGAAGAGATGTACCAAATGCGCGGTAACCGGATTTCCATGATTTTTCAGGATCCGATGACCGCGCTGAATCCGGTGCATTCCATTGGCAAGCAGCTAACCGAAGTACTCGCGCTCCACAATCCGGAGATGAGCAAGAAAGCGCAACAGGCTGCCGCCCTTGAAATGCTGGAAAAAGTCAAAATTCCGATGCCGGAAAAACGGCTCAATGAATACCCGCATAACCTTTCCGGCGGCATGCGACAACGTGTGATGATTGCGATGGCATTGGCCTGCAGACCCGACATTCTGATCTGTGACGAGCCGACCACCGCGCTGGATGTGACCGTTCAAGCCTCCATTCTCGACTTGATGAATGAACTGCAGGAAGAAACCGGTATGGCGATGATATTCATCACCCATGATTTGGGCGTAGTCGCGGAAATCTGTGACGACGTGGCGGTGATGTATGGCGGAAAAATCGTTGAAAACGCTGACGTGTTCGATCTGTTTGACCACCCTCAGCACCCATACACCAAGCGCCTGCTCGGCCTGATGCCGGATTTGACCACCGAACCCAAGCAATTGATCGATATCCCTGAGATCGACCCTGCGCTGTTTCCGGAATTTCGAGGTTAACCATGGAAGAGTTGCTAAGAATAGATAACCTTTGCAAACACTTCGTTTCCGGCAAAGGCATTTTCAAAAAGGGCTATACCATCAAAGCGGTGGATGGCGTTTCTTTCAGCGTGAAACGTGGTGAAACCCTTGGCTTGGTGGGCGAATCCGGCTGTGGGAAAAGCACCCTTGGGCGCACTATTCTCAAGCTTTATGAGCCGACAGGTGGCAAGATTTTCTTTGAAGGCAAAGACATCACCGACCTCAGCCCCCGCGCCATGCGTCCGCTTCGTAAAGAGATGCAAATCGTGTTTCAGGATCCGCTGGAATCCCTTAATCAGCGCCACACTGTGGGCATGATTCTGGAAGAGCCTTTCGAGATCCACAACATCGGCACCCGCGCAGAGCGCAAACAGTGGGTCGAAGAACTCTTGGTCAAAGTTGGCTTGCCCGTAGAAGCTGCTAGTCGCTACCCTCACGAGTTCTCCGGCGGGCAGCGTCAGCGCATTGGCATTGCACGAGCAATTGCGCTCAAACCTAAGCTGCTCATTTGTGACGAATCCGTCTCCGCACTGGATGTATCTGTGCAGGCACAAATCCTGAACCTGCTGTTAAAGCTACAACAGGAAATGAATCTGGCGATGATTTTCATCTCCCACGACCTTTCTGTGGTCCGTCAGGTGTCGGATAACGTCGCGGTGATGTATTTCGGCAACATGGTGGAATACGGCAATGCAAAAGCGCTGTATGCCGACCCGCAACATGAATACACCCAAACACTGCTGTCGGCAGTGCCAGTGAATCACCCGAGAAACCGAAAGAAAAAGCGGCCTGCCGAAGCCACCAGCTAATACCAATCGTAGTGAGTATCTGCTACCTACTGTGATTGGTATAAAAACCAAAAGCCCTGTCCGGAAACAGGGCTTTTTCTTATTCATCAACAGGCTGCGTTTACCACATCAGATCGTCAGGGATCTTGAAGTCTGCGTATGGATCGTCCTCACCCATCGCCTGCTCATCCACCGTATTATTCAACACGATCGTGTTTTCATCTCGCTGAACAATTTTGTCCGCCACTACACCTGGGACAATCGCGTAACCTTCACCGTCGCGGGCAATTGCCAAGCGACCATTCACCAGTTGGTCTTGGGTCGATTTGTCGACGTAAATCTTCTTCACCAGCGTACCGTCAGTGAAGTTGTAGCCGATATCGCCGTCTTTGCGGTCAATCTTGTTCATCTCGACCAGTTGCTTCACCTGCGCGGCAATCGCCTTTTTCTCAGCTTCCTGCTGCTTCTGGCGGTTCAACTCCTGATCTTGCGCGACCTGCGCGGCGCGTTTTTCTTCAACAGCGGCTTTGGCTTCTTTTGCCAGCGTGCGCGATTTCTTCGAGCTCTTACCGGCCTTCTTCATTTTCTTTTTGTCGATAAGACCAGCTTGAAGCATCTGCTCTTGTAGGGATAGTTTTGCCATGTTGACTCCGTAGCGGGCGCTATTTTCCCGAATTAATGGCCGAATCATACCATTTAAGCCAGATTCGGCGCACTTCCAAACGGGTTAAACACCCATTGCTGACACTTGCGCTTTCACCTGAGCAAACGGATAAGCTGCGAGCTTGCCGAACCCTTCCATTTTCCCGGCGCGTAAACGTCCAGTCAGTGGCGTGGTAATGCCACACAGGAATCTCGTCGCCGCCTCTGCCGAGACTTGTGTGCCGTCTTTCGCGGCGGTGTCAAACAAAGGCTGAAGCAAACGCTGTAACTCCGCAGCATCCAGTTCTGCCTGAGCGCTGGCTTTTGGCAGTAGCGCAACATTGCCACGACACACAGAGCAGTGCCCACATTGCATTGGCGCGTGTTGGTCAGCGAAATACGCTGCCAATCGATGGCTCAAACAGGTCTCGGTTTCAAACAGAGACAGCATGGCTTCCACACGGTTGATTTCCGACGCTTCTTTGGTGAGGAAAAGTTGATGCATCTGCTCGCTCAACTGCGCTGCCTGCTCGCCCTGACATGCCTCAAGCTGAGTAATGCGATAAACGTCCATCATCTGCTTGCTTTCAAGCTCTATCCAGCCTTTATCTGCAAAGTAATCCAATGCAGTGACAGCGCGCTTTCTTTCCGCGCTGTAGCCTTGCCAAAGCGCATCAAAGTCCACGCTATGCCAGGTGCGCGATTTTGGTGAGCATTGGAAAATCGCCTCGACAAATTGTCTTCTCTCGCCTTCAAACTGGTTCAATACCTGTTCAGGCTCCACCAGCATTTTGAAACGGTAATCGGCGAAGTAACTGAACTGCGGCTCGATGATGCCCGCAAGCTCGAGGTAAACCAGCAAGGTTTTGAGTGGCAACTGGCGCACATTGGATTCTTTGGAAAGGCGAGTCAGCATGACTTCCCACGGTTTACCCGCGGGTGTCGAACCAATCTCATCAATCACGGCGCGAATGGCGATCAAATCCGGCGTGTCACCATACACGAAGTTTTCCAGCACGCTCACTGATTGGCGATTGGCCAGCACCGAGCAGACAGAAGGCAAACCATCACGCCCTGCCCGTCCGATTTCCTGACTGTAGTTCTCTACTGATTTCGGTAAATCGTAGTGAATCACCGCACGTATATCGGCTTTATCTACGCCCATGCCGAATGCAATCGTCGCCACAATGCAGTTGATTTCACCGCGCATAAAAGCGTTTTGAATGCGCTGGCGATCATCGCTCGCCATACCCGCGTGGTAAGCCTGCGCGGCAACGCCAGCGGCCCTGAGTTTGCCCGCCACACTCTCGGCGGTTTGCTGCAAAGTGACATAAACAATGGTGGGCTGAGGAAGCGCCACGCTCTGCATCAAGCTAAGCAACGCTTCGTCTTTCTCTTGTTCCGCACAAGGAAGCACGTTGAGGTCTAAATTCTGACGATAAAAACCCGTTACCTCGACGTTCTCAGGGGCGATGCCGAACTTATTGCGCATGTCTTCGATAACCTGCGGCGTTGCCGTCGCGGTGAGAAGCAGTACTTGAGGAATATTGAGCTGGGTGCGGTAAGCCGGCAGCTTCAGGTAATCAGGGCGGAAGTTATGCCCCCACTCTGAAATACAGTGTGCTTCGTCCACCACCAGCAGAGAAATCGGTACCGAGGAAATAAACTGACGGAAGCGCTCGTTCTTCAGACGCTCGACGGAAATCATCAGGATTTTGGTTTCACCTGCTTTCACCGAACGCATCACTTCGCGCGATTCGTCATAAGTCAGGGAAGAATCAATCGAGGCGGCGGCAATGCCCTTTCCGCGAAGAAAATCGAGCTGGTCTTTCATCAGCGCAAGTAGCGGAGAAATCACCAAAGTCAGGTGAGGAAGATGAAGCGCAGGAAGCTGATAACAGAGAGATTTGCCCGAACCTGTTGGAAAGATTGCCGCTGCAGAGTGCCCCACCAATACCCTTTCGACCACATTCTGCTGACCACCGCGTAAGCCTTCAAAACCAAAAACCGTTTGGAGTGTGTTCAAGTATGCATTCTTTGCTTGCGTCGGGGTTTGCATCATGTACCTCATGTCATCGGGTCAGTTCTGCGAGCAGTCTACACTGCGCAACCCCATGCTTCGAGTGCAAACACCGTTTAGACCGAGCACGCTCCGGTTTCGGGTGAAAACCAATCAAGCAGCATCATCCACTTGCTAGAAAAACGCATAAAAATCATGCCAAGACTGAGGAAGCTATCACCAAAACTTCCACCATGGCTTTTTGATTTCAAAAGTGAAAGTCGCTTCTGACTCATGGCTGCCCGAAAGCACCACGGGCAGGCCATTGGCAAAGACATCTGAACAATCTTCATCATGCTTGAACCCCACCAGCGTGCTAGCAAGTGCAAGAGGGACTTCAAAGACATGGTCGACATCTGCCGACTCACCACCATCTTCTTCCTGATCGGCCAGATACTGCACTTTCAACGTCTCAAATCTCACAGGCAATTGCCCTTCTGCAGTCAGGTTCAAACGGCTTTCTTGAGCATCATGCTTCACCTGCCAACGCTTCTCGCCAGCGAACCAACACTCGGCGGAAGACACCATGACATGCTCCTCTACCGAACAGGCGATAGCCATGCCGATTCGAGAAAGATCAGCCAACGACTCTTTGGCAATGATGAGGTTGTTCGCCCCCTGACCAACCACCAAATACCAGTCATCCCGCAAAGCAACGCCTGCTAAGGCAGATTCAAAATACTCGTCGGTTTCTGTCGTTGCCGTGAATCCCAACGTCTCCAATACTGCATCTTGGTTTTCCGTTTTAACCGCCACCCAGGAAAGTGAAAAGCCCATTTCTTATCCTTCAGAAAATTCGATGAGGTAATACCCAAGCAACCTGAAGATGCTCACTTTCAGATTGTTTGGATATAGACTCAACACAATAACAATGCGCCACGCCCGATTTTGTCTTGTCTATATGCCACACCAGGAATTTCTGTGGCTATCCGCAACACAGAGAGCATAAATGGGCGTAAACCTGTAACCACACTTTCTATCCGTATTTAGCCTTATCTTGCTTCGCTATACTTCAACCGCTCAACTAAGGAAGCTCTGGATTTACGCTCCAGCTCGCTAAATGGAAGATAAAATGAATCAATACGTTGTATGCGCACTCTACAAATTTGTGCGCCTTGAAGATTATGTGGAACTCCGTGAGCCATTGAAGGCGTTAATGGAGAAAAATGACATTCGCGGCACCTTGCTGCTGGCGAACGAAGGGATTAACGGCACCGTCGCCTCCACGCGCGAAGGTATCGACACCCTGTTGGCATGGCTGAAGAAAGACCCTCGCCTTGCTGATACCGTCTATAAAGAGTCATTCGACGAAAACCAGCCATTCAACCGCACTAAAGTGAAACTTAAGAAAGAGATCGTCACCTTGGGTGTAGAAGGCATCGACCCACGCCATGTGGTCGGCACCTATGTGAAACCTGAAGACTGGAACGAACTGATTTCCGACCCCGAAGTGTTTGTGGTGGATACCCGCAACGATTACGAAATCGAAATCGGCACCTTCAAGAATGCGGTGAACCCAAAAACCGACACTTTCCGCGAGTTTCCGGAATACGTCGCCCAAAATATGGACCCAGCCAAACACAAGAAAGTCGCCATGTTCTGTACAGGCGGGATTCGCTGTGAAAAGTCGACTGCTTACATGAAAGAGCAAGGCTTTGAAGAAGTTTACCACCTGGAAGGTGGCATTCTGAAATACCTCGAAGAAGTGCCTCAGGAAGAAAGCCTTTGGGAAGGCGATTGCTATGTATTTGATGGCCGAGTGGCAGTAAACCATCAGCTCGAAAAGAGCAGTTACGCAATGTGTAACGCCTGCCGTTTGCCTATCACTGAAGAAGACATGCAGTCTGAAGCGTTCGAGCAAGGCGTCAGCTGCCCTAAGTGCATCGACAAACACACCGACGAGCAAAAAGCCCGTTTCCGTGAACGTGAGAAGCAAGTGCAGCTCTCAAGGGCGCGCGGCGAAATTCATGTTGGTGGCGAAGCTGACCAAATCATTACCCAGCGCAGAAATGAAAAGCTGGCGAAAAAGGCAGAGCAGCGGAAAGCAAAGTAAGGCTGCTTGAATGCCCCGAAAAAATCCCCTCAGCGGAAACGCGAGGGGATTTTTTGATGGTTTAAGTCAGCATCTGCTCAGATTTTCAACATGCCACCCTCATACTTATTCCACTAATTAGGTTGATTTATGGCTTAGTATCACGAATGAGAAAGCTCCTCTCGGAGAGGTATTCGTACAATCTCGATGTTGGTAAGTCAATCTCAACGATTGACGCCGTAAACAACGCAATAAGAGAAGGATGCCTATGATGAAAAAATCTATTCTCACCTCACTCGTAATCACCGCTTTATTTGCCAAACCAATACACGCCGCCTGCCTTGGAAATGTTTACTCCCTTAATGCTGGCAGAGGGGACGTTGGTATTTTGGTAGACATCCAAGAGAATGAAAAGCTAACAGGTTCTTATAACGGCAGCCGAGCGCTTGCAGTGTCGAGAGCATCTTTCAGTAGCTCTGCCATGACCTATGACAGCATCAATAACCGCATTTATTATGTCAGTGCACCACGCCCTACGAGATACTTCGTAGAGGGACTGGAAGATCTTGTCACTGCTGAGGAGTTGAAAAATATAAGTTTCCACGCGGCTGCCTCAGAATCTACTCAACTTGCCTATTATGATCCCTCTACGAAGCAGCATACTGTCGTTGGAAATGTCAAAGACACTTTCCGCATGGCTTTTGATAGTTCATCGGGCCAAATCTTCGCCTCTAACAACAATGAGATCTTCTCTATCGACCCCTCGAATGGCACCACAACGCCGATAGCAGATTTCGATGTAAATCTGCGCAGCAGTGGTTTTACTTCTTGGGGCGACTTCGTGTTTTACAAAGGCGAATTACTGTTTGTCACCAACACACGTACGTTCTCTATCAACACTTCTACAGGCGCTGCGACGCTAAAAGCGTTCCACAGTATTGGTTTCATCACCAGCGCCACACTCGACCAAAATGGCCAAATGCTCATTGCGGCTAAGAATCAGAATGTGACAGGGAATATCAACAGCACATTCCTCTGGCGTTTACACCCCGAGACAGGCGAAGTCGTGAAAGTCGGACTTATACCAGCCAGACTCAGCGCTATGGCAACAAATACGCAAGAAGATTACACATGCTACCCTGCAACGGTATTCCCAAGTCAGCGTGAAAATGACGTTGATAATGTCCTCGGTAGCACGGTAGAAGAGGGCAATACAGCCACCTTTACCGTCAATTTTGATAAAGATACGGCTGCAGCGACAGATATTAACCTTACACTCAATAACGGCAGCGCTGTCATTAACAGTGATTTTAGTGGGGCGGTGACTATCGAGTTTGAAGATGGTTCTTCGGTCAGTGCAAACCTGAGTAGTAGTGCTACAAATGTGAGCGTGCCGCCCGGCAACGGTTGGCTGAAAGTCAAGGTCAACACCATCGAAGATACTGTGTTTGAAAGTAACGAGAATTTCTCACTCAGAGCATGGTTCCGCGACAATGAGAGCGATGCGAAATCGGCTTCATCGACAATCACGAACGATGACTACCAAATTACCCAGTTACTCGGTAACCCTGAGATGAATTATCGTGGCGTTTGGAGTGAAATCGAAAACGGATTGAATGGAAGAAATCTGGACCACAGTTACGGCTCATATAATTTCAACACGGGTGGTCAAGGCCAAGGCGCCGCAGTCTATCAATACTTCAATGTCGTTCCGGGTCAACAATATTCCGTTCAAACCAGGTTCTGGGCGCAAAGAAGCGGTACGGGTGGCACACACGGTGGTGAAGTAAGAATTTCCAACGGTAGTAACAACAGCAATATCTATTCCAGAAGTTTCTCGTTAACTGAAGGTAATTCAACGAACATCAACTTCAACTTTACCGTACCTTCTAACGTAAGCTACCTGCGAATACAGATCACAAATACGTCTGTATCATGCTGCGTTGAAAGCACCGACTTGAATGTAGATTATGCACGAGTCACCGGGCCTAAACCCTAATTGAACAAGGTAATGCCTAACGTTTGATTGGCCAGAACTAAAATCCCCTAAGCGGAAACGCGAGGGGATTTTTTAGCTCTGTATAGGTTCAAGAGGCTTCACCTAACACCCCTCTGGTAGATGCACTTTTGCGTTTGGACTTAACTTTGATTTAAGTATCTGAAATTGCTCGCAAGGCACCTTTTTCTCACTCTTAGCCAGCACTTGAGCCAGATTGAGATTCCCAAACAGTGGCGAGATATCGTTAAACTGATTTGCGCTTATTTGTAGTTTTGCAAGATGAGGCTTGTTCGCCAGAGACGCTAGATCAGCAATGTCATTGTACGAAAGATAAAGCTCTTGCAGCTGATGCGATCGTTCAAGTACCGCAATGTCACGGATATCGTTAATGATGGCCCCTAAAATGCGCAGATTGGGCAGACTGTCGAAGCCCTTTAGGTCTTTCAATCCCGTTCGGTTTGCATAAAACTCTTCAATGCTTGGTGCGAGTTCAATACCTGATGTCGTCTGAAGCGTTTTATTTCCACCGACACTGAGTACCTTTAACTGGGTAAAGGGTGCCAGCCCTTCTAAGTCAACCAGCTGATTGTCTTGCAGATACAACTCTTTCAGTGAAACCAAATCTTCAATGGCACTGAGTTCTTTGATCTTCTGACCTTGGCAGACCAGTTTGGTGATTTGGCTACGCGATTCTACTTTTTGCTCTCGCTTTGCTTGCCACACGCAGCGATTAAGTGCTCGTGCAGATTGCGCATCTATACCGGCTTGGTGCTGAGCTGCGCCCTGTTCTTTTGCATTTGGTTCAATCGGCTCCCCACCCACATAATTCATTTCTTGTGCAATTTGCCAGGCAAAAAAGCCCAACATCAGGATGCCCGCTGCGGGTGCGACACGGCGAGATAAGATCGCAATCAGAGACCAAAGAAAAAACAGTGCGAAGAACAGAGAGATAGCCCAAAACTGAATGAAGCTGTACATGCGGTTTTTTTGAGGGCTATTGGGGTCAATCAAGACTTCAATTCGATTGCCAACGGTTTGCGAACAGAGATTACGCGTCGGCATTAGCACCTTGCCTTGGGCTTTCATGCCACTCTCGGTTTCGGCAACCGGGTAATACACCACATCTTTTCGATAGCCACCCGACGTTCTCTGGGACGTTTCAACCCATTTCCCCTCACACGCTACAATGCGCGCAGGCACTTGAGTGAAACCGTATAACGTGACATACCTTTCGACTAACAACCCAGCGACAAGCAGCAAAATCCCCCAGATAACCCATCGCGAGACTCGGGGCGATGATTGTGTAATCGATGACATTGTGTTCCCTTTCGGACATCCAGTGTTCACACTAAGCCAAGCTAAACACCTATTTTCAATGGGTTACACAGTTTTTAATCGTTACTCCGAGTCGGTGCACTGTTGGGCAGAGAGAAGATTAGATTGCCGAATAACCAAAATCCCCTCTGTAAAGACACGAGGGGATTTGCTCTCTCAGGAAGGCTAAATAGTTTTTGGACAAAAGTGTGTTAGAGTCGGTGCTCGAAAGCGTCTGATTCAGATAACTTCAGGAAGGGAAAATCGAAGTAGACGACTTTGTTGTTCGAGAGCATTGGCTGCTAACGCAGCCAGAAGAAAACTATTGCCTATTGACCGGAGAAGGGCTCATATGTGTTATATGCGTGCTAACTGAGGTACTTTTGCCAATGTTGCTGCCCTGTCAAAACTACTCTGTAATCTTCGTAGTCCAATGAGCTATAGAGCTTTTTAGCTGCAACATTATCATCACCGACCTCTAGTGTGATTTTGAGGTAATCATTATCACGACAATACTGTTCGATACCATTCAGTTGCGCTTTGCCCACACCTTTACCTCGAAAGTTGCCCGAAACCATAAAATCATGGATATTCATCACTCTTTGCACACGATAAGTTGAAAACGATTCGAAGCAAACCGCAAAACCGGCAGGCTTATTGTCGACAAAACTGATAAATCCATGGAAATAAGGCAACGCAAATAGCTGAGCAATTACTGAGAGATCTAGCTCAACCGAGACTCCAGATAGGTACTCTCTAAACAAAGTCTCGAATATACCCTTGTCCTCAATGCTTTCTGTTTCGATAAGCCTGATTGTGATTCCCATATTCATTTCCACCAAAGCACATAACGCCCGCAACACCGGACAATTTGGAGCGCAGCGGAAAATTGTTCCGTGTGCTTGCGCTTGTTATATGCTTTCTTCGTCACCTTCGAAGACTAGAAATTCGTTCGACTCACTAAGTTCTGTTGGCATTTCATACAATTTGCCATCAGCTTGATATAGCGTAAACCCAAAACCAAATGAAGCTAGCTGAATTCCTAGCTCTGTCAGCTCCCAACCATTTGATTTACTAGAGTTAACAGCCAAGCCAACAGAGGATAATTGAGCTATATACGGCTTTGAACGTTGATAATAGGTTCTTACTTGATTGCTATACAAGTTCATTAGCCCTTGCATCGCTTTAAGCGCTGGAACTGTTGCAGCACATGTAATATGCATTAACGAGTTAAACTCATTCAGATCGATTTTACCCTTAGCAAAGCTCACACAAAGGCGTCCAAGTATTTCAGCCTTGATTGGGCGCTCTGCAGAAGTAATGATTTCAAAAATGGTTTCTGCTGCCTCTTCTGCCTGCTCAGTATTAGCAAAAACCTGATCGGTGAAATATAAGGCTTCTTCCGAGTTTAGAGTGGATGCTGACTTAAGAAAGTTAGCATAGTTTCTCTTTACCTTTGCGACTTGGTATTTATCAAATGCATTCTTTATTGAGAACGCATACTCTACGAATGGAACTTCCGACAAGACTTCACTTTCAATGAAGATATCTATTGAAGACTCTGCTGCCTGACAAAGTTCTTTTGACGCTTCACCTGCATTCAAAAGCGAGTCTTTCATATTTCGAATCAATTTCATCTTACTCTCAATAATTGTGATTGCTTCCGACACATGTAGCCGCATTCAGCAGTTTGTCTGTTGTAATGAGTTCAGTTCATTTCTTCTGGGAATAGGGCCGGAACGTATGTAGGAGATGTGTTTTTAGGATCTGAGGACAACTCGCCCAACTTGACACGAATACCCAGAACGACGTCAGGGTCTCCAATAGAAGAATTTACATTAGCCCATTGCTCATAAACATCATCAGTTTTCACAGTGAAAAACTCGCTATCATACAGCTCCAATATCTCATCGACTTTTTTCATTAGTGCAACTTTGTTGTTCTCTAATTCCAACACCAGTGATTCTCTAAACTCTAGTGCCTCCTGCTCCTGCTCTAACTTTTTCTTAAACTCGGCAATCATTGACTGCTGTACTTGCTCATACTCCATATGCTCTTCTTTCAGAAGATATATTGCATCTGAATGCTTTTTCTTGAGTTCGAAAAATTCATGAGCATAAAGTGCTTTACGACCAGGCCAACCTTTTACTTCACTCAGTCTTTCTGCTTTAAGTATCTCCAAGTCGTTCTCTATAATTTCTCGATTTTTCTCTTTCGCTCGCACAAGAGACTCCATTGCTCCTCGGTGCTCTAAAGCATCTTTAGCCTTCTCAAAGTAAAGAGAAATCATTAAATGGAGTAAATTGGCTCCGGGCATAAGCACAAGATAAGTAATCGTGCTTAGAGCCGGGTAAATGAGGTCTTTTTGCAAGTCAAAGCTGGCACCTTGAAGCATTGCTAGTCGTGCAGCATTGTCAGAAAAGGCAAAAACAAGTACACCTTGGACATTCCATAGCACCCACGAAATCACAAAACCAAACACAAAAGGGTTGCTCACTCTGCTTGATATTGCTTCTTTAGCGGAGCCTATAAGTTCTTGTAAGCTTTTCATTCTAAGAGGAAGTCTCAAAGGTAAGATTTAATTTTTGCTATTTGATAACAGATCTCTCTGAGTTACACGCTCCAAAAACTAAATTTGCTATCGACACCATTGTTCAACCGACAAGCACACTTGAAAGTCCACCACTTTCCTCGTCACTAATTATTGCATCAAAGAAGTCCCGAACGTTTCTCAGACCTTCCGCACTCTTACTATGCCAGGCCATTTCAATATCGCTCATAGATACATGGCTCTGCTGACCCCAAGGTTCATAAAATTAGTTTATAGCGTAGACAACGAGATGATCTCCGATGCCATCGGTTCCAGTTAACCATTAGCTAAATTGAGCCAAATGATAGTGCCGCGATATAAGTATTAGGCGTTGGCTAGCTCACTTTGGGGCAATTTCGATACAAAACACCCGCACCAACATCGTCAGAACCTGTTTATTCCGCCTTTAATTCAATCCTCTCCGCCACACGTTTCCAATAAGACCCCGCCTCTACAGAGGTTTTCTCAAAGTCCTGCACAAACACGCCGCGGAAGCGGTACATGGTTTGTCCCACTTCATTACGTACACGGGCAAACACAACCATGGTCATATCTTGAGTAAGGCTTTTTTCTATCGCAGCCGCACGCTTTTCCATCGACTCAATGTTGTATTCGTGGATTTCTTTGCCATCCTGACTGAGTTCGTTGTACCACTCTCCGTTCGGGTACAGCTTCGGGAACCAAAGTTTGTACTTTGGATATCCTGGAACGGACGCCGTCGACCGCTGGAATCCAGCGTAGTTGTGTCCGAATAGGTTGCACACTTCGACACTGGTTCTGAATGCCACATCATCTTTCAGATCGACATAACCCAGCGCTTTAAAACGTTCGATAGAGTGCTCGGATTCGGGGTTCCAAGGCGCGAATAACCCTTCCGATTTTTGCAGTTCGATTTTGGCTTTGATTAGCGCGACTAACTCATCAACCTGTTGGTTGATTTGCTCAATCGAAACGGAAGCATCAATGCGGTAAACCTCATGCTGAGTCGCGGTAACAATGTCCAACTCGCGAATTTTGTCGGCGTCGATTTTCTGCTTATGGAATCCTTCATCAATCTCAACATGAAGCTGCAATTGGGGCAGATAGAGATCGGTCAACGCAAAGCCATCTGGTCTTGAAACATACTGTTGGGTGATGAATTTTACATCCAGATCATCAACTTTATGGATGATGCGGGAAATGGCGTAAAGCTCGAAGCGTTTGTGGGTACAACGTTGTAACTGGCGGGTAATGTGGAGCGTTTTCATTTTGGGTAGTGTTTACGTGTGAATTGACACGATCCCAAGGAATGTCGGCTTGCGAAACAAGATATTCGGAGGTGAAGGGGAAATTTTCGGAACGCTAGATGGGTGGAAGCCCCCTCAGCCACATCCCGGCACACACGTCCCAAGCGCGGGCTGCTTCCTTCCGGACCTGACCCAGTACACAAGTTAGTGTTGCGGGAGGACCAAGGGGGCCTCCATAGATTTGATACACCAAAAATCTCTTGAGAAAGAAACCGTTGGTTCGAGCGCATTATGTGGGATGGCTACGCCCAATGCAAGGGGTTATCTGGCTTTCAGCAACCAAGTGGTGAGAATTTACCCGCCCTACTCTTCTTCGTTTTCTGTGTGGAGAAGGTAATCGCCAAGCCAAGCAATGGTCAGAGACAACAACCAGGCGACAAACACCGGGTTTGGCACTGAGAATTGCGGGAAGACCACAATAGTGGCAAAGGCAATGGCTGGCAGAATCACGCAGAGTTTATCGCCGCGCTGTTCACCGCCGATGCGTTGGAGTTCCTGAAGCGCCAGCACCAGCATACTGCCGCAGAAGGCGAACATAGCACCTTGGGTTTGTCCGCCTGCCAATAGCGCGACAATCAGCGCCACAGGCCACCAGCTGATTTTCTTCACTGGCTTCCAGAAGTAAGTCGCGACCCAAACCATAATCACGCAGAAGATCTGCATCAGGGTGTAGCTGATAGCACCGCCAAGCTTCTCGTCCCCTTGCAGCGCGAGCACTCCGCATTCCATGGCGATAACGACTGAGATAACCAGCAATGAGACCTGCCAGTTACGACGCTCTCCGGTGATGAGCACCAGTGCGGGAAGGATCATCCAAAGGCTGAGTGAAATGGCAACCGGTTGGTAAGGCATCATGGCGCCAAAGCCAATCAAGCCAAGTGCAAGAATCCATACAGCGATACCGCCGGAACCTGCAAAAAAGAGAGCGGGGATCGCGAAAGCAAGTAGGGGAATATCGCCTTCAGCAAAGGCAGAAGAAAGTGCAGCGCCCATGACCATGACTGCTGCTGTCACCATTAATGTCGTCGCATACCACATTTAGCACCTCCTGCGCTTCATGCCGACAGTGATACCTCATTCCTGCGATAATCTTTTTGTTGTCAGGTGAGGTATGATGTTTCTAATTATAATTTCTCCGTCAGTTTCAATATGCCCAATTTTGATGACCAAATCTATGCAGTACTTATCCAAATACCCTCAGGAAAAGTAACAACTTACGGTGATGTCGCAAAATTAGCAGGGTTTCCCCGTCACGCACGCCATGTCGGCAAGCTTCTTGGCTCACTGCCGAAGGATTCCAAGCTGCCTTGGTTTAGGGTGATCAATTCCAGTGGGATGATTTCGCTCAAGGGAGAGAGCTTTGTCAGACAGCGTGAGAAGTTGCTGGATGATGGGGTTGAAGTTAAAGAAAACGGCGCAGTGTCATTGCGCCGTTTCAGATGGGATGGAGAGCCTGCCTAACGTTATCGAATGGCGCTGACCACCTGAATTTCCACGTTCTGTGTCTTGGCAGGGTCATTAATCACATGGGTGACGGTGTCGCTGATAAACATTAACTGACCATCGACTTCAATACGTGCACTCACGTTGTAGGTGTGGCCCGGTTTAATCTCTGATGGTGAGTAAGTCAGCGAGAATGGCAGTGGAACCTGACGCCCTTCTGTCATGTAAGACTGGCTGCTAATGACGTCCATTGGCGCATCAGCTAATGACACATCCGCCAGAGTTACCGTCAGTTTTGCGTTATCCGGCAGGGCAATACGCTGCAAGTAGTAAACTTCACCTGTCACTGTTGCCATGTCTTGGTCCTTAATAATGTCAGTACATGCGGTGAATGCGAGTGCCATCAACGCAGCAAAAAATCCAAAAAAGGCCTTCTTCATGGTAAAACTCCAAGTGACGCAAGCGTCTAAAATACTGATAAAACCAACAACAAGTTTATCACCGTTGCATATTCAACCATTGAGAAAATGTGGATTTGAGATCACACCTTTCAACATCCACTGGTTGTCGAGTAAGGCAGAGTAATGTATGCCACCTCGCAAGGTTAGAGAGCATACATGCTGAATAAGTTCGAAATAAACGACATGATGAGAGCGATCTGTCATTTTTCTGTCAAAACAACGAAAAATATACCCAAAACAGCCTGAGGATGTCGGATTCAGCGAGATTGACTGGCATTGAACGCATTGATGACCTCTGAATGCGAGCATCTTAAGGTTGTTTGGGTATATGACATCAGACTGGCTTAAAGAGGAATTATGAGTACGAAATTGGAAGAACTGCTGGCTTTGCTTAAGCTCGAGCAGATAGAAGAAGGGCTTTATCGTGGACAGAGCGAGAACCTTGGCTTGCCTCAGGTTTATGGCGGTCAGGTGATTGGTCAGGCACTTTCTGCCGCCAAAGGCACTGTCGAGAGCGACCGTTTTGTGCATTCCTTCCACAGCTATTTCCTCCGCCCCGGCGACCCAGAAAAACCTATCGTTTATGACGTAGAAAATTTACGCGATGGTCAAAGCTTCAGTACCCGCCGCGTGAAAGCCGTGCAGTACGGAAAACCGATTTTCTACCTGACCGCTTCTTATCATAAGAATGAACCAGGGCTTGAGCACCAGTTCACCATGCCGCAAGTACCGGGACCGGAAGGCTTGATGTCAGAAAAACAACTGGTCGACTCTATCGCTCAGCACTTACCGAAAAAGGTGATTGAAACCTTTGGTGGCGACCGCCCAATTGAAGTTCGCCCCGCTGTGGTGGTGAACCCACTTGCCCCTGAAAAACTCGAAGCCAAGCAATACCTGTGGATCCGCACCAATGGCAAGATGGTCGACGACCCGCGCGTTCATCAATATCTGCTGGCCTACGCGTCGGACTGGGGTTTCTTGGTAACCGCACTGCAACCCCATGGCGT
Source organism: Grimontia sp. SpTr1 (assembly GCF_947387585.1). Taxonomy (NCBI): domain Bacteria; kingdom Pseudomonadati; phylum Pseudomonadota; class Gammaproteobacteria; order Vibrionales; family Vibrionaceae; genus Grimontia; species Grimontia sp. SpTr1. The sequence continues at coordinate 130,477 of NZ_CANDOD010000016.1, forward strand.
GACCCTGATGACACCGGGACTGAAAGTCGCCACCATTGACCATGCGATGTGGTTCCACCGTGAATTCCGTATGGATGAATGGCTGCTGTTTGCGATTGATAGCCCATCAGCCAGCGGTTCACGCGGTTTGGTGCGTGGCGAGATTTACAACCAGAAAGGCGAACTGGTTGCTTCTGCAATTCAGGAAGGTTTGATGCGGAAGAATCCGAGAGCTTAATCGGGGCTTAAAACGAACAAAGGCCAGCGCGAAGCTGGCCTTTTCTGTTTTCACGCGATTAACTTAGAAGTCGTAACGCATGCCTGCTTGCAGTTGGTCATCTTTACCATCAAGGCCTTCGAATTTGTAGCCTGCGTAAGCGCGGAAGTTGCCGTTGAATTTGTAAACCGCTTCTGCAGCAAAGTTGTTGGCTTCTTCGGTATTGGTGTCGTCGTACTCACCAAAGTTGTATACCGCCACCAGCGCCAGTTGCTTAGTCGCTTTGTATTGCGCTGCCACTTCATAACCGGTGTAGTCCTGATTGCCTTTTGAACCAGCAGTGTAAAGTGCGCCCAGCGTGAAGCCATTTTGCGAGTATTCAGCCGCCAGGTTGATTTGGTCATCGCTGTCAGTGCCCGCATCCTGAGATACGTAACCTGCACCAAGGCTCACAACACCAAAGCTATACAACGCAGAGATACCGTAGCTGTCTGCATCTTTCTCGTCGGCTGCAATGTAGTTGGCTTGAATAGACAGCGCATCAAACTCGCCAGCGTACAGGAAGTTGTTTTCACGCTTGTCTTTGTTGCCTGAAACCAAGTCTGCCGCGTCACCACCAAAGGTCGCCATCACATCGGTAATGTCAGTCAGCTGAACCTGTGCAGAATCTTGCTTACCGTAAGAAAACTCACCCGCTGATGTGCCGAAACCAGCGAAGATGTAGCGGTTCTTCAGGCTATCGCCACCGCTGAACTCAGCTTCGTATTTACCGAAACCGTAGAGACCTTCTGAGATTTCCGTTTTGCCTTTCAGGTTAAAGCGCGCACGGGATTTATCTTCAAAAGAGCTGTTGGTGTCGCTCTCGTTGTTGTCAGACACGTTGAAGCGCGCTTCAGCACGGCCACCCACTTTCAGGGATGTGCCTTCGCTGTCGTATACCGTCGCCGCGAAAGAGGAAGTTGAAGCGAGTGCGATAAGCATTGCAGAGGTTAACGCTGCGTTTTTCATTTCTTACTACCTTATTGTATTTGGGGGGCTTTCTTGCCCAATAAAGAAAAAGCGGGGGCTAAGGTAGGGCTGAAAAATGACAGTTCGGTTTCTGTCGGGTGACGTTTATGTTCCACCGGAATGACCAAATGATGACTGTCGACTGACCTCTCAACACCTTGTAATCTCGGGATATTCATCACACAGAAAGTTACGAGGCATATCTTTCGCTTTAGGCTGTCGGAAATCTTCAAGACTCCTTTTCCACCAAGAGCCAGAATGGACAAAACATCAACAAGGAGAGGGAATAATGAAGTTTAGATACACGATTATGTACGTGGAAAACGTTGAACAAACATTGGCGTTCTACGAACAGGCTTTCGGGCTGGAACGCGCCTTTCTGCATGAAAGCGGCGATTATGGCGAGCTGAACACCGGCGACACCAAACTCTCTTTTTCATCACTAGCGCTGATGACTTCGCTCGGCAAGCACCCAAGTTCTGGAAACCCGCACTCACCCAACTTTGAAATCGCCTTTGAAACCGATGATGTGGCGGGAAACCTTTCCAATGCGCTGAAAGCAGGGGCGGAATTGGTGCAGAATGTTGAAGAAATGCCCTGGGGACAAACCACCGCTTACGTACGCGATTTGAATGGGTTTTTGGTAGAGATTTGTACCGCTGTGGCAGGCTAACCTTGGCCTTCAATAACCGGGGACGTAAAGCTGTTCGGTAAGATCTTTTCTGAGTTTTAATTCACGTGGTGTCACGCCAAACCAGCGTTTAATTTCGCGGCTGAAGTGCGCCTGATCGGCATAGCCAAATTCAAAGGCAGTATCAATCAAGGGTGCACCTTCGGCAATGGCACGGGCACTTTGTCTTGCCCTTGCCAATTGAACCCAGAACAAAGGCGACTTACCGCTCCGTTTGAGAAGGTGCCTTTGCAAGGTTCTCTCACTGACACCAAGCGAGCGCGCAATATCAGCCACAGAACCCAACCGCTCGCCTAGGCTGAAAAGCGCTTCATCGACATTGCTACAGCGACGTGAAAAGGCAGCAATCTTATCGAAAAGATCATGGGTGTCTTTTCCAATAGCGGCCATCAATTGGCTTTCATCCACCCATGTTCCCGGCGCTAAGCGATAGCCTGTCATTTTTGCGTTTGGCGTTATATCAACAGCGATAGTGGTTTCAAACAGCGGGGAGACATGCACCTGCTGTACACCCTCGATTTCCGTCACAATCACATCACGGCAGCCGTCAGGCACCACATAGGCGGTCCCTTTTTCTGTCGGATTAGATGTCCAGATATCGATGATGCTTTCCATGCTCTCCCTGCCTGGTGTTGAACAGCCTTTAGCTTAGGCGATCCCTTCGTGTGTTTCTGTCTCACCGCAAGCAATTTGCTCCAGCTCTTCCAGATGTGCTCGGGTTTGCTGCAGCTCGTACATCTGCCAGTAGCGGCCTTTGTTCGCCAAAAGCTGCTGATGGTTACCCTGCTCTTCCACGTGACCACGATGCAACACCAGAATGTTGTCCGCATCAGCTATGGTAGAAAGACGGTGCGCAATCACCACAATCGTCATGGTATTTCGCAGTGCTGCCAGCGCTTGCTGCACACGCTCTTCAGTACCCGAATCAATGTTGGCGGTCGCTTCATCCAGTATCAGAATACGCGGCTTATCCACCAGCACGCGCGCCAGCGCCAGAAGCTGCTTCTGACCCGCAGAAAGCGTAATATCACCAGTACCAATCGCAGTATCCAGACCCGACGGCAAGTGCTTCACATAGTCCGCCATATCGACCTGTTCCAACGCCTGCCAAATCGCTTCATCTGAAATATCACGGCCAAGGCTCACGTTGGCGCGGAAGGTATCAGAGAGGACATGCGGGTCTTGCTGTACCATGGCAATACCTGAGCGGAGCGCGTTTTGGGTCAGGGTCGAGAGTTCTCTGCCACCCAGTTTCAACGTGCCCTTTTGCACGGGATAGAAGCCCATCAACAAGGAAGCGAGCGTACTCTTACCGCTGCCGGTATGACCAACCAGGGCTAAGAACCCGCCCTCTTTGACCGAGACATTCACATCGGTCAGTACCTGAGTTTTACTGTCATAGCTGAAGTTCAGCCCTTCGATATCAATGGTGCCGGATTCTATGGCGCGATCATCGTCACCATAGACATGTTGTTTGGCATCCATCAGCTCGAACAGACGCTCACCCGCCATAATAGCCTGCTGCAGCAAAGACAAACGCTGCATCAGTTCTATCAGTGGCTCAGTGACACGACCTAGGTAACTGATAAAGGCGTAAAGCACACCCACACCAATCAGCTCATTGCCGTGCCAGCCAAACAGCGCAGCTAGCGAGATAAGTGCCACACCAGACATCAAATCAATCAGCGGGCGCAGGTAAATGCCGTTGATTTTCACGATGCGAACTTCGGTGTTGAAGTGTTGCTCAGTTAAATCAGCAAAGCGCTCTGAAAAACGCTGCTCCTGCCCCATCAACTGAATCAGGCTCATCCCCTGAATCGACTCACTCATCACACTGTTAATGTCGGTCAGCAAGTCACGCGAGTCACGGTAAGCGGGAGACGAGCGGCGTTGGTAGTAATACATCACCAAAACGACAGAAGGGATAAGAATCGCCACCACAACCGTGAGTGTCGGGCTCAATAAGTACATGGCCGTCAGCATGGCGATGATCAGCGCTGTCGCTTGCAGGAAACTCGCGACCACTTGCACGTAAAGCTCTTTCAGCGATTCGGTATCGTTGGTGACGCGCGAGACCAATTTACCTGCTGGCACATAATCAAACGCCGACAAAGGCTGGTTGATGATGCTGGCATACACACGTTTGCGAATGGTTTGGACGATTTCAATCGCGATACGGCTAAACCGGATCCCATAGGCGTAGTGCAACAGACCTGAGAGTACCGTGACCGCAATGTAGGCCAAGGCCAGCCCCCATAGAACATTTGGTGGATAGTAATCCTGAGCGACATAGTCATCGAGGAAAATTCGAATCAACCACGGGCCGCTGACATCGGCTACCACGGCAAACAGCAGGAAGATAGCCGCCACCGCGAAGCCTGCTTTGTCATTAAGCAGGTAACTCAGAAGGCGTTTTAAGGTTTCACGTTTACTCATAGCGCCTCCTCCAGTGCTTGTTCGAGTTGCTGATAACGCTGCATTTCGGCATACCAGCCGTTGGCATTCACCAAGGCTTTGTGCGTGCCACGCTCTTCAATATGCCCTTTTTGCAACACGATGATTTCATCGGCCGATTCCAACGCCGACAAACGGTGTGCAATCACCACGGTGGTCTGGTGCTGTGCGCGGTCGTGAAGGTTTTTCAGGATGTGGTGCTCAGTGCGGCCATCCACCGCTGACAGGGCATCGTCCAGTACCAGAATTTCCGCATCCAGCAGCAAAGCACGGGCAATGGAGATCCGCTGTTTTTGACCACCGGAAAGCGTAATACCCTTTTCTCCCACCAGCGTTTCGTAGCCTTCCGGGAACTGCATGATGTCTTCATCAATACAAGCCAGCTTCGCCGCTTCACGGATTTCTTCACGTGTTGCATCCGGCTTACCGAGAGCAATGTTGTCGGCAATGCTGCGGGAGAACAAAAACGGCGCTTGCGTAACAACAGCCAGCTTGCCGCGCCACTCGCCCAGCTTGAAATCACGAAGGTCTGTGCCGCCATAGCTGACGCGACCCTGAACAGGGTCTTCCAAGCGCAGCATCAAAGACAAAATGGTGGTTTTACCACTGCCCACTGGCCCCGCCACACCCAGCATTCTTCCGGGTGCTAATTCAACATTCACATCGCGAAGCGCTGGAATGTCATGACCGCGCCAAGTGAACTGATCAATCGTGATAGACAAGGTTCCACGCTCAGTAGGTAAGGCTTTGTCGCCGTCGACCAAATCCGGCTTTTCTTCCAACAACTCTTTAATACGTTTCCACGCTGCTGAGCCACGCTCGATGATGTTAAACAACCAGGCAACTGCCAGCATCGGCCAGATCATCAAGCCTTGATATAGGGTAAAGGCAGTCAGCTCGCCCAAAGTTAAAGTGCCATTTGCCACCATGTAGCCACCGCCCGCAATCGAGCAGAAAAACGAGGTGCCAATAGTCAGGAAAATGACTGGGTCAAACATGGCATCGACTTTTGCCACGGCCATGTTCTTCTCGCCTGTGTCATCCGCCACCGCATTAAAGCGGTCAACCTGCTGGGACTCCAACCCGAACGCGCGGATCATCCGAATACCGTTTAGGGAAGATTGGGTTTCTTCCGACAGCGATGAAAATGCCGCCTGTGAAGCGCTGAACCTATGATGGAGCTGTTTACCGAAGCGGTTCACCATAATCGCCATCACTGGCATGGGTGCCAGCGCCAACAGGGTCAGTTCCCAGCTGATGGTGGTGGTCATGACAATCAACACCGCAATTCCCATGATCAACGAGTCCGCCAGCGTCAACACGCCTTCGCCCGCCGTCATCACCACGGCCTTTACATCATTGGTGGATCGCGCCATCAAATCGCCCGTGCGGTAGCGCTCAAAGAAGCGAGGGGCATGGCGGGTAAAGTGCTGGTAGAGCTTGTCACGAAGTACGGTGCCGAGTTGCGCCGCAGCGCCAAACAGCCACACGCGCCAGACAACGCGCATGAAATACACCACGACCCAGAGCGCAACGATCGCCCCAAGCGCGATAAACATTTGGTTTTTGCTGATATCGCCCGCCATGACACCGTCCACCAGCCAACCAATGGCTTTCGGCGGGATCAGTTCAAAACCGGCGACGAAAAATAAGAGCACAATGGCGCCGACATAGCGTTTCCACGCCATTCGGAAAAACCACCCGAGTTCCAAAAATATGCGCATTCATCCTCCCCTGCGCGAGCCAACTTACTTTTCAGGTCTCTGACTTGCCTGACTTTTATTGCTCAAGCTTTTGTATGCTGAGTCTTTTTAGAGCGGTAACGCGGTGGTGTATTTCAAAGGCTCCATCGCGAATGTCGACGTGACATTGGTCAGGCCATCAATACTGTTCACCAACTTTTTATAGAAGCGGTCAAACGCCGCCATGTCTGCCACCTGCACCTTTAACATGTAGTCGTATTCACCCGCCATGCGATAGCATTCCATCACTTCAGCAAAGGGGGTAACGACATCCACAAACTTGCGGTACCAGGTTTCAGAGTGGTTTGAGGTTTTAATTTGGACAAAAGCCGTGAACGAGAGCCCTAACGCTTCGGGGTCTAAAAGGGCGACACGCTTTTGCAAGATGCCACTTTCTTCGAGACGTTTGAGACGTTTCCAACAAGGCGTGGTAGTGAGGTTTACCCGTTCGGCCAGATCTGACAGCGACAATGACGCGTCGCGTTGTAACCAATCTAACAATTGGCGATCTACATTATCCAGTGAAATTGTCATGACTGCTTTACCATTTCCGCGATAAGAGGCAAAAAATCCCCTCCCAAGACAACGGAGAGAAATATTTTCTTTTTCGACGCCAATAATAGAATGAATTTCCATAACGAGCGACATTTAGACGAAAAATGGCAAAACTTTACTTCGCATCTAGGATTATATTGTTGGTATAACCTTGATTATTATGAAGTAAGCCAATGATGACTGAAGTAAACGTTCCTGCTAATTCCTCACACTGGGTTTGCGACGCAATTCGTAAAATCGAAGCGGACTTCCAACGCTCAGCGGATACCCACCTTATCAAACTGGATCTGCCGTACTTCCCAGAGATCGATATCTACCTGAAAGATGAAAGCACCCATCCAACGGGTAGCTTGAAACACCGTCTTGCACGTTCCCTTTTCCTTTACGCTTTGTGTAACGGCTGGATCAAAGAAGACACCACTATCATCGAGTCATCTTCCGGCAGTACGGCAATTTCTGAGGCTTACTTCGCTCGCTTACTTGGCCTTCGTTTTATCGCTGTTGTGCCGCGTACCACGGCGAAAAAGAAAATCGAACAAATACAGTTCTATGGCGGCGAAGCCCACTTTGTGGATCGCTCTGACGAAATTTACGCAGAATCACGCCGCCTTGCGCAGGAACTGAATGGCCATTATATGGACCAATTCACCTACGCCGAGCGCGCCACCGACTGGCGCAGTAACAACAACATCGCCAACAGCATTTTCAGTCAGATGAAGTACGAGCGTTACCCTGTGCCAAACTGGATTGTCATGAGCCCGGGCACCGGCGGTACTTCAGCCACCATCGGCCGTTTCATCCGCTACCGTTGCCAACACACGCAATTGATGGCTGTTGACCCAGAAAACTCGGTTTTCCATGATTTTTATAAAACCGGTGACCAGTCACTGACTCTGGATCGCGGCGGCAAAATCGAAGGCATCGGCCGCCCTCGCGTTGAGCCAAGCTTTATCCCTGGCGTGATTGACCGTATGGAAACCATCAAAGATGTCGACAGTGTTGGCACGGTGCATTGGCTGGAGAACATTCTTGGCCGCAAAGCGGGGGCATCAACTGGCACCAACCTTTATGGCGCATTGATGCTGGCGGAAGAGATGCAATCACGCGGTGAAAAAGGGTCTATCGTCACCTTGCTTTGCGACAGTGGCGAACGTTATCTGGATACCTATTTCAATGAAGAGTGGGTGAACGCAAACATTGGTGATATTGCGCCAACGCTGGAATACCTGAAGAAGTTCGGGTGACAGAAATCGCTTTCTTCAGCTTATCAAGGCGCACTTAGGTGCGCTTTTTTATTGTTTACAACCAAATATTTGGCAGTAAATCCCGCTTCTTATTTTAGTGACAAAAATCTCTCCGCTCCTTGGATTAGATAACTTGTGTATCTATTCAAAGGGACTAAAAGCATGTCTACTACAACTAAAACTATCATTCGCACCGCCCAAGATTTTGTCGACCTTTTCTATGACGCAAAGGACAGATTAGAGAAAGCTGGCCATCCAGACCTAGCCAAAAAAATGGACAAAATCAAAGACGGTGTTGAAGAGCTTTTTGATCATATTGATGAAGAAGGCAACATAACTAATGAAGAGGAGGTTGATCGAGTAAAAGAAGAGATCGCAGGTGAACTTTCCAAACTGATCCCTACTGATGGCCTTGCCCTCGCAGCAGGTACCCTTGTCCTATTTGCATTCGGCTCTAGCGCGATAGCTTTCGCTGGCGCGGCAGGTGTTGCCGTTGGGGCTTCTTTGGCTCTTGATTATTTTAAAGATAAATTATTGGTGGAGGTGCTTCGAATAGTGGAAGATCTTGGCATCCAACGATTTGAACCACTTGAAGCTGATTTTTCCTCGTCGACCAAAGGGGTCATTGTGTCAGGAAGCACCAGTGATGACATTATTGTTAGCTCATACCATGACGACGTGATTAACACAGGTACTGGCAATGATCATATTACTCTCCTGGATGGCATGAACCAGGTTGACGCAGGCATAGGTGAAAACATCATCAATATCGCAGATGGTACCAACACTGTAGACACTGATTACCATGACGATACCTTTTACATCATCTCTGGCGACAACACCATTACCACTGGATGGGGCAACGATACCATTAACATTCAGGGCGGCAATAATCTAATCAACATGTCAACTCAGGGAGACGAATTGAATAGCGTGGTATACACGCATGGAAACGGAAAGCAGTTTTTAGTCGACATGCAGAAAAACGGTAAAATTATAGTTAACCGAGGTTCAGAACAGGATGAACTAACTGGTGCCGATATCATTGCCTTTGACGGTATGCCTGCGACAAGCAATGGTAGCTTTTCGATAAAAATGAGTTTTAGTTCCGCCAATGATTTACTCAACACTTCTGCAGGTTATCGAGGTGAACCTGTGATTGCTTTCATGGGAGGCGGTGACGATTTGGTGCAAGTCAGACCTTACAAAGGCGCAAGTTCTACGCTTACTGAGCATGAAATTTGGGGTGGCCGCGGAGAAGATACCATCGCGTTTTTTGATATCACTGGCAAATCCTTTGCCCAAACTTTTATTAACCTAGAACAAGAAACGGTCTCGCTCAGAAATTCCTCTGAAGATGTTTTCATAATTCACGAGTTTGAGCACGCCATTGGGACAGACAAAAAAGACTTCATCATCGGAAACGAACTTGATAATCAACTAATAGGCCTTGAAGGTCAGGATAATCTCGTCGGAAATGAAGGTGTCGATGTCCTTGACGGAGGCGACGGAAGAGACACGTTAATTGGCGGTCGTGAAGGTAGCAGAAAAGACGCCAATGATGGAGTAAACGATTACCTTCAAGGCGGCGATGGGTATGATACCTATTACATTTCAGTCGAGCATAATTTCGACAGCGCCAATACTACAGCTATCCGCTATAACCCACTTTCAGAGCAATACTACAAAAACTCCAATGTCCTGAACTCTATCGATTACATCAATGATTCTGACCAATCCGGCCAAGTGAAGTTTTCTTTTGATGGCGGTGATGGCTGGTTATCAGGGCTTAGTGGCAGCATTGAGTTAAGCGGTATCAGCCTTACCAAAGTAGAATTAGACACTGGCATTTATTTTTATCAGGCAGTCAATAGCTATATATTCGGCGGTCTGCCGCTGGCAGCGGTAAAACTTGGTAATGATCTGGTTTTTGTTGAACAGGAGGTCTTTGGGGCCATTTTCGCCATAAAAGACTTTAAAAATGGAGACAGTGGCGTAAGGCTTCATGATAACGCTTTAGTCGGTACAGAGCTTACAGAACGCCTAGAGGGTACCGATGCTGATGAATCCCTCTCCTCCGCACCTTCTGCCAGTAGCGGGATCAAAATGGAAGGTAAAGGCGGCTCTGATACCTACTCGGGAATGGGCAAAGACACAGGTGATGACGAAATAACTGACGTCGGTAGCGAAAACGACGTCGATCGTCTGGATATGTCTAACCTATCTGCCGCCGATGTTTCCATCTCACGTGGCGGGTCTTCAGAGCAACAAGACCAACGTTCCAGCCTAGATTCAACGACCAGTAACGACCTGATCATCAAAGGTCTGGCAGGCTCTAGCTTCGGTGGCAGTGTCACCATCAAGGATTACTTTGGTGGACGAGTCACTGGCATTGAAGAAATTTTGCTTGGTGGACAACTCCTCGACGCCGAAGACGTGGTGCGCTCCTTCAATGACTATGCCCCTTCCTTACTGGCAGACGATATATCAGGCAGTGAGGGACGTGATGTGATTGATGGGTCAGACGGAGATGATGTGCTTGCTGGAAATGGGGGGAATGATCTGCTGATTGGCGGAAAAGGTGCTGATAGCATTGATGGCGGTGATGGCAACGACTTGATTGTCGCTGACGCTGACGATACCCAATATCTGGGTGGCAAAGGCGAAGATACCTTGTTGTACATTGGCAACGACGACCAGAGCTTCTCCATGGAGACCAACGGATTTGAACACCTGAAGGCCGGTTCGGGCAATAATGTGGTCTTTGCGACCAATGATGCCAATGACCTTGATGGTCAAGCCGGAAATGACAAGCTCTATGGATTCGCGGGCAACGACAACCTGAAAGGTGGAGACGGGGATGACCAGTTAATTGCAGGCTCCGGCGATGACGAACTGTTTGGTGGAAACGGGAACGATCGTCTTCTTGGAGGCACTGGAGACGATACCCTCGACGGTGGTGATGGTGACGACATACTTTTCGGTTTTCTCGACAGTGACTGGCTGTATGGAGGATTCGGCAATGACCATCTGGATGCAGGATATGGAAACTACAACTATCTGGATGGTGGAGTCGGTGTCGATACATACGCAGGGAGTAATCTGACTGATACCATGATTTTTGATTCCAGTGATTTCGTTGGAAACGCTAAATTCACCACAAACGGCTGGGTAAACGACTTTGTGTATCGTGCAAACAACGGCTTCGATGTCCTCGAAGTGTATGAATCCGGCGAGATAGACTTCACAGGCGAAGCCTACAAACAAGAAGGCTCTACCGCCAAAGGCAACGTAATTACTGGTGTTGAAGCACTGACCGCTGACTGGGGTGAGCAGAATATCACGATCAATGCTTACGCCATTCAAGCCCATTCAGATACTGAAACCACGGAAGATTGGGATGCGTTTATTGCCTATCTTGGCGAAGATGACGACACCTTCAATCTTGTCGGCGCTGGCTGGTCTTATGCAGAAGAAGGCTCCACAGATACAACGATCTCGCCGGAAATGGCCCGGATTGCTGGCCTCTCTGACTCTCAAGTAGCTGAACTATCAGCGTATGTCTTCGAGCAGACATTCAACGGTTCAACCATCACCATCTGGACAGATGCTGAAAATGGCTATGTGAATGGCGAGATGTTTGTGTGACGGTGAAAGCTATTTGAATGTGGTTTTTGGGCCATATCTTCAGATTTGAGCGCACCTCGGTGCGCTTTCATTTTTCAACTGGGCGGGATCTCTCTCGAAAGCCATTCAACAAAGATGTAAATGCACTGACCCTCATCGATTCCACATGCCATTCTGGCACGCTGATTCCACCACAAACACTTTTGTTATGACCATCTCCAAAGCAACACTCGAAGACGTTAATGCCGTCGCCTATCTTTTTAACCTCTACCGTATGTTCTATGGCAAAGAAAGCGATATCGACCTCGCGTGCAGCTTCATTCATTCCCGCCTTGAAAACCGGGATTCAACCATTTTTGTTGCCAGAGATGAAGCCGGACATGCTGTCGGATTCACTCAGCTATACCCCACTTTCTCATCGGTCTCCGCGACTAAAAGCTGGATTCTGAATGACCTGTTTGTACTGGACTCCCAACGCGGTAAAGGCATAGGACAAGCCCTGTTAGGCGCCGCTAAAGCACTGGCGATTGAAACAGGGGCAAATGGGTTGGCGCTGGAAACTGCACCGGATAACACTGGCGCACAAAGGCTTTATGAGTCGTTGGGTTACGTTAAGGATGAGACCTACTTTCACTACTTCCTCAGCGTCTGAACACATAGGGAATTATCACGCGGCCATAGAGCTCGACAAACAGTTAGGCTAAACTCCTGCTCCTATAAACCATCTTTCCGGTAAAGGATGTAGCCATGAAAAAAGCTGTTGTCGTCTTTAGTGGCGGACAGGATTCAACCACCTGCCTGATCCAAGCGTTGTCTGAGTTTGACGAAGTGCATTGTATTACCTTCGACTACAACCAACGCCACAAGCAGGAAATCGACGTCGCGCGTGATGTTGCGAACGCGCTGGGTGCGACTTCGCACAAAGTGATGGACGTTGGCCTGCTGAACGAACTGGCGATCAGTTCGTTGACCCGTGACAACATTCCGGTTTCCCATGAGCTTCAGGAAAATGGCCTGCCAAACTCTTTTGTCCCGGGTCGTAACATTCTGTTCCTGACACTGGCAGGCATTTACGCTTACCAGTTGGGCGCACAAACGGTGATCACCGGTGTGTGTGAAACAGACTTTTCTGGCTACCCTGATTGCCGCAATGACTTTGTACAGGCAATGAATAAGTCATTGGTTCTGGGGATGGATCGCGAGCTTGAAATCCGCACGCCGCTGATGTGGCTGAACAAAGCAGAAACCTGGGCGCTGGCAGACAAATACGGCAAACTGGAATTTGTGCGAGACCAAACGCTTACCTGCTACAACGGCGTGATTGGCAAAGGCTGTGGCGATTGCCCTGCCTGTGACCTTCGCCAGAAAGGTCTGGACAGCTACCTGGAAGACAAAGAGAACGTGATGGCATCGCTGGACAGCAAAAGTGTCTGATTGCCCTTAATCGGGATATCTATCTAAAGCAAAGAGGGCTCACTTGAGCCCTCTTTTCTGTTCAAATTCCGCGTCTATTCAGATTCCACAGCTTTGTCAGCAGCGTAGATCAATATATCCCCTGGCTGACATTCCAAAACCTCACAGATCTTCTCCAGCGTACTAAACCGTACTGCCTTTGCTTTTCCGTTTTTCAGTATTGAAAGATTCTGCTCCGTCACACCCACCAATTTTGATAGTTCTTTGAGCCTCATTTTGCGCCTGGCCATCATAACGTCCAGGTCGATTGTAATTCCCATAACTTTCCCTAAATCGTGTGCTGGTGTTCTTCGGCGATGATTTGTGCCTCACGCATAACCCAGCCAACTGTCAGTATCATAAAGCCACAGAGCACAGTAACAATATCTACACTTCCCAAAGAGAGAGAAAGCACACGCTCGCCTGGCGGATTATTGAAGCTGAGGATAACGGATATCAACCCACCAAAAACCAGATTTGCCAGAACCCAATAGAAAAAGGTGAACCCCAGCAGGCGGTAGCAATTTGCGGTATCTACCGAGAAGATCTCAGCAGATTCATAGCGGCGAAACAGTTTTACCAGCAGAGCCATACCGTAGAGCAACACACCGATAGGCAAGGCACTCGCAAGAACAGCAAAAATACGGGTTTCTAAGGTCAACGGTGCTGATGTATAGGCACTGATATCACGCGTATCACCAACAATCCCAAACCGCGAAATAAAATCCATGTCCGTTTGAGCCGTCATCCAGTAGTAGATAGCGCCTAAGGGCAAAAGGCACATCAGTAGTTGGATCGCTCTTCTGATGTTTCGACTGTAAGTTTGTATTTTCTGCATAGCACTCTCTCCTCGGGTATGGGCTTAAGATACCATCAGAACAAAACAGATCAATAATAAATTATCGTTAAACGATAATTTATTATTGAAAAATCCCATGACGTGACGATGGAAATTAGACCATATGAAAGAATAACGCCTCATCTCCGGTTCTACTCTATACCTATCTTGTTCTATTGGAGGCGATATGTATCTTGCTGTCAGTGGTACTTGTTACTGGTGCATGGAAGCCATCTTCAACGCGTTAAAAGGCGTGTCGAATGTCGAACAGGGATTTTTAGTCACGGAAGATCGAAAGCATGTTGAGGCGGTGTTATTCCGTATCAATGAGGAAGAAATTTCGCTAGAGGATGTGATTCGTGTGCATTTGGACTCGCACGCTTGCACGTCAAATCATTCATTCAGGGAAAGCTATCCAAGCGCCATTTACCCAACGAATACGGGACATACAGCGCAGTGCACTGAGGCGTTAGAAAATGCTGCGTCAGATTACGCAAAACCGGTGGTGACTAAGGTTTCGCCTATGGTGGCGTTTTATCCGACACCAGCCCGCCAGCAAAACTACTTCTGGCGGAATCCCGCGAAGCCCTTTTGTCGTCGCGTGATTGCACCGAAAATGGAAGTGTTGAAGGAGTTGTATCCACAGCTGCTAAGCCAAAACGCGTTCGACTACCTTTCCGGCGAGACCGCTTAAAAAAAGCGCCCTTGCGGCGCTTTTTATCTCAATGTGAGGCTTATTTGCCTTCTTTGGCTTTCTGACGTGCGTTGAATGCCGCCATTTGCTCATCAGTCGCCGGGAGTTGGTGGTTCACTTTCCACTCACTGTAAGGCATGCCGTAAACGCGCTCTCGAGCTTCATCGTCACTCACTTCAATGCCTGCATTATCGGCTTCGGCTTTGTACCATTTACCCAAGCAGTTACGGCAGAAGTCCGCCAGAATCATCAAATCGATGTTCTGCACTTCTTTGTGATTATCCAGATGAGACAGGAAACGACGAAACGTTGCTGCATCCAGCTGATCTTGTTGTTCTTGGGTCAGTTTATCCGACATGACTGGCTTCCTTTATCTTCGTTATTTATTCGGTGGCTATGGTTGTAAAACATACCAACGGACGCTGGAAAACAAAAGAGCAGACCTAGGATTCTAGGATCTGCTCTTCCTGTGTTTTCATCAATGCGGCTCAAAGTCACCATGACCTGGACGATGCGGCTTGAATTTCTCAAGCTCGGCATTGAGCTGCGCTTCTACGTAACCCGGAGAGTGCGTCTTCACAGACAACAGTCGGTACATCGCTGGGATGACGAACAGGGTTACCGTCGTCGCGAAGGTCATGCCGGCGAAAATCACCGTACCAACCGCCACACGGCTTTCGTAGCCAGCGCCCGTTGAGATAATCAGCGGAATAGCACCAATAATGGTGGTAAAGGCCGTCATCATGATTGGGCGCAGACGACGCACCGCTGCATCAATGATCGCCTTCTCGAACGGTTCGCCACGGTCACGGAGCTGGTTGGCAAATTCAACGATAAGAATACCGTTCTTGGTCACCATACCAATCAACATGATCATCCCGATTTGCGAGTAGATGTTGAGTCCCTGACTGGTTAACCAAAGACCAACAAAGCCACCGAAAATCCCCATCGGTACTGTCAGCATTACCACCAGCGGGTTCACAAAGCTTTCAAACTGCGCGGCCAGAACCAGATAAGCCACCAGCAAAGCCAAACCAAAGACGATCAGAATGCTGCTTTGGTTATCTTTGAACTCTGCCGATTCACCCGCATAGCTGATGGTGATATCTGCAGGCAGCAGCTCAATCGCTTTAGCATCAAGGAAATCTAGCGCATTACCCAAGGTGTAACCGTCGCCAAGGTTGGCTTTCAGGGTGATCGACTTTTGCTTGTTGAAATGGCGTAAGGTCTGCGCTGATGCGACCTCTTCCACTTCAGCAAGGGTGTCGAGACTCACCAGATCGCCATTGCGGGTGCGCATGTAGATTTGGCTGATGTCATCTTTGCTGTTGAAGCGCGCTTCATCACCGCGCAGGTAAACGTCAAACTCTTCACCACGGTCAACAAAAGTGGTTTCACTCTTGCCACCCAGCATGATTTCCATGGTGTTGGATACTTCATCTGCACTGATACCCAGCTCAGCCGCTCGCTTGCGGTCAATGCTCACCACCAACTCTGGGGTGGTTTCCGCGTAATCCAGATCCGCACCTTGAAGGATAGGACTGGCTTTGGCTTCATCCAGTAGCACTTGCGCCCATTTATTCAGTTCCTGATAGTCAGGACCACCCAGAATGAACTGAACAGGCTCACTTGAACCACCACGGAAACCCGGCATAAAGGCACGGACGAAGATATCTGGAATACCGCCCAGTGCTTTACGCACTTCGCCCAACACCTGCGCTGCAGTTTGATCGCGGTTGTTCCAGTCTTCGAGCTGCATAATCACGAAGCCTGTCTGGTCGCCGGCCATGCCTCCGAACGCTGGCGCTTGCATGCTGATAGAGGTAAGAACACCTTGATCAACCAAAGGCATCAAGCGACGTTCCACTTCTTCCATGTTGCCAACCATACGGTTGTACGCCGTGCCTTCTGCGCCTTTTACAAAGGCCATCAACACGCCACGGTCTTCCTGTGGCACTAATTGCGCAGGCAGGTTTTTCATCAGGTAAGCACTGCCGCCGATACAGGCGAGAATGATGAGTGGCGCTGCAAAACGTGCTTTCACCGCCACAGTAACCGCAGCGCGATAGCCGTTCTCGAACTTCTCAAAGAAATTATCGACCATGCGGTTGAACGCGCCACGTTTCACGTTGGCCTTGAGAATTTTGCTGCCGAGCACTGGGGTTAACGTTAGTGCGACGATTGAGGAGAAAATCACCGACATCGCCAACAGCACGGAGAACTCAGTAAACAGCTTGCCGACCATGCCTTCCATAAAGGAAATAGGCAGGAATACCATCACCAGAACGGCTGTGGTCGCCACCACCGCAAAGCCCACCTCACGCGTACCTTTAAACGCTGCCACCAGCGGGGTTTCGCCTTTCTCAATGTGGTGGAACATGTTCTCGACCACCACGATGGCGTCATCCACCACCAGACCGATCGCCAGAATCAGCGCCATCAGGGTCAACAGGTTGATGGAGAAGCCAAAGAAGTACGCAGCAATAAAGGCAGAAATCAGCGACACCGGCACCGTTACCGCGGGGATGAGTGTTGCCCGCACCTGTCCGATGAAGATATACAGCACCAGAATCACCAGCGCGCCAGTAACAAACAGGGTGCTGTAGACCTCATCAATCGAACGTTCGATAAATACGGTGGAGTCATAATCGACCCACAGTTTCGCGCCTTCAGGCAGGAAGGGCTGAAATTCATCCACCAGTTCGCGAACCGCGATTGCCACGTTCAACGGATTGGCATCAGACTGCGGCACAATACCCAAACTGAGGTTATTCACGCCGTTGTTTTTGTAGGTCGCGTTTTCGTTTTGGGAGCCGATGTATACATCGGCCACATCTTTGAGGTAAATCGGGCTGCCGTCGCTCGCCGTGCGAACCACCAAATAATCGAAATCTTCCGGTGTCTGGTACATGCGTTCGGTACGCACCGTCATCTTAGTGATGTCGTTGCGGATTTCACCACCCGGGCTTTCGAGGTTTTCGCGGCGAAGCGCGGAAGTAATGTCAGAAGTCGTTACGCCACGTCCCGCCATCAGTACCGGATCGAGTCGCACATACATCACTTTGTACAGCGCGCCGTAAAGTTCCACCGAACTCACGCCCGTCAGCAGGCTGAATTTGTCTTCCAGCACACGCTGCGCGTATTCGGTGAGCTGAGTACGGTCCATTTCCGGCGAGGCAAGGTTGATATAAATGGAGGCTTCACCGGAGCCATTGGACTTGGACACAATTGGCTCGTCGGCTTCATCCGGCAGTCGTCGCTGTGCACGAGCGACTGCATCACGTACATCACTGACCCCTTCAGTCAGGTTCCAGTCGATGTTGAACTCGACGGTAATACGCGACATACCATTGCGGCTGACAGAGGTAATTTCCTCAATACCGCTGATACCGGAAAGCTCATCTTCCAACACCTGGGTGATCTGACTTTCCATGATGCTGGCGGACGCGCCTGCATAGCGGGTCATCACAGACACAACCGGGCTGTCGATATCCGGGTATTCACGGACCGCAAGCTTGCTGAAGGATACGATACCGAAAACGAGGAGCAGCAGGCTCAGAACAATCGCGACAACGGGTCGCTTAACAGAGACATCTGAGAGCCACATTTACTTGCCCTCACCCTTCGCGGTCAGATCGTTCACTTTGGTGCCGTCACGCATGCTCACCAGACCCTGCACGACGATGCGATCGCCAATCTCGAGACCACTTTCGACGGTCACCAGATTGTCGATACGCGCGCCAAGTTTCACTTCGGTGCGGTTCGCGATGCCTTTGTCATCCACCAGATACACAAAGCGCTTGGTCCCTGAGTACTCAATAGCCTGCACCGGAATAACCGCGCTGACCGTTGGCGCAAAGCCCATGGTCGCTTCCATCATCATGCCCGGACGCAGCAGACGATCGTCATTGTTGATGTCGATACGCGCACGCAGATTCAAGGAGTCATTGTTCACGCGGGAGTCGACGGCTGTGAGCTTGCCTTCGAAGTTTTTGCCTCGCCATGCTTTGGAATTGGCCACTACATCAATGTCTTTGCTGAGCTCAGACAGGTATTGCTCTGGCACATTCACGTCCAATTGCATTTGGGAAAGGTCGTCGAGGTGCAGCAGTGATTCGCCCACTGACACTAGCTGACCGCGGGTGATATCCACTAGGCCGACGGTGCCATTGAACGGCGCTTTGATGAAACGGTCATCCAGATCGGATTTCGCTGCATCCAAACGGGCTTTGGCAACATCGACGCTGGCTTGTTGGGCATCAAGTTCTGTTTTGGTCAGCGCACCACGCTTATGAAGTTTGGAGAACTCATTGAGTTTACGCAGTTCGTCTTTATGGAATGCCTGCGCTTCTGCAACAGCGGCTTCAGATTTGGCAGAATCCAACGTCAACAGAGGATCGCCCTCTTTCACTTGTTGACCGGCTTTCACATAAACCGCTTCAATCTTGCCTGCCACTTCGGGGGCAATCACGACAGAGTTTTCGGACTTGAGGTTACCAATCAAAGAAAGGCTTCGCGCAACCGGGCGCGATTCAACTTGGGCAGTAGCAACAGCAATAGCGGGTCTCGCAGGACGCGCTGAAGGTTTGTCCGCGGCTTCACTTTCACCCTGCAAGGCAAAAAAGCCAGCAGCGCCAAGTACAACAACGGCGGCGAAAAGGACTTTATTTTTCATTTTATTAACCGTAAATGACATCTCGCGATAGTCTACTCTATGCCTATCCTGCGTGCGGTAAAGAAATGTAAATCCAACAAAAGATTTACCTGCCAGCAGTCGGCGGAAAGAGGCGCTCTAGATTCCATCTGAGTACCCCATAAAACCCCTGTTGGATTCCTAAAACTCGGCAAAATTCCCGGTTTCCTGTCAATCAATTGTTTCAACGCCGAAAAAACCAGCAAACGCACAGCATTTTCGAGAAAAGTGCTTTACAGACATGCTTCGTTTGATAATATGCGCCCCGCACAGCGTGGTGGGATTCCCGAGTGGCCAAAGGGATCAGACTGTAAATCTGACGGCTCCGCCTTCGAAGGTTCGAATCCTTCTCCCACCACCACTTACTGCGCTTCATCGCGATGTTCGTTTGATTTCCGCGGTGCAGCTTACAACTAGAGTAACTCGTGGTGGGATTCCCGAGTGGCCAAAGGGATCAGACTGTAAATCTGACGGCTCCGCCTTCGAAGGTTCGAAT